>PMCK01000527.1:6411-10404 GCA_003154095.1 Myxococcales bacterium | reverse complement strand
GATTGTGGAACTTCGCGGTACTTTGGTTTCTCGAAATTGCAGGCCCTCAATCTTCGCAGACTCAGCAATGGGTAATGACATTCAGAGTTCCACTCCGCACCCCCGAGTTTCCATGAATACGTGGAGCCATGCGAAACTTTTGAGAATCACTTTGGTTGCAGGTCTCGTGGGGCTGGTGTTCGCCTGTTCCAATAGCAAGACGCCAGACGCAGCGCGCGCGACTCCCCAACCGGTGATTGACAGCGGCAACTGTCAAATCCAGCCCACCGACGGCGTCACGACGGATGCGGGCACGGCAGATGCGGGCGCCGCAGACGCAGGCACGACGAACGCTTGCACCCCAACTTTCGACGACCCCAATGTGCCTGACTACTTGTCGGAAATTGGCTGCAAGAGCGATTTCGACGCACTGGCCGCGTTGCCCTTGGACGTGACGCTTCCGGGCGTAAGTGCCATGAAGTACGTCATCGATACCCAGGACCTCAAGGCGCCGAACAACACAAGGTTGTATTTCCAGAACAGCGTTAGGTACCCGCTGCACGTTGAGTTCTGCTCCGCGAATATCCAGGGAGTAATCAACAATTCAAATTTCAACAACAACTACTACGGGGGCGCAGATCGGCGGTTCATGCTTGGTTCCATCAGTTACTATGACAAGCCCAACGTCTGGGCACTGGAGCTAGCAGCGTACGACACCTCTACCCCCGCCATGATAAAGAAGGTCTTCGACACGATAACTCCCGAAAAGGCCTTCTTCCGCTCGGCGCTGGTATTTCACCCGACATCCGACACACTCGCGAGCGTCGCAAATCAGCTGGATCTCAGCATCCCGGTGGTTACCACGGAGGATCTGTACGGAAAGACTGACTACCAGCCCCTCGTCAGGGCGACGGCCATGGGCGTGCTCACATTCCTAACGGCAAACCAGGTCAACTCGGGTGAATTCATTCCGTATAACGCCATCGTAGTGCTTGATGAGGCCCCCAATGACATTAGCGTGGTTGCGGGCATCATCACAGCACAATTCCAGTCGCCCCTATCTCACATCAATGTACTAGCAAACAATCGCAAGACGCCGAACATGGGTCTCCGAGACGCCCAAAAGAACGCGACGCTGCTCAAGTACCAGAATCAGTGGGTCCGGTTGACGGTGGGCGCTGACGATTATGACATCGCACCCGTAGACCAAAATGTGGGTCAAGCTTACTTCGAGGCGCACAAGCCAGCTCCCGTGACCTTGCCTCCCGTTGATTTGACCGAGACGCGCATTCAGGACATTGAGGCGCTCGTGCCCAATTATGTCGCGCAGAATAGTGACTCCAGCACGAAGCAAGCGGATATGCGGGGCCTAATCGTCAAAGCCGTCTACGCATACGGAGGCAAGTCGGCCAATTACTCGGTCATGGCGCAAACCAGCGGTATACCCCTCGCCAAGGCTTTTGCCGTTCCCATCTATTACTACGATAAGTTCATGCGCGACAACGGCTTTTACGACATGATCGATGGCTACCTGAATAACGTGGACATCACGACGGGTCAGGCCATCAACTTTACGACGGACCCGATTGTTCGGGAAGAAACGCTCCGCGATTTGCGCAACGCCATGATGAAAGGTCAGCTCGACCCAGACTTTCAGAACCAGATGAAAGCCAAGATAACGCAGAACTACACGGGTACGGACGGCAAACCCATCATAATGCGCTTTCGCACCAGTACCAATAGTGAGGACCTTGCCGCATTTCCATGCGCCGGCTGCTACAATTCACAGTCGGGCGACCCCTCCAATTGGGAAGACGTTTGGGACGGCATTCGAAAGACGTACACAACAGCCTGGCTATTTAGAACGTTTGAAGAGCGCAGCTACTACGGCGTAGACCAAAAGTCGGTTGGGATGGGGCTGCTCGTTCACCACAAATACATCGATGAAGTTGCCAACGGTGTGGCTATCACGGCTAATCCCTACGACCTAAAGCAATCGGACTCGCCAGCTTACTATATCAACACGGCCTATGGTGGTGACAACGCTATCGTAGCGCTGCCAGCCGGGGTCACGTCCGACCAGCTCCTTTACTATGTTGGCGCTGCGGGTACGCCAATTGTATATATTTCACACACCAATCAACCGCTACCCGCAGGCATGACGACTGTTTTGTCGAATGCGCAGGTTGCCGAGCTTGGTGCAGCACTGACGGCAGTTAAGAACGTCTTTCAGAAAGCCTACGCACAGCCGGACTGGTATGCAATGGATTGCGAGTTCAAATTTGCAGCCGTAGATAGCATCGGCAATATAACGGACAAACCCGTCCTTTGGCTCAAACAAGCCAGGTGGTACCCAAATCCCAACAGCGACACAGACAATTAGCGTCACGACAGGAAGTTGCGAGGCTGCGCCCGCTGAATTTGCGTGAAAAATTAAGTTGCGGGCGGTCGTCGGTGTCGCACCTCTCGAGCATCCTACAACTGATTCCAAGTCCAGCCGTTAGCAAGAGACGTCCTTTTTATTCCTGACAGAGTGAGGAATAGTGTTCAGATTTCCAATTATTACTGCTAGATGGACACTGAATGATGAGCCTGTGGTCCACGCTAAAAGGCGTCGAAACCGCCAACGGTATGATCACCCAAACAGGAACTGCATGAAGCCTACAAACAGCGCACGCATAATCCCAAAACTACCATTTCTCATCGCGGCATGGTCGTTGTCGGCTACCGCGTATGGCCAGCAAGCACCAACGCCGGAGTCTGCTACAGACCCGAGGGCATCGACAGCGCCAGTAGAAGCAGCGCCCGTGGCGCCTTCGGCCGCGACATCCGGCGTTGCACCCGCGGTTCCAGTGACAACCGGAAGTGGAACCGCACCGGCCCTGTCACCCCAAGCTGATCTCGGTGCAACGACAGCCGTGCCGTCGGCTCCCGGGGCAACCGCGTATGCAGACTTGCCGCCGTTGCCTCCAATCACCAATTCAGAAACCAAGAAAGAGAAGAAAGGCAAGAAGGGCAAAAAAGGGCGAAAGGCGCCAGAATTTGGCAAGGACAAGGACGGCGAGGTAGAGTGGGGTGATCCGTGGGGTGACAGTCAAGATGAGCTGAAAGCCGCCGGGCTTTCATTCAGGTTCTTACTGCAAGCGCATTACCGACAATCCTTTGGGGATAGCTCCAATCCGGATCCCAACTATAAATTGGGGGAGGAGAACCTGATGCATCATAACGATGGCTGGTACGTCAATCGCTTGTTCTGGCGCATCGGAGCAGAGCCTTCCAAGTACGTCGGATATAAACTCCTGTTGGATATTGCCGAATTCCAACATGCCAACGGCAAGCAGTCGATTAAGCAAGCCTACGTCGCCCTCCGACCAATACCGAAGCATTTGCATTTCCTGGTGGGCGTTCTGAAACTACCCTATTCAATTCTCGAACTCGATCCAGTAGCGAAATTCGAATTCACCCAAATGGGTGACGCTGACAACCTGACGAAAGGCATGGGTTTTGCCGGGCGCGACATTGGCGCGGAAGTCGTTGTTTCGCCGCTCTCCAAGCCAAAGTACCTCACCTTGGCCTTGGGCCTGTTCCGCGGTCACGCCCACGACGAAAACGCCTCATTGATAGGGGCGGTGGGTGCGCGCGCCGAAACGTATCCCATCAAAGGTTTACGATTCGGTGCTGATTGGGTGGATTTTCCCAAGACTGAAACGTACCTGAATCCCTTTCTGACCGGGAGCAAGTACCTGCTTCCCAATCCGGAAAACCCCAATTTTCCGCGTTCCGCAACCTGGTTAAGTGGTGATGCGTTCAGTGCTGACGTAACCTTCTCGCGCTGGAATCTCATGCTTCGCACCGAAGGCATGCTTGGCACGCGAGTCGACCATGACACGTTATATGGGGCAAAGAAGTTTGGGGCTTACTGGGCAGTAGCCTCATATCGTTTTCCAGCTGGGCCCGTCGACCTTCAACCCTCGCTGCGCGCAGAATGGCTCGATACGGATTTGGAACACTCGG
>PMCK01000527.1:0-6388 GCA_003154095.1 Myxococcales bacterium | reverse complement strand
GCGATCAGTAACACCTGCGTAACCGGGCAGCTTCAGGCCACACTGTAGCCCCAGGAGACTCGGCACTATGTTTGGCCTGACTTCATCCAAAAAGGATCGCGTTTTTTACGATGCGTTCGAGAAACACGCGACGTGTGTCGTGCGTGCCGCGGAATTATTCGTGCAGGCGCTGCACAGCCCAGACCTGGTAGTGGAGATTTCCAAGCAGGTACGCAGTATCGAGGCTGAAGGCGACACCATCACGCACGATACAATCGCTCGCTTGCACAAGACTTGGATTACACCGCTTGATCGAGCGGACATTCATGCGCTCATCAGTACGTTGGATGATGTGCTCGACTTGACCGAAGCAGCAGCCGATCGCCTGGCATTGTATGAAATTAGGACGGCCCCGCCATTCGTCGTCGGATTGGCTTCGGTGCTCTTGCAAGCTACGCAGGCCACTGAGAAGGCCGTCCGCCTACTGCAAAACGTCAAACAACCTGAAGAGATGCTCAAACTCTGCGTCGAGATCAATCGACTCGAAAACGATGCGGATTCCGACTACCGACAAGGGCTTGCTACCTTGTTTAAAGGCGAATTTGATGCCATGGCCGTTTTTAAATGGCGAGACATCATCGACAATCTCGAGGCAGCTACCGACCGCTGTGAAGACGTTGCAAATATTCTTGAAGGCATTGCTCTCGAGTATTCGTGATGGAAACACTGGTTGTCATAATTGTTCTCGCGATCGCTTTCGACTTCATTAACGGCTTTCATGACGCCGCAAATTCTATTGCGACGGTCGTGTCAACCCGGCTTTTGAGTCCACGCATAGCTGTTGTGTGGGCGGCAACTTTCAACTTCGTAGCCTTCCTGTTCTTCGAAACTACAATTGCCAGCAATATTGCCAACGGTGTCCACGCAAACGTCGTTTCGTTGACATTGGTAGGAGCGGGTCTGGTTGGCGCCATCGTTTGGGACCTTCTCACTTGGTGGTGGGCGTTGCCAACGTCGTCTTCACATGCATTGCTTGGCGGCCTAGCCGGAGCCGCTGTTGCCAAAGCCGGTATAGGGTCACTCGACGCGCCGCTATTTATTCGCACGGGCATCTTCATTCTAGCATCCCCGATGATTGGGCTTTTCTTGGGCGCCATTTTGATCCGGCTCTTGAATTTTATCATACGTTACCAATCACCTTCCGACATCAGTCGCATGTTTCGGCCATTGCGGCTCGTTTCGGCGGCACTCTATTCAATCGGGCACGGTGGTAACGACGCGCAAAAGACGGCTGGCATCATTACGGCGGCGTTGATTGCGACGGGCCATCAGGTCACGCTCCCCGGGCATAAGCCGCACGTTCCCATCTGGGTAATTGTTTCATGCTTCACCGCGATGGGTTTGGGCACCATGTCAGGCGGTTGGCGAATCGTGCGCACCATGGGCATGCGCATTAGTAAATTAACAACCGTCAGCGCTTTTTGCGCGGAAGCCAGTGGGGCGGCCACGCTATTTCTGGCAACAGGTCTCGGAATTCCCGTATCCACCACGCACACAATTACCGGTTCAATCGTTGGCACGGGAACAGTAGGCAGAGCGTCGGCAGTTCGCTGGGGCGTGGCTGGCCGGATTGTGTGGGCGTGGATTCTGACGGTGCCGGGCGCAGCGTTGATTAGCGCCTTTACTTTTTGGGCTGTGACTAGGTTGGGCTTTTCCCCATGACTGATGCCAGCGGCATTCAATTCGTGCGGCGCCTGTATGATTGGCTGCTTAGAAGGCGCCTAATCCGCGGGCCCCAATGGGGCCAACCTGGAATGACTCAGCGCCTGTTGAGGATTCGTTTTCCTTCTGCATTTCTTCTCTCACTTCCAGCGCTGCTGCTGTGCGGCTGGTATGCATTTGCCGCTTTGGTGGCGTATGCGGGACATCGAGCCGAGGCTAAGGCGGACGAACCACTCACAATTCGCCTGTTTCAGCTACATCTTCATGACAAGCTGGTAGAGGATTGGCATCGACTCATAATGCCGGAGCCGCAGCACAAGTCGGCTCTCTCCACGTATGGACTAGTTGTTCGAGAGGAGAAGCTTGACCAGTTGGCGAGTCGAGTGGCTTCCGAGGACGGGGTGGTGGACTACGTCGATGGACAGCTCGTCAAAGGCAGTCGCGATAAAGACGTTCTAGTTCGATATCGCGGTGGCAAGCATTGGCATTACAGCCATCCTCAAAACTCCTGGAAGGTGCGGGTGAAGGATGGGAAAGTCTTCGAGGGCCTCAATACCTTCAATTTCGTCAATTCTCCGGATGCAGTCCCAGTACAAGAGCAGATCATTCTAGACATAGCTCGCGAATTGGGTTTGGTAACGCCCGACTTTTTCCCCTTCAGGTTGCTCTTGAATAAGTCTTACATGGGCGTTTACTACTTCGAGGCCCAACCCGACGAGGGGCTACTGCGTCGCGCCCAGAGACCTCAAGGTAGCATTTACTCTGGAAGTGACGCCCCCATCGACGCGAATACCGGGATCAGCAACCTGTTCAAATCGGCACAATACTTTACCAAAGTTGTGCAAGGGGTTCACCAGCAGCTTGGGGAGCGTCAGGAACTCGAAGCTCTTATTGAGGCAATCAATGCGCCGAGCACGCGGAAATTTGCCGACTACGCCGAGCGGAATCTCGACCTCGACAAATTTGCGACATTGGATGCTCTGGATGTTGCCTTTGGTTGCAATCAGCACGATTTCAGTGAAAACCACAAACTCTACTTTGACCCATACCGCGGTCGATTCGAACCGATTGCTTGGAATTTTCATGGTTGCAAACATGAACGCGAGTTCAATCGCACCGAGAACCCTTTGCTGCTTCGACTGAAGCTTTTGCCCGACTACCTCACTCGACGCAATCGCATTGTGTACGACCTATTGCACAAAACAGGTTCCCCCGAATCCATGCGCAGTCGTAGCCATGCGCTTCTGGACAAATTGGAACCGGAACAAGCTCGCGATCCGTATTGGGACGCCAACCATCTGCTGCCTGGTATCAATCCGTATTATTCGCAGTTATTGCGGCCAATGAGTCGCGGACTGCAGAACATTGCCACTGAAACGCGGCTGTTCGAGTCCGACGTGCGCCACCGGTACTTGACCGATGCGTTGGAAGAGAAGAATTGCTCGGCGGTACTGAGCGTAGATCCGGCTTTGACATCAGCGAGTAAGAAGACCAGGCAAAAGGCTGTCAACGCAGCTCGACTGGATGTGGCGCTCGGTGGCAACTCTGCTTACGCGGTAACCGGAGTGAGCGCACAATGGCCGCCAGATTGCCATCCTGACGGATGGCGTCTCTTTGCAGACACTAACCTGACTGGAACGCTCGAACTGGACCAAGATAGCGCTCTCGGGGCGTCCACACCCAACGGCGATTCCATCGCGGCCTCTGTCGAGCTCTACCCCGGCACTCGCTTCGAGCCCCGACCGCCACAGGCACATCGAGGCCGAGTTCGCGCGGTTTCAGATCCTAGAACCTATCGCTTCTTCATAGAATCCGCTAGCTGTGCACCGGTTAGTGCAAGTGTTTACGCGAAGAGTCTTGTAACGGACGCGAGTTTTCGATTCTTGGCGGAGCCGAAGGTGCAAGCCGAGATCGCGACCAGCAAACCAATCCACTGCGCTGACGACTACCGTGACGAAGCCGGACAGCAGTCGCCCCACCCTTGGTGTTACGCAAAGCAGCCCATGCAGACGATTGCATTGGGCCCCGGCGTCGTCGAAGTGCTCGAAACCAAGACATTTGCCCCCAATCAGTCCGTAGTGATTGCCCCCGGCACGACTGTTCGCCTTGCCTCCGGCGTTTCTCTAATCTTCACGGGAAGGGTCGAAGCCCGCGGAAGCTCCGAGCTCCCGATCAGCTTCGAGGCACGCGATCGCGCATGGGGAGGAATCGCAATTCAGGGGCCTGCTGCGACGGGTTCCCGATTCGAATATGTCCGCTTTCGGGGCGGCTCTCGACCAAGTTCGTCCACTTCGTTTTGGCCTGGGATGGTCAACATTCAGGACACCGCCTTAATTACCGTCAATCACTGCACGTTTAGCGAAAATGCGCAGTCGACCGTCGCGCTTCACGTTGCGGAAACGCAGCAGCTGGCACTAAATAGTGTCGTTATTCGAGACGCCGCCTACAAAGCTCTGGAAATTGGGTATTCGACTGCCCAATTGAATGACGTCAGTGTGATAAAAGTGGCTGGAGATGCGATAAGCCTCACCGGTTCGCAGGCTACGGTGCGAAACTCCAAATTGCTCGCTTGGTCGGGCGATGGTATTTCAGTCAATCAGCACAGTGAATTGAGTCTCTCCGACGTAGTGCTTGCGGGCGGAAATCGAGGACTATTCGTCCACGACGCGTCAGCCGTGCAATATGAGCGGCTCTTACTATTGCGTGATAACGTGGGGGTGAGCCTTGATGGCGCGAGTGAGTGGTACAGCGGCAGAGCGCACATAAATGGCGAGGGTCTCTTTGCGGTTGGCTGTAAGCAAACCGTTCAAAAGCAAGGGCGGCGGGAAAAAATTCTTGGCCGAATTAGCGAGCAGCTAGCGCCGGGTGATTTGGTTACAATCCGTAAAGACGTACTGGGAGTGGCGAGTTGGGCCGATCTCGAGATCAGAACGACGCAACTCTTGAACGGAGAAGCGTCATGAGCAGAAAACTCGGACGTCGCCCCAGTGTTGGATTTGTGTTTTTGGTTTCGGCTCACCTGTTGCTGATATCCTTGCTGGCCTGGGGCTACACGACACCCGAGCTAGACCGGGTCTGGCTCATCCAGCAAGGTATGCATCGCGACAACTTCGACGGCTTGTCGGCGCCCGACGTGCAAACCATAAAGACAGCGTTGCGTCATTATCCCGATCTGCCGCGAGCCTTCATCGGACGTGCGCCGTTTGGATTTGTGGAGCCCGCCGAAGACGGCTGGGTGAAGCTTCACCAGTCGCATTTCATTACCGACGGAAACATACATGGCGCAGTTACCGTGGTCGTTGATTGCCGCGCTCCACAATTGGCCTTTCCGGTAACTGTAGTGTTCGACTACGAGGGTCACCACCAGCGCCTGCAGTTCTTGAAGAACAGCCAGCAGAGACTCGAGTTGCAGTTCGATCCTCAAGCGCAATCCAAATGGGTTCAAGTGAGTGTGGAGCCTGCGCAGGTGAAAGGTTCGCTTGGCTTTGCGCCAGAGATTCGTATCAAGGCACCGGACGTGCCTGGGCAAGATGCGGCACCATGATCAAAGTATTTAATCGCTACGAGTTGAAATACTTTATACAGGCTGAACGCTACCGTGCGCTCGTAGCGGACTTGGTTCACTTCATGGAACCCGACGAATATGGCGACATAGATGGCTTCTACCGCATCGTTAGCCTTTACTACGATAGTCCCGACTATGCAGCGTATCGTTCAAAGATTGACGGCCTAAAATTCAGGCGTAAGCTCAGGTTGCGCATTTACGTATCTCCCGGACAGGCTATCGAAACGGTCGACACCGGTTTCGTAGAGATCAAGCAGCGATACAACCGTACGACGCAGAAGCGGCGCATCGTCCTGCCACTGGAACAGGCTAAACGTTTATGTGCAGGCGACGAAATCCCCGAGGGCCTTGATGCTCGCGATACGGCTACCGCCTCGGAAATCGCCTACATGATTAGAGCCATGCGTTTGAAGCCGAGTGCTATTGTTAGCTATCGGCGGCGCGCTTTCGTCGGTGGCCGTTATGAGCGAGGCATGCGATTGACCTTTGACATGCATCTTCGGGGGCGAACCCACGCGCTCGAGGTCAACCAGAATGCTAAGAATTTGCACTTTGCTCCACTAGACTGGGTGCTGATGGAGGTCAAGGTCAATGAACGCGTACCGCGATGGCTGGTCGCGCTCCTGGCAAAGCATCAGTGCAACCTCAACCGCATGAGTAAGTACTGTGCGGCGCTCGCGGTGGGCAAGAATCGGCTTTACAACTGTATGGAGCACAAGGAGAACGTCTATGGGTGAGTTGATCAAGGAAATGGAGCGATTTGGAGATCTGTCGACAAGCTTTACGTTGCTGGATGTGGCGACGGTGTTCTTCTTGAGCCTCGTTTTGTCGCTTTTCGTTGGTTGGATCTATCGCGCTACACACCGAGGAGTGTCGTATTCACAAAACTTCGTGCACACACTCGTGCTTTTTGGAATCGTGGTTGCGTTCGTTATGCTGATTGTCGGCAGCAATATCGCTCGTGCATTTACGATGGTTGGGTCCCTCTCGGTGGTTCGGTTCAGGCACGCAGTGAAAGAAGCGCGGGACGTCGCATTCGTCTTTCTGGTGATGGCCATCGGTATGGCATGTGGAACGCGCTTCTATATGCTGGCCGCCTTTAGCACGATAGGCCTTTGTGCG
>PMCK01000682.1:3487-12075 GCA_003154095.1 Myxococcales bacterium | reverse complement strand
CGGGCTAGACGATGGGGACCGAAAAGAGGGGCGAAGGTTAGTCTGCGCCCCCTCGAGGCGCAAGCCATGTCGATAAATTGGCCGCGGACCCACCACTTGCCGCCAAACCCGCGCAAATCCGCACATAATCGGGAGTCAAGACCCGTCGCTCGGCACCCTTACCACTGGCACCCGAGCCCGCAGATTCGAGCCGCTAGCCCGTGCCAGTAAGACGCTCGCTCGGCGCTGCCAGCGGCAGCACTGCGGCTTCTCTTACATGTCGAGGCTGACTTACATGCAGGCGAGCACTCTCGACAATCGCCTCGCACAGGTCGATGAAACTAAGACCCGACGCCTCCGCAATCTTCGGCAAGAGGCTCGTCTCCGTCATGCCGGGTAACGTGTTGACCTCGAGCACGTACTCGTTGTTCCCTTCGGACACAATCAGATCCACGCGCACCGCACCGCTGACGTCCAATGCCTTGGCTGCATGCTGGGCGAGTTGAAGCACTCCGCCGCACAGCGCTTCGGGGAGTCTCGGCGGAATGAAGTATTGAGTATGGCTCGACTGATACTTCGCTTGATAGTCAAATACGCCCTCTGCGGGCGCAATCTCCAAAGCGCCGAGCACTTTGCCATTGAGAATGCCGACGGTGATTTCATGTCCCTTGATGAATCGCTCGACGAGAACGCTATTGTCGTGAGCCTGTGCGACGCGAATCGCGCTGACCAACTCATCTAAACTATTGGCTCGCTGTAGCCCGATACTCGACCCTTCGCGCCGCGGCTTGACCATGACGGGAAAACCAAAAGAAGCGTGGGACTCGACGATGGCGTCGTGGTTCGAGTCGCCTTCATAAACGTAATAGGGCGGCGTCGGGACGTTGTGCAGGCGGAAAAGCTCCTTGGCCTTGAGCTTATCCATCGCCAACGCGCTACCGAGGACGCTAGAGCCGGTATACGGAATGCCGAGAAGCTCGAGCATCCCCTGAATGCAGCCGTCTTCACCGAGCCGTCCGTGAAGTGCCAGAAACGCAAGGTCGAGCCTCGCCTCACTGAGCATCTTAAGCGCATGCAGCTGCGAACTTATTTCCAATCGCACCACGTCATGCCCGGCTTTCTCGAGGGCCCGTGCCACTGCTCGACCCGTTCGCAGCGAGATTTCTCGTTCCGCGGAAGTACCCCCCATCACGACTCCGATGCGTTTGGCTTTCATGCTGGTTTCCTTGGGCAGCGCTTTGCTGGTCTATCCCCCCTAACGGAGCACGGGACCTCGGGCCAAGAAATCGGTTCCTTTTCCTGAAGTTAGGGGGCGCCAGGGCAGCAGCGAGGCATGCCTCGCTGCTGGCTTAATCCGTCGAGCGCAATCAAGGAAAACGTCGAGCCGCGCTCCTTCCCCGAGCAACCGCGCGCTCCCAGCCCAAGCAACCGCGCCGGATCCAGCAGGCGCGAGGCATGCCTCGCGCCGCCTCAGCTCAAGTCACCTCGACGACAATTGCCGTTATATTATCCCTGCCCCCGCGCTCATTGGCCACGTCGATGAACGCCTGAACGGCTCTATTGCCCCCGAGCGCCATCAATTCCGGAATCTCATCGGTCTCCAGATACCCGTGCAGGCCATCGCTACACAGCAAGAATCTGTCGCCGATCATGTAGTCACTTTGAAACGTGTCGACCTGGACGTAGTCACGATTGCCCACCGCGCGTGTGATCACGTTTCGCTGTTTACTGACGCGGGCTTCCGCTTCGGTGATGATGCCTTGCTTCACCTGCCAGCCGACGAGCGTGTGATCTTCCGTCAGTTGCTCGGCATAGCCGGCCCGAACCCGATAGATTCGACTATCGCCCACCTGGGCCAGGACCAAAAGGCGAGCCACCTTCATCATGGCGCTGATGGTCGTACCCATGCCGGCTTTACCCAAATCCAGCTCAGCCATGGAATAGACGATGTACGTCGCTGCCTGAATTGCCCCTTCGAGCAGGCGATGGGCAGCGAGCAGGGAATTCTCGGAGGGCGGGTCATCGAGCGTGAGCTTTTGCTTACCGCGCTTAACCACGCCAAAAACCGCATCGCAGGCTTCTCGGCTCGCGACCTCACCCGCGGCATGCCCTCCCATACCGTCGGCAACGACCCACAGCCCCAGTTCGTCGTCCGTCAGGTATGCGTCTTCATTGTGCTTCCGTTTACGCCCGATCGACGAACCCGCATAGGAGCGAACCTGGGCTTCAGTCGGCACGCGCGGACTCATCACCTGGTCACCCTACAGAAGTGGTTACGGATTTGAAAGCCGTCCAATCGATCCTCACGGCCTAGCGGCAGGCAACACAGCACAAACACTATTTCTTTAGGAGCAAAACTGCAATTGCAACGTATCAAAGCCCACAGGCCAAGCCTCGGCCCGCGCGCCAGCGCGTGAGCCGAACCCTGATCGGGAAGGCGATTTCGAATTCCGACCTTCGCGGTCGGCTCGTAAAGAATTCAACGGCGACCCGTCGCCAAACAATAGGGTAAAGGATTCCTTCTTTGTAAAGTTCTGTTGGGATCTGGGCAGACTGGGCATTAGGCTGAAAGCACTGAATGAAGGGCACCCCGAATTCCTCGGTAAGCCGCCTGAGCGGAGTCGGCTGGTTCGACGCGGCCCTCGCGGGCGTCGTCGTGGCTGTCGTCACGCTGATGATCGTGCCGCTACCGACACCGCTGCTCGACATCCTGCTATCGACGAACCTGGCCATCAGTGTGTCGATTCTGCTCATCACACTCTATGTGCCCGACGCGCTGCATATCGCTTCATTCCCAACACTGCTTCTAATAACGACATTATTGCGTCTCGGACTCAATGTCGCTTCCACTCGTCTCATCCTGCTTAGAGCCAATGCCGGCGAAGTGATCCGCTCGTTTGGACAATTCGTAGTCGGCAGCAATTACGTCGTTGGTGGCGTCGTATTCTTGGTTCTAACATTGATCCAATATCTGGTCATTGCCAAGGGCAGCGAGCGCGTCGCCGAGGTCGGCGCCCGTTTCACACTCGACGCAATGCCCGGCAAACAAATGGGAATTGACGCGGAACTGCGCGCAGGCGCCATCACCGGCGAAGAAGCACAACACCGCAGACGCCAATTGGGACGCGAAGGGCAATTCTACGGCGCCATGGACGGTGCCATGAAATTCGTCAGAGGCGACGTCATCGCATCCATCCTGATCGCACTCGTAAACATCCTAGGCGGCCTTGCCATCGGCATGGGCCAGCGCGGAATGGATGCCGTCGATGCCCTCAGACGCTACGGCCTTTTGACAATCGGCGACGGCCTCGTAACGCAAATTCCCGCGTTAATCTTGGCAACATCAGCAGGCGTGCTCGTAACGCGCGTCGCGAGCGAAGAACCCAACACATCGCTCGGCGCGGAACTCGGAGCGCAACTGCTAGGCACGCCACGCGCCCTGCTCGTGTCCAGCGTTTTCGTTTTGGCGCTCAGCCTGGTTCCGGGTCTACCTTTCGCGCCCTTCTTCGTGATTGGCTTGCTTTTGTTTTGGGCGTCACGGGCAAGGGCCCGCCACCTGAGTGCACGCCCAAGCACGCCTGTGAGTCAAATCCTACGCCAGGGCAAACAAGAGGGTGATCTCCATTTCGTCCCCATCATAGTGCCCTGGGCACTCGAAGTGGCACCGGACCTCGCACGTTACATCGAAGATGGCAAACGCGATCCAGGGAATCAGCGCGGAATAACAAGTGCAGCCGGGCAGCTCCGCGAGCGGCTGTTTCTCGAACTTGGCGTCCCCCTGCCCCCTTGCGAAATACTGCGGGAGTCAACCCTGACCGGGTTAGGCCTGCGACTCATCTTGCATGAAGTTCCGGGCGCCATCATCGAGGTTACCGAACACCCGCCGAAGCTTGGCTGGCCGCAATTTCTAGCCGAAAAAGTCCTACCCGACCTCCAAACCCGCGCCTCGGATTTCCTCGGAATGTCCGAAACCCAAATGCTGCTCGACGAACTAGAAAAGGTCGCCCCGCAATCAGTCCGGCAAGTAATTCCAAAGACAGTGTCCCTCGGAGTCCTCAGTGAAATCCTGCGACGCCTTGTCGACGAAGGCCTATCGATTCGCGACCTCAAGTCAATTCTCGAGGCACTCAGTCAAGCCCCCGCCACCGAAAAGGATCCTCTCGCCCTCACCGAGCTAGTCCGCGCACACCTCCGGCGCGCGGTGACGCATCAACTAACGCAAGGGCAAGCGCGCCTGAGCATAATCATGCTCGACCCCAGCCTCGAAGAAGTCATCCGAACCTCAATCGCACGCACCTCGGCAGGAGCATTCCTAGCCCTAGCCCCCGACGCCGCCCGAGACATAGTCAAAGCAATCACCCGAGCCCTGCAACAAGCGCAAACCAAGGGCAAAACCACAGTAGCCCTAATAACAGCCCCCGACACGAGACGCTTCGTAAGACGTCTAATCGAGACCGAATTACCGCACTTGAAGGTCGTATCTCCAGCAGAACTCTTGCCAGAGATCGCGCTCGAAACCCTGGCAACGGCGACGGTTGCCAATCTTTAGAGCGGCGCGAATTAGACTCGTTCCGAACTCGGTCGGGGCCTTGCGCACTCGGAGCTGGGAGCCCTTTCGGCCTGTGCTTTCCGGCTGCCTACCTTGCGCGTCTGACGCGCAAGGGCGCCTATGTTGTTGGTCACTAATCGTGTTCACCACGCTATCGCGAGACCCTCAAGGAGCCTACATCCTAGCTCCGATTGCTCCAGACCCGCTCCCTCGCAATTGACCACTTACTCAGACCGGGCACGCATTCGAAGTTGCATAGTGGTTGCAAGGAGTCGAGGAGTCGAGGGGCGCGCGCACAGATAGGCCAATCTCGCAGTCAACACCGAGCGAGCGGGGTTTACGCACAGAAAGTTGGGATGTAGGCCCCATGAAAATCTTGGAACTACATCTCAAAGAGCCAATGAGAGAATAACGTAGGCGCCCTTGCGCATCCGATGCGCAAGGTAGGCAGCCGGAAAGTCAAGGCCGGAAGGGTCCCAACTTTCTGTGCGTAGGCCCCCCGAGCGAGAGCGTGACCCACGGTCCCCCCTAGACCACCACCCAGGCTACTGCCGTTGATAAACCACTTTGCGCGGAATCGCGCCGCTTTGCTCGAGCATGCGCTTGGCTTCTTTTTGCAGCATCGGGTGGGTCTTCTTGCCCAAAAACCCGGCGAGCATTCGTGCATCTTGATCCGCGAGACGCCTCAGCGCACGTCGCATCCCGCGCATATCCTCCGTGTACGCGTAAGCATAAGCCCGCGCGCGCCAGAGCTGCGGCCTCACCTGCTCATACGTATCTTCGTCAGGATCATAAAGCTCGAGTGACTCGACAGCTCGCTTAGCCTGACCACTGCGCGCCCAAGTCTCGCCCACGACTGCGACCATCATTGCGCGCGCCCGCGCATCGTCGTGACGCTTCAGATCGATGCCTTCCACGAGCGGCTTTGCCATACTCACCTGCCCGATCAGCAAATGAATCATCGCACGCTGTGCCCGCGCCTCGTCGGCGACTGTCGGTAGCACCTTGCCCAAATCGATTTGCTCGAGCTCCTTCAGGGCTTCCTGAGGATCCTCCTGCAACTTGAGCTGGGCCTTGGCAAATATCGCCGCCGGATCCTTCTTGCCGAAATCTTGATTCAGCTTGTCCAGGGCCACCTTGCGATCGGCAGCCGTCTCGACATTACTCAGGACTCCGGCCACCGCCTTGGCGCGGCCCGTCTGTCGCAAGGCCCAGAACACCAAGGCGAGCCCGCCCAGTGTCAAAAGGGCTGGGGTTCCAAGCACCACGGTGCGACCAACGGTCGACGTCCAAGTGCCAGCCAGGATCCCGCCGATGACCCACAGCACAATGATGGGGATACCAATGCGCAGGCCTAGACTTCGCCAGGGAGAAGGCACTACGGCCTTCGCAGGCGGGTTGGCGCTTGCTTTGCCCGCAAGGCTACCCTTGTTTTGGGACTGGCCGGATTGAGCACGCCCGGGCGTGTGTGAATCCCGGGCTTTCCCGGGCCTTTTTGAACTTGCCACGCGGGGCCTATAGCTCGGCTACGTAGTCACTTCAAGCCCCGGACGAAGGGCCATCGGAACTGGCTGAGGGCGGCCTGCCTATGGGCAGCAGTGTATCCGTTGCCCCGGGCACCGAAAGATAGCGAAAGTGTTGGAACAAACTCTGCAAAAGAGACCAAGTGGGAACGGCGAGTAGCGCTCCCCAAACGCCAAAGAGGTGCTCTCCGGAGATCAATACCAGCACGACGAGACACGGGTGAATTCGTGCCGCCGTTCCAATAATCTTTGGATTGAGAAAATTGGCTTCCAGTTGGTGCACGCCCAAAATCCACAACAGCGTCCAAAGGCCGGTAAAAAAGCCCTGAGTCAATCCAATTAGAACCGCCGGCACCGCGGTCATTATTGATCCAAAAATCGGAATCAAACTGCCAACTGCCGCAATCAGCGCCATAACGGGCCAATACTTCAAATGCAGAAGGCCAAAGCCAATTGCAGCCAACACCCCGTTGACGCAACAAATGATGAGTTGGCCCCGAACGACGCCGGACAGACCGCGGTCGATACGAAACATCAACCAATCGAAGCTGAGTTGTGACCTCTCGGGTACGAGCGAGCGAAAGAATCCGAGAACCTTTTCCCGCGTGTGCATCAAATAGCCCGCGACCATCAGCGTCATGAACAGCAGGAAAATACTGCGAATCGTGCGTGCTACGATCAGCTGCCCCACTTTCAGAAGTTGCCCGCCATTGGCCTTCAGGTAGCTGAAGAAATGGTCGTTGGCGTCAGCCATCAATTTCGCCACGCGCACACGATTCTCCGTGGCGGTGCGATGCGGTTCGATCCGCATGCGTTTGCTGTCAACCTGAACGATATCGAGCCCATTGCCAATGTCCACGGCGTACGAGCCATCGGGCTGCGGTTTTACCTCCAGCGCCGGAGCAGGAGGTTTGATTGGCGTGCCGCTCGGGGCCGCATTGCTGGGGAACATATTGTCCGCCCAGGCGTCGAGTTTGGGACCAATCGAGCTCGACGCGCCCTTTAACATGGCTGGACCTTCGCGAAGGAGCCCGGCCGTTTCACGATAGAGCCGAGGGGCCGCCGCGGCGATGCCCTGATACAGCGATCCGAGGACTACCGCGTAGACGAGAAGTATCGATACCGAGCGCGGCAGGCGATGCCGCTCGCAAAACGCCACCAAAGGAGTGAGCACATAGGCGATGATCAAGGCGAGTATGAAAGGCAGCAAAATCTCGTGAATGACAACGACGAGCACGAAGATAATCGCGGCGGATATGGCGAGAAATAAGACGTGTTTGCGGGTCCACCCGCCCTTTCGCGGAAAAGGATCCGACTCGGAGTAATGCGCTGTGTCGTTGTCGTCCGTCACTTTTGCGCCTCTTCGTGTAACTCGGTAAAGGCGATTTCGAGCCGTTGGCGGGATTGTTCCAGATATTCCGGCATGACTCGCGCGTCGCCAATTACCGGTATGAAGTTGTGGTCCCCTTCCCACCGAGGCACAAGGTGCACGTGGATATGCTCGTAAATGCCTGCGCCAGCAACGCGGCCAATATTCATTCCTATGTTCATGCCCGAGCAACCGGTTGAGCGTCGCAACGGGGAAGCGCTCGCCTGAACCAGGCTCCATAGTGCCGCGCTTTCATCCGTATCGAGCTCGGCCAGGTCCGATACGTGCCGCTTGGGAACGACCATAATGTGTCCCGCCGTGTAAGGGTACTTATTGAGCACGACATAAGCCAAAGGACGCTGCGCTAGCACCAACTTGTCAGGGGCAGGCGCTACGTCGACGTAATTACAAAGCACACAGCCTGGAGTTTTGTCCTTTACGATAAACTCCATTCGCCAAGGGGCCCAGATCACTTCCGACATGCGACGTCGGACGCTAGCACCGCCGCGCAGCGATGCGAAGACGCTGGACGGCTTAACGGAAACAGGGCGCCATTCTTCCGAATTGGCGCCCCTTTTCGCTTGGTTTGTGCCGGAAAATCCGGCCTTTATTACTCGGGCTTGTCTTCCGTGCCGGGCACGATGCTGGCTAGCTTGTCGCCAAGCTTTTCCCGCAACAAGTCGCCGAGGGTGGCGGGGCGTCCCGCTACCTTCTCGCGATTGAGTGCCTGAACCTGCTCGGCCTGGGCACTGCCGCCGACATTGCGCAGTGACATTGTGATGCGTCGATCGACACCGTCGATGTTCATGATCTCCGCCTTGACGGTTTCGCCCACCTTGAGTTCGACTCCCGGAGGAACTTCGCTCTGAGGTATCAGTGCTTCGATTCCCGCTGAGATCCGCACGAAGGCACCAAAATCGGTGAGGCTGAGCACCTTGGTCTCTTCGACCACGGTACCAGGCCTGAAGCTCTCCGTAACCATTGTCCACGGATCGTCCCAGAGCTGCTTTACGCCGAGTGACACCTTCTTCTCGTCGTGGTTAATAGACAAGATGATGGCTTCGACGTCATCGCCCTTATTATAGAGGTCACCGGGGTTGTTGATCTTGACTGTCCAGGAAAGGTCGGTCTTGTGTACCATCCCGTCGACGCCTTCTTCGATACCGAC
>PMCK01000682.1:509-3474 GCA_003154095.1 Myxococcales bacterium | reverse complement strand
TTCATCATCTTGGATGGGTGCTTGATCTTCTTGGTCCAGCTCATCTCACTGACGTGAATGAGCCCCTCGACGCCAGGCTCGAGTTCCACGAAGGCGCCGTAGTCGGTCAGACTCATGACCTTGCCGTGTACGCGCTTGCCAATTGGGTACGCTTCTTCGGCATGGCTCCAGGGATCTTCCTGGGTCTGTTTGAGACCTAGGCTGACGCGCTCCGTCTCCGGGTTGTACTTGAGGACNNTTGACGGTGACCTCATCGCCCACGGAGAACACCTCGCTCGGGTGGTTGACGCGACCCCACGACATATCGGTAATATGCAGCAGTCCGTCGATACCGCCGAGATCTACGAACGCGCCGTATTCGGTCAGATTCTTGATGGTGCCGACTAGCACCATACCCTCTTCCAAGTTCTGCAGTGTCTTGGCCTTCATCTCGTCGCGATCACGCTCGAGCAAAACCCGACGTGACAGGACGATGTTGCCGCGCTTCTTATTGAACTTGATGACCTTGAATTCGTAGGTCTGACCAATAAGTTTATCGAGATTGCGGATCGGCCTGAGATCGACCTGCGATCCTGGCAAAAATGCCTTTACGCCGCCGCGGATAGTAACGGATAGACCGCCCTTGACCCTTTGACTAATCGTGCCTTCGATAATTTCGTCGCGCTCGCAAGCGCTGGAAATCTCGTCCCACACTTTCATCTTGTCGGCCTTCTCCTTAGAGAGGGAGATCAGGCCGTCATCGCTTTCGCGGCTTTCGATGAATACATCGACTTTGTCGCCGGCTTTTACGACAGTGTTGCCGTCCGCTCCGCGAAATTCATCAAGATTTATTACGCCTTCGCTTTTGCCACCTATATCGACGACGACGGTGTCACGATTAACTTGAACGACAGTGCCGGCGACGATTTGCCCTTCGCCTCCGAGATCGACACTGCTTGCCGTCACGTCCGACGATTCGAACATCGCGGCAAACGAGTCGATGCCGCTGGTGGGCTCATTTTGTTGGGTTTCAGCCATGGATCGTTTTTCTATCCGTCCTTCCTTCAGACATTCGGCAAAGATCGAGGGCATACCGCTCGCTTTTTTTCGGCGAGCGTTGAGCCACGAGTCGTACCGATAGGTGGCCGGAGCTACCCCAGAGCCCACATTTCGTCAAACTGCAATTGTCGGGGGGGCTACATCCCCGTCGCATTGTGGAGCCCGAACATTAGGCCGAACGCCGGATTTCTTTTTCCGTTACGGCGCGTTGTCTTCGATCGTGCTCTCGCGAAAGGTTTGCTCAGCGGTCGGGAAGCTGATTCGCAGCACCACATCCGAGTTCAAATGTTCGACGTCGATATCACCGGCTTTGATCCGATTATCGAATCCAGACAGCGCCAGAATCAGAATCCGAAATGCCTGCGCTGCTGTTTCGGCCTGAGATGAATCGAGAAAAGAGACACTGAACGTCGCGACCGTGACTTTTGGCGAGGGTTCGAACCTAAGTTCTATGCGCTCGGACTTACTCAACCAGTCAGCTGCCTTGGGCGAGCGTTCTCGCAGAACTACCGCAAGCGCCTTGGAACGCCCGCTCAGGGACATCAGGCCGGTTTCGCTAGGTTCGAGTCGCGTCGTGTCCTGCGAGTGCTCGACGCTGCGCTCCGCACTGTCGATCTCGGCCGACGACACAACGACCGCCAATTCCGGCGGTCGCCAATACAGGCGCGCGGCCGCGGAGCGACTGCTGGGGGCAAAATCGTAGCTGAACCAGCCGGCCCCCAGATCGCGTTTATTCTTTTCCGGTCCAAAGCCATAGGTCTCGCGCGCGCTGGCGAATCTTCCGCGCAACACGAACACAAAGTCCTTGCAGCCCTTCACGCCGAGACGGCACCCGAGCCAAAGCGTGTCAGTCGACCTAAGCGCGGGCACCAACCACATCGAGTTCTGGCTCGGCGCGCTCGAAGGCTCTCCGAAGGCCTCCCACATCTTCTCGAGCGACTGTTCCGGGTCGACGCCCATCGTCTGGCGGAAGCGGCTCACATCGAGGCGTAGTACGAGGTCGAGATCGGCAGGAACGTAGACAACGGGTCGAATCACATTGGCGGGCGGAGCCGCCGGAGGCTTACCGACGCTACGTTCGCAGGCGAAGAGCGCGAGAACCGTGAACCCCAGGCACAATAGCCGGAACGACGAATAGATAGGTCTCGCGGATTCCTCGGGAAAGACTACCGGATTCGGCGCAGGCGAGGCATGCCTCGCCTGCACCGTCAGTCGCAGCAACCGCCTTAGGATGAATGCAACGACGGACTGCAGGTTTGAAGCATGCCTCGCCTGCAATGTCAGACGCAGCAACCGCAAGCCTCGATCCCAAGCGATAGTCGGAGGCCGGCTGCGTGCAAGCGACGATCGAAGGCAGGCTGCGACGGGCTGCGTGCAGTTGCGAGGCATGCCTCGCAACTGGCTGGACCCGTCAATTATCGTCGATGAATCGTCAAGTTTCTTCTCGGGAGCAGTCATCGCGTCGAGTCTCAGAGCCTGCCGGCAATTGCCTGAACTTCGCTGACAATCAGGTCTACAACTTCGTCGATACTCATCGCAGAGCTGTCGATGTACTTTGCGTCGGGTGCTTGAATGAGGGGGGCTACCGCGCGGTTGGTGTCTCTTTCGTCGCGCTGCCGCACTTCGCGTAGGATTGTGTCGTAGTTGACGTCTTGACCTCGTGAATTGAGCTCTGCGTAGCGGCGCCTGGCTCGTTCCTCGGCTGATGCATCGAGATAGAATTTGGCTTCCGAATCCGGGAAAACGACGCTCCCGATATCTCGGCCCTCGACGACTACCCCACCCGGTCGACCGATGCCGCGCTGCAGCTCGAGCAGAGCCGCGCGCACGCCGGGCAGCGCCGAGACCCGACTCGCACCGTCACTGATCTGCTGCGAGCGAATCTCTAGGGTTACATCCTCGCCACTCAATTGCACCCTTTGCCCCT
>PMCK01000682.1:0-454 GCA_003154095.1 Myxococcales bacterium | reverse complement strand
AGCCGCTCCGCTACACGACGAGTTACGGTGCTTTTGCCAGCACCCGCGGGCCCGTCAATCGCCACTATGGGTCGAACCCGCTTCACGAGAATTCCTCGAGCCTAGCCCCCATCGTTCGGAGGGTCGCGGCAAAGCCCGGGAAGCTCGTGGCGATGCACTCGGTGTCATCAATGTCCGTCGGACCGTCGGCAACGAGCGCCAATATTGCCGCAGTCATTGCAATCCGATGATCACCGTGACTCGTGACTCGAGCTGCCTTGAGTGGCCCTTCGGGGCGGCCCTCGATGATGAGTCCATCGGGGCGCTCTTCACACTCGACACCGAACTCACGCAGCACGACGGCCATTGTTGCCAGCCGATCACTTTCTTTTACTCGGAGTTCCGAAACGTCCGCGATTTCGGTCGTGCCCCTTGCCCGTGCCGCCAAAGCACAAACAATTGGAATTTCGTCAAT
>PMCK01000655.1 GCA_003154095.1 Myxococcales bacterium | reverse complement strand
TGCAAGGACCGATGCCGACGAAATTATGGGTTTGCGACATCAATCTCTACCGATCGAAGGCGTCCAATTTCATCCCGAATCATTCTTAACCCAGAACGGGATACGCCTGGTAAGCAACTGGTTAGATTCGCTATGAAGGAAACATTGCCTTTCCCCGCTGTATTGACGGAAATTGAGTCTGCTGCGGGCCTATCTGCGGCGACCGCACGTCAAGCGTTCGATGAAATTCTAGCCGGGCTCTGGAGCCCTTCGCAAATTGCAGGGCTGCTCGTCGGGCTTCGATCCAAACCAGATTCGCCGCGCGTCGTTGCGGCGGCTGCCGAATCGCTGCGGGCGGCTATGGTTTCCGTCAAGCATCACTACGAAAAACTCGTTGATACCTGCGGAACCGGGGGGGATGGGCAACGCACACTCAACTTGTCAACTGGAGCTGCCATCATGCTTGCCGCTGCGGGTACTCGTGTCGCAAAGCATGGCAATCGAGCCATGTCGAGCCGCACTGGAGCTGCCGACGTGCTCGAACAGCTTGGAATTCCCATCGATCTGGGACCTGAAGCGGCCAAGAACCTACTCGATGAAGTTGGAATCGCGTTTCTATTGGCTCCGACGCATCATCCAGCCATGCGCTTCGCCGCCCCCGTGCGACGTGAATTGGGAGTGCGGACACTGTTCAACTGTCTCGGACCCTTGGCAAATCCAGCCAGTGCCAAGTATCAACTGCTCGGGGCTTTTTCCGACAAGATTCGTCCGGTACTCGCCGAGACTTTGCGTCGGCTAGGCACCGTGAAAGCCTGGGTGGTTCATTCATCCGATGGTTTGGACGAGGTCAGTCCGTTTGGACCGACCCACGTTACCCAGCTCGTTGACGGAGAACTTTCCGAATTCGAAGTAACACCCGAGGACTTCGGGCTCGAGCGCAGTGAGCGCGGCGCTATTGCGGGAGCGGGTCCCGATTACAATGCTCAAGTCCTTCTGGAGGTGCTCGCAGGGAATTCACATCCGTCCAGAGACGCGTTCGTGCTTAATGCGGCTGCCGCACTTGTGGTAGCGGAGGCAATTCCTCTTCGGGAGGCTGCAGCCCAAATGCAACAGATACTCGATTCCGGAGCAGGCCTGGCAAAGCTAACCACATGGAGAGAAGCGGCGGTACGTCAGGCTGTGAGTGCCCTGTAAATGGCATCGGAACTTGCTCGAATACTGGAGACCAAGCGTATCGAAATCAGCAAGATGCGTGGGAAGAAATTGCCAACTCCGCCGGAACTGCGCCGCTGTGATCTAAAACGAATTCTCCCTCAACCTATTCGAGTGCTTGCTGAAATCAAATTCAAATCACCGTCCGCCGGCTTACTCTCCTCACATTTGTCCGTGGCCGAGCGTGCCGCCGTTTATGACCGCGGCGGTGCCTGCGTCGTGAGCGTGCTATGTGATGAACGGTTCTTCGGGGGCACCTACGAGCACCTTACGATTGCCAAGCACGCCTGCGGTCTACCGATCCTCTGCAAGGAATTTGTCCTTGATGAGGTACAGTTAGATTGGGCGCGCGCCTATGGCGCAGATGCAGTCCTGCTCATCGCGCGCTGTGTGTCGCACGATGAGTTGAATAGATTGCATCGCGCTGCGATTGAACGTGAACTAGTGCCCCTCGTTGAAGTCGCAACAGCCGAAGAGGCTGCGTGGGTTAGTGACCTTGGATGTTCGACAATTGGAGTAAATGCGCGCGATTTGAATACGCTAGTTGTCGACACCGACAATGCTTCGAGAATATTGGAAAGTCTTCCAAAATCGCGTGCACGAATTCACCTGTCGGGCATAAGAACACCATCAGACATAACAAGGTTGACGCATTTGGGAGTAGACGCTGTGCTAATTGGCGAGGCGCTGATGCGCCAAAGCGACCCTGAACCACTACTGCGATCGATGGTCCAAATGACTTTGTCCCCCGAGTAGGCAATTTTGCATGCGCTGTGTATCGGTGTGCACCGGTAGAGTGTCCCGGGCGGGCCCATGCCATTGTGAGGTTAAATACTTGGATTTACTTATGAAATACCGACACAAGGCAGGCCTGTTCTGGTCGAATATTGCGCGTCAGTTCGGGCAACGAGCTATATTGCGCTGGTGCAATTCGATTCGGCCGTCGACCTTTATCTCGTTCATCTTCGCGTAGAGCGGGCGCTGTCGGAAAACACTTTGATGGCTTACTCGCGTGACTTATCGAAGTTTACGTCGCATATCGAAAAGCACTTCACCGCCGATCAGGTGGTTGATCTTGCGGTTGTCAGCAGTTGGATAACCGCACTCAATCGCAGCGGATTGGGAGCACGGAGCCTATCGCGTCACTTATCTGCCGTTCGAGGTCTGCTCCGCTTTTTGTTACGAGAGGGCCTCATTCGCGAGGATCCAACGGAGCGCACTGCGCGACCTCAGATTGGACGCCGTTTGCCTAAGACATTGAGCGAGCAGGATGTGCTGGCTTTGCTCGATGCGCCGTCTGCCGAAACGACTCGAGGCCTGCGAGACCGCGCAATGTTGGCAATGATGTATGCCTGCGGCTTGCGCGTGAGTGAAATTGTCGACCTGGAGATGGGGGACATCGACCTTCAGCGGGGCATCGTGACCGTCTTGGGAAAAGGGCAAAAGCGGCGTCTGGTCCCGATCGCTGAGACGGTTCTCGGGCGAATGACAGCCTATTTGCACGCATCGGGCGAGGCGCGAGCATTACGGTTGCAAAAAGCATCACGCAGACCGTTTTTGTTCCCCTCCCCGCGCGGAGGCCGAATGACGCGACAGGGATTCTGGAAAATCGTGCGTGGATACGCAGTGGCGGCGGGTATCCGAGGAAATGTGTATCCTCACCGACTTCGCCACTCGTTTGCTACCCACCTACTACTAGGTGGGGCCGATCTGCGCAGTGTCCAAATGCTGCTGGGCCACGCGGATATATCAACGACAGAGATCTACACCCATGTTACCCGTGAACACGTGCATCGTGCACATCAACGCTCGCATCCACGAGCCTGAGATGTTATCAAGGACAAGTGAGTTTTCGCGTCGTTGAGGCAAATGGTGCCGCTTCCCCGCTAATCGTAGAGGTACCCCACGCGGGCACCGCAGTCGATCCGGTTTGTATGCCCTGGCTCGTGGCACCTGTTCGTTCGGTCGGACGCGATGCGGATTTGTACGTAGACAAGCTCTTCCTGGATGCCCCAAACGTGGGGGCGACTCTGGTAGTCGCCGAACAAAGCCGTTATGTTTGTGATCTCAATCGCGACATAGACGATATCGATTCAGAGTCGGTCGAAGGGGGTACCGGCACCGACGCTCCACATGGCTTGGTCTGGCACCGCTCAACGGATGGTCAAAGAGTGTTGCCTTGTCCCCTACCCGCCCATGAACTGCGCCGACGACTCGACGAATATTATTACCCATACCATCGCGCAATTCGTCGGCTAATGGACGCACGGCGACGAGAATTCGGACACGCAATTCTTCTTTGTGCCCATTCAATGCCGAGTCGCGGACGCCACGGGAGTGTCGACGTTGGTCGCAAGCGCGCGGACATTGTGCCAGGTTCACGCGGCCGCACGACGGCTGCCGCCGCGGTGATCGATGCTACGGAAACCGTCGCCAAACGATCGGGTTGGACGGTCGCGCATGATGACCCGTATCGCGGCGGATTTACGACAATGCACTATGGGCAACCTCATCAAGGATGGCACGCGCTTCAAGTCGAACTCTCTCGGGCTCGGTATATGGACGAAGTCTCCCTTTTGCCGCATTCGGGGTTCACTCAGGTACAGGAATTTTGCCGCAACTTGGTCGCGATTCTAAGCACTCTCTCACTGAGCGGTACGATAGGGTGAGTCCGATCGCGTTGGTGCATGATTGGCCGCTTACCCGGCCGCTTCAATCCTGGCGCCAAATCGCAGACCCAAGCCTCTTGGCTTGCTTGAACTTTCTAGCCTGTCGAGCTAAAGACGCTCGTCCCAATGGCACGAAGCGAAATTACGGGCAAGCGCAGGTTGCGAGGCAACAATGTCTCGCATTCCAATATCAAAACCATTCGTTGGCAGAACGTAAATGTTCAAAAGCGAAGGCTCTGGGTGCCTGAACTTGGCCGTTTCGTGTCGGCGCGGCTCACCACTCGAGACCTCCGAACCGTCGATAAGATTGGTCTCTTGGCTTATGCTAAGCGGTTCGGTGCCAGAATCAACTGAAGTGCTTGAGAACAGATCGCCTGATTTTCTATCCAGAAGCGGTAACAGCGCGCGTTGCTGGATCGCGGATGATTCGATATTGCGACTGAGCAATTCCGCGTTCGTCCAAACGACGAATTCTCGAGTCACAGACGATGCCAATAGGTTGTCCTGACACCACCTGAATCGCAATTGGCACGGCCGCAGGAACCGGGCAACCGGGTGCAATTCTCGTGATCCCGCGCATAACGGGCACCGCACATGCGGGCGCTTCCAATTCCAACCCATCAATCGCGATACCGTTGGTTGTCCATTCGTAAGCCACACCCGCAAATACGCCCCGATTGTCAACGGCCACGAGAACCATTAAGCGCGAATCTACCGATAACGAACTCGCACGTCCTGCCAAGGGATCTACGCCAGCGTCGTCGCTCGCCTCTGACGCGGAACCAATTTCGGAATCTGCGGAGCAATTCATTTCTTCGTCCGCCCAAGGTGCCTCGAACCAACTTGATACGGTTGGATGTGCGCTAGCTGAAACGTCTAAATCTGAGATTGCGGCCAAATCTGCAGACGTAAGCAGACCGCCTTCACTGATACCGGCAACATGCATTAATGGTCTAGCCACGCTGGGCGAACTCAGCACGCGCGCACCCTGCCCACGAATGCTTTGCAGAATCTCCGCTCGCGCTTCGGAGCCCACTTGTCGAGCTTGACGAATTCCCCGTTTGAGAACTTCGGCAATTGGACCTCCTCGATCATAGGCGTGCGCCACTACCGCCGCAGCAATTGCTTGAGGAACGGCTATTCGGGCCGCCGCCGGAATATCGTCATCGTTCAGAAACCCCCTGGGGCGCTTGGTGCCCAAGCCCGGCTGTCGTAACCGACCGTCGAATGCCCGAACTCCCGAGCCTATCCCGGCGACCAATATCGACAGCGGACCCAGAAGGACACCGGCGTAAGCTCCGCTGGCCGCGAAGAATCCCGACAACACCGCTCCCACCGCAGAACCTCCAGAGAGGAGAAACTCTTGAGCTGCCTGAACGGCAACGGGTTGATTGCCAACGGCACTGTACTGCACGGTCATTTGCGTTTAACTCCCTGACGTTTCTTTGACAACCGCCGACTTTCTCCCTCGTTCTCGTCCGGATCCGAAACCTCATCATCCGGCATGCTGTCGTTCTCAAGAGAGTCGTCCGTGTCATCGGAACCGGCCTCCTCGTCGTCAGACGTAAACGTCGAATCTTGCAAGTCCTCCTCCAAGCCATCGTCAAACTCGTCGGTATAGGCCTCAGTCGTGAGCTCGTCGAATACCTCTTGCGACCGCGCATCACTCTGCCTAAAGCTACTCATGCTGCCGTCGTCTCTGATGAGACCTCGAAGGTACTGTGACGCTTTGCCTGCTGCGTCCCCGCCAATGACTATGTATCCTTCGGCGGCCAAACTGAGGCTATTGGCCGCGTTCTCGAGAGCCCCCGCACTCATACGCGATGATGTACCAATTCCCGGCATTCGCGAATAGATGATGTCCTGGCTAATTGTGTCACCTCGAAAAATGTCCCGCACCAAATGCACTCCGAGCTCGCGGGTCCACATAAGCGCCTCGTCCTCTTGCCAGACGCCATGTGGCTCCCATGCTATATTCCTTCCCTCAGCGCCAACTTGGGCGAATAACGATTGAAGACGCTGTCGACTTCGCTGTGAGGGGCCAATTGTAGGATCGGTTTGAACAACCATCCACTTTGCTTTTAGGGAGTCCGCAGCCTGCAGGCCCAATTCGAGTTCAGTCTGGAAATTTGGGCCCAAACGACCTACTTCACGAGACAGCATTATCGAAAACACGAAGTCACTAGGCACCTCGTCTCTCCAACGTCGCAACAACGTCGGGCGCGGCAAACGTCCTAGCTCAGCGCGCACCTCGAGCAAGTTGAAGCGATTGGAGTACTTGACCAATGCTCCCCGTAGGCTTGACTGACCGATATAGAGTTGTGTCTTCATGATAGTAAGGCGGCACTCTCGGCGAGAGTCTGAATCTAGGTTACACCGACACCTGAATCAATGTTGCCAAAATGAAACCATTGCGTCGGATAAGTCTTGAGGAATACCTCGAGAGCCGCCATCGCTTCTTGGGCGGCGGACGAGAGTTGATCGACGCTTGCACGTCGATCGACGACAATTGGCGAGTTGACGTGAATTTCGTATTCGAAATGACCAATTCTGGCGCAAAATACTGGGAGAATCGGCACGGAAGCCAGGCTCGCCAGTTGAAATGGGCCACGCGGGATTTCGAATTTCTGTTTGAATAGCAGAACCTCCAGCGATCGGCTCGACTCGGGAAGCCGATCGAGCTGAACGGCAATGATTCCACCTTTGCGCAGGTGTTTCAGAAGTCTTAGCCCTTCAAACGCATTTTGCCCCACATGCGCAATTTCCACGCCCTGCCGCTGCCGAATAGAATCATGGAAGTTGCGAGCGGCAGGATCTGACTCTCGGGTCATCACAATCAATACCGCTCGACCTGTCACCTGATGGAGATGGATGGCAGCCGAGTCCCAGGCGCCCACGTGAGCCGTGGCGACGATGAAACCTGCCGTTTGCGCTAGCACGGTATCGAGTGACGCCCGCCCTACGAGTTTATATACGATATCTTTGGGATTCATGCGTTCAAAGCCGAGGGACTCAGTCAGACAGCAGGCATAGTCAACAAACGTTTTGGTCACGTCCCGATTTTCTTGCCAAACGCTGCGCGGGCCGTAAATTCGCCGCAAGTTCGCGCGGATAACGCTTCGGTACCTGGGCAATATACCGGAAAAGAAAGCCCCAATTGCTACGGAACCCGTTCGTACGAATTGGGTCGAACCATACCGGGCACCCACGTATGCGAGTCTTCTTAGCCAATAGGCATCGTGTCCAAGCATGAATCCTTGCGCGCGAAGCGAGCGCTTACTCATGTCGACACCGCGATTGAATTGGTCAATCCTCCAAGAAGTCTATCGAGAATTATGGCTGCTGCCGCACGCACGCTCAGGTGATTATAATCGCCTGCGTGAGGAATATTAATGGGCAGCAGCTGCGCCGTGGCAGAGTCATGTATGTTCTGAGCCAATCCCCAACCTGTTCCGAAAACTAGCAATACGGGTGGACCTGGCTCGCCCAGCAACGTTGCTGCCCG
>PMCK01000366.1 GCA_003154095.1 Myxococcales bacterium | reverse complement strand
GGCAATCTTGATGTCATGACGGCGACGCTGAGGAGTGGTTGAAGAACCACACGCGGACGCACTCTTGCTCGCGCCAAAAAACTGACGCTGCATTCGTAACCGCGTGGCCGAATTGGCTGCTCGATGATTCGCAGATTCGACGATTCGATGGGCATAAAGCGCGCGCATTTGAAGAGGGAGGAGCTTGTCTTGCTCGTGCCGTCATGACCCCAAGAGAAAACGTTTGGTCGAGGTGAAAGCGCAGCAGTTCAATTGAAGCGCCGCGCGCTGCGAGCACGCGCCTTTGCGGCCTCTTCTTCGCGGCTTTTTGGGGGCGAGTTGGTTTCAAGAGAAGTCACGAGCTCTTGAGTAACTTGAGCGATTTGCTCGACGGCACGCTCGAACGATTTCAGGTTCTTGCCGGTGGGGCTGCGAGTGCCGCTCACCTTGCGCACGTATTGGAGTGCCGCGCCGTGGATCTCCTCGGGCGTGGCCTGACGACGATAGGCTCTCTGGCCTGTTCGAAGGAATCGCTCCAGCGCTAAGCGGTACGGAATTGGGGTTCTTAGCTCACACAAAGTCGGGCCGTTAAGCGGGCGTGAACGCCATGAACCCTGGAGAGCCACTAGTGCGGGCCAATGACCGATAGCCGAAAGCCGCTGATCCTGAACGTGGACGATACCAACACATCGCGGCTGACTACGACACTTATCTTACGGCAAGCGGGCTTCGATGTGGTCGAAGCCACCACTGGTAAGGAAGCCTTGAACCTGGCCGATGCGCTTCCGCAACTAGTCCTTTTGGACATAAATCTGCCCGACATGAATGGAATTGAGGTCTGCCGGCAGCTCAAGGCCAATTCACGCACCAGCGCAATTCCCGTCGTGCATTTATCCGCGAGCTACGTAACACCTGAAGACCGCGTGGCTGGTCTCGAGGAGGGAGCTGACGGCTACTTGACGCAACCGGTCGAGCCGCGCGAGCTGATTGCAACGATCAATGCATTTTTGCGCCTGAAGCGCGCAGAGCTGGCCCTCCGAGAAAGCGAACGCTGGCACCGGGCACTATTCGAATGTTCGCATGACGCCTTGATGACGCTGGCTCCGCCAAACTGGCAGTTTACCTCGGGCAATCCAGCCGCTTTCACGATGTTCGGAATTCAAAATGAAAGCGAATGGCTGTCACACGGCATTGGGGATTGCTCGCCCGAGCGACAGCCTGACGGACGTGCATCTGCCGAGAAGGCCGAGGAGATGATTCAGTCGGCTTTACGGGAGGGTTCGCTCTTCTTCGAGTGGACGCATCAGCGAGCCTCAGGCGAAGAATTTCCAGCTTCCGTACTTTTGACGCGGATCGAAAGTACCGACAAATCTTTACTGCTGGCTGCTGTGCGCGATGAGTCGGAAAAAAGGACATTCGAAGCCAACGTAGCCCAGTCTGATCGCCTCGCGAGCATGGGCTTGCTTGCGGCAAGTATTGCCCACGAACTCAACAATCCGCTCGCCTACGTACACTATAATGTCGAGAGCTTGGCGCTGGATCTACCGCTGCTCGCGGCCTCCGTGCAACGCTGCTGCACGGCGTTGCGTGGCCAAGTTGGAGACGCCGCTTACGGTGAAATTGCTGGAGAAGGCGCCTTTCTACTCGAACCGAGGATGTTGGACGATGCTGTCGATCGCGCTCGCGAGGCACTCGACGGCACCCAGCGCATCAAGTCGATCACGCGAGGCCTGGGCATGTTCTCACGCGTCGATCGAGTCGAGCGCACGGGATTCAATCTCCAGAGCGCCATCGAGTCGGCGATCGGTTTAGCAGCCAATGAACTCCGACAACGGGCCCGCTTGGTCACTGATTACGGCCAGTTGCCAGCCATTTGGGCATCCGAGGGGAAGTTGTCGCAGGTTTTTTTGAACCTGCTGCTCAATGCAGCTTACGCCATCGACGAGGGAGATGTACAAAATAATCAGGTCACGATTCGCACCTGGGCCGATAGTCAGCACGTTTTCGTCGAGATTGCCGACACCGGCAAGGGAATTGCTCGAGAGAATCTGGAACGGATATTCGAGCCATTTTTCACCACAAAACCGGTGGGTTTGGGGACCGGGCTCGGGCTATCCATTTGCAAAAAGATCGTAACCGAATTTGGGGGCGATCTTGGCGTGGAAAGCCAAGTGGGGCAGGGAACTCGCTTCACCATTCGCTTACCGGTCAAACCGGACACCCCAAAGGAGCAGCGAGCCGCCATTATCTCGGATATTCCCCGAGACGCCAGCAGTACGCGTGGCAGAATCCTCGTCATCGACGACGAAGAAGGAATTCGCAATGCGATGGAGCGGCTGCTATGCCGCGACCACGAGATCGTCACTGCGGCCTCGGGTGAGCAGGCGCGAGCATTGCTCGAGGACGATCCGGCATTCGACGTAATACTATGTGATCTGATGATGTCCGGGATGTCCGGGATGGCGCTGCACGCGTGGCTTTCAGTTCGTGACCCCTGGCTGGCTCGGCAAGTCGTCTTCATCACCGGTGGAGTGTTTACGCCCAAAGCATCTGAGTACTTATCGAGCGTCGGCAATCTTACGCTCGAAAAGCCACTCGATACGTACAGTCTCAAGCGTGCAGTATTCGAAAAGGTCCGGTTGGCCAAGAGTGCAAGGTAGTTTTGGCCCATCAATCCCCACTGTCGATTCTAGTCGTCGATGACGACCCGGCACACGCTGAAGCCATTCGGCACGCCTTTTCGCAGAGCCCTTCGAGTGTCATCGTCGAGGTCAAGCACCGAGTAAAGCCGTTTGGTCGCAAGTCTAAAATAGCCCGATACTGAAATGGAATGCGCCCAAATCTTCCCAATATCGCTGCTTGGCTTGGTCCGCCGCGGACGTGTATATGAGTCGATCGAGCACACGCTCGATGTTGAAGCCGTAGTCGAATACGAGGGGTCCAATCGGCGTAGCGATCCGAAGACCCGTGCCCACGGAATAGCGCAAGTGCCAATAGTTTATTGAAGTCGATGGCAACGTCGTCCTCGGAACCCATTCGGGTGCGGCTTGTGTCGTGTTCGACGCAGCTGAATTAGGGGGAGTGATCGAACTGGACGAAGTCGTGTTGCCGTTGACTAGAGTGAGCCAACTCGGAGCACGCGTCCACACGTTGCCTGCGTCCAGAAACAGTGCTGTTTGAAATGTGTGCGTTATTGGGATTCGAAATTCCGCGCGTGGATTGACGAAGAAATTGCCGCCGCGAATGACGACCTGGCTGATATTGAACGTCCCGCCGCTCCGGATGATTTGCTGCGCGATATCATCGGGGACCAGGGAATCTTGAAGGAAACCGCGCAGTGTATCCACCCCGCCGCCGAAAAACAGTCGGTCAGGATACGTGCTCGAATCTTTGCGAAGCTGCAAATTGAGCCCCCAACGGAAACTCAATGCGAATGCGGTGCCTTTACTCCCAAGCGGAATGTACCCGGCGAGCTTGCTTGTCGTGCGCATAAACTCACTGTGGGTTGCCTGAAATGGATTGGAAATGTTAAATCCACCCGTCCAGTTGGTTGGAATCGTGGTAGTAGTGGACCCGAGGGGGAAAGCCGTTACGTGCTCGAGAGTCAGGTTTGCCAACGTGCCTCGAGTCGCGTCGAGGGGAAAATTACGCCGATCCCAATTGACGCCAAACTTCTGCGTCACCGCTACGCTCTTGCCCTCGGGTACTCGAAATGAGTTACTGTAGCGCGGGTTATTTTGGATATAAGTTACTAATCCTTCGGAGTTGAACAAATGTACGTCATTGCGTTCCAGGGATCCACCCAGCTCAAGGGTCAAAGAAGTCGGCAATGAACTCGAGGTAGCCAATTTGCGCCAGGCCGAGAATATCAGTGTATTAATGTTAGCATCTTTCGTCAGCTGGAAGTCTCGCGCATTGCTGAGCACGTCAACTCCCTCCACCCGGAAAAGAAACAGTGGGCCCAATCCAATATCCGGGAACGTGATAGCCAAGGAATCGCGCCGAGTGAGCCGTCCAAAGAAGCTATTGAGTTGCGGGTCGGTTTCGTAGTTTCTTCTTACGTCACTTTCGAGAATGAATGAGTTGGGCAAATATCCGAATTGCGTGCGAACCGTCAGTTGAATAGCGCGATGGGCAATATTCAAATGTCCAAATTCGAATGCGGTCCGAAAACCTTCTCCGGAACTGATGCCCAGAAGCGGCTCGAGGTAGATTGGATTGCGTTCAACGACGTCGACGAGTACAACCTTTTCGCGCGCGGGAACATACGGATCCTCGAAGCCTACGCGAACACTCGAGAACACGCCCAACGTCGCCAGCCGCTCTTCGGTGGCGCGTACGTCGCTCGTTCGATACGGCTCGCCCACCTTCAGCGCCAGTCGACTGCGAATCAACGTTTCGCGCGTGATCTTGGCGCCCCGAATGTAGATTGCCGAGACTCTTACCTGTTCACCTTCGCGTACACTCACGTGAAGTTTGGCGCGACGCCGGTTGGGGGAAAGCTCGATGGTTGTCGATACATCCGCAAATGCAAAGCCCTTTTCCGAGTAGGCATCGAGCACGCGACGTCGAGCTTGATCGATTTCTGCGAAGGATACCGGGCTCCCAAGCACGATGGCGGACGTTTCGAGCAGTTCGGTATCCGTTAGCCGGGTGTTGCCTTCGAATTCGACGTTCCACAGAAAGGCGCGCGGTCCCAATTTGATCGGCAAGTGCAGGATTGC
>PMCK01000356.1:6404-9421 GCA_003154095.1 Myxococcales bacterium | reverse complement strand
AACTCGGAGATGCCGCCTGTCGTGACTGCGATTACGGCAGCTGAGATTTGAGCCTCGCGGATAACATTTTTGATTTGAAGTGACGGCACGTGGACGCGAGTTACCCGGCTAGTTAGGTTGGACGATGTACTTGGCTGCGGGAGGAGCCTTGTGACGTGGATGCCGCAATGCGGGTCGCTCCAGCATGTCAACAAGTGATCGGCAAATTAGCGTTGGATGAAAGACCACTTGTTCACTTGTTCGAGGTTGGGACTATGCCTGATGCCTGATGCGCGCAAAGTTCCTGGAAAGATGTTGGATTTTCGGCCGTTTAGCCGCGAAGCCAGGTGACGGACATTGTATCCAGTTTCCGTGGTTGGGCTAACTGCCCGCTACATCGAGCAGACGCTGTGCCTCTGCCAACAGGGTATCGGCTTCATCGTTGGCACCGTTTTGACGAAGTCCTTTTGCGAACGCACGTAACGTGTCGGCCTTGATATGGATGGATGTCTTACCATCCTCATTCAGGCGTAACGCTTCCCGAAACAGTGGTTCTGCCTCGGTCCATCGTGCGTTGTCACGCAAACCGCGGGCAAGTTGGTCCAGCGTAAAACTTCGACTTTCGGGGCTGCCTCCTCCTGCCTCCTTCAACCGCAACGCTTCTCGGAATAGGGGCTCCGCTTCCGACCATTGACCATTGTCCCGAAGGCCGCGCGCAAGCCAGTGAAGCGTAACGCCTCGGCTTATGGGAGTATCCCCACGTTCCTCTGATAGGCGCAAGCTCGCACGAAGCAGCAGTTCGGCTTTTGGCCAATTTCCACTATCTTGGAGTCCCGTGGCTAGCGAGAACATGGTCAAACTTCGAACGATAGCGGACGCTCCACCTTCCTCCTGTAGGCGCAGAGCTTCACGATAAGCCCTCCACGTGCCCCGACCTCGGACCCCAGTAAGTTCGTGACGAAGCGCCTTGAGGCATTCCTGATTAGGTGTGTTGACGTCCTCTGGGATACTGATGCGCCCTTCCTTGTTGAAACCCTCAATGGGGTTAGGAACGCTCCTGAGCACGAGCGTCGTGAGCTCATTGTCAACGCGCTGGATGGTCAGCGGCAGCGACTGTTGAATCAGGCCGTGTCGGCTGTAAACAAAGCCCGGCGGGCCATTGCGCACATATTTGGCGAGAATGGTCGAGAACTCGTCGATGCATTCCTCCACTTCGCGGAAGCGGATGCAGCCGGTCGAGCGGGCGTCACGGATTCCACGGTTGCCAGAATCGATATGTTGCGCGGGGTGATGGCGGATCACCTTCTCGCCATCGTGAATGAGCGCTTGGTTGATGGTGCTGGTCTTCGCGGCTTACTCGAAGGGGACGCCGGGATTTCAGTGATCTGGCCATGTATCGTTGAGGACGTCAGAGCAAGATACCCGCATTTTGTGAACCCGGATTTGCGGGTATTGCGTCACCTGTTCCTCGATAGCGATTGACAGAGAGCAAATCGCGCAAGTCAAAGACCGTTGAGCCAGGACCCGCAATAATTCTACACCGAGGTTGGTGTATGTGCCCGTTCAACGAGGTGGCGCTGACGCGTCTAATCATTGATCAATTGCTCGCCGCTAGGCCGAAATGGCACAAATTGGAGGCTTTGCAAAATGGCGGAAGATGAGACTACGGTCTACGGCAAGGACTACTCTGATGAAGGATTCTGGGACAAGCTCAAGAAGCAGGCCCAGGCTGCGGGCGAGAGTGTCCTTGAACTCGCGCTCAAGCTGTACTACGCGGCGCTCGACAATGACACACCGGTTTGGGCAAAGGGCATCATCGTGGGTCTCCCCGGGTACTATATTTCCCCAATCGACGTAATTCCAGACATTACACCGGTCGTGGGCTACGCCGATGACTAGGGCGTTCTTGCAGCGGCGGTTGCTGCCGTTGCCGCGTTGTGACCTTCGGTTTACGAAACCGTATGCCCGCTACCTCCTCACCACCCCATAAACCCTCCCGCCAAGGCGATGCATGGATGCCAGTACGTCATTGGCAGCTGCCTGCGTAAAATACCCCCAAGCAATGGCGAGGCGAATGCCAGCTTGCGCTTCGTAAAGCGACCCGAGCGCCGATTCGAGCCGCACGCGCGTATTACCGCCGGTATTGCCCTGAGCCTCCGCTGCATTGAGCGCGATTGAACTGATAGCGCGCCGCACCTGAGATGCGAGGTCACGATCCTTGCGCTGAATGATCTCAATCAGTGGCCGAGCGAGCGTTGCGATTTCGAGAGCGTGTTCGAGAATAGAGGAGCTTTGCGGAGTGTGCATGCCCCTACATGACGCAACCTTCATGACAACGCCCAGCCGTGAATCGAGAGTAGTTGAGAGGCGTTGGCAGGAAAGTTGCGTCGCCGGGCAGGCACACTCCGCAAAGCACTCGAGTCAAACCGGATTGCAGATTGCAGAGACGAATGGCGTGAGCGTTGCTCGAGGCAACTCGATGAGAGTTCGGATCCGGATTCGGCATCGGTGCCGGTGCCTGCGCCAGTGCCTGCGCCAGTGCCTGTATCCGTGTCTGTGCCGGTACCGGTGCCGGTTGAAATAGCCGGGGGTACCGAGACCGGCACAGGTACCGAAACCGGTACAGGTGCCGTGACCGAAACAGGTACCGGAACCGAAACAGGTACCGGAACCGAAACAGGCACCGNNCAGGCACCGGAACCGAAACAGGCACCCGAGACCGGAACAGGCACCGAAACCGATACCGAATTCAACCAGCCGTGATGCGACGTGCGCGTGCCGCAGCCCGCCTCACTCAATCGCAATCCACCGCACGCACGTCGTTCACGTGCCGTCAAAACCAAATCAAGCTTGCCCGGCTGCTAGCAACCGTCCAACCTCATCCTGTCAGCCCCCTGCTCGTCCGCCCTACGGCGTGCTAGAATCAGCGTTGTGGTGGTCCAGGGGTCCCTTGTCATTCTTGCCGGTGTGGCCTTGTTAGCTGCATGCGGCGGGAAAGTGGCGAGCAACCTGTTGGACAGCCAGTCCACGGGTGGGGC
>PMCK01000356.1:0-6398 GCA_003154095.1 Myxococcales bacterium | reverse complement strand
ACCCCGCCCGTGGGGACCGGAGGATCGATCGGCAGCACCGGAGGTTCGCTCCCGATCGGCGGGGCCTCTGGCTCGGCTGGAGAAGCCGGAGCGAGTGGAGAAGCCGGCGCTGGCGCTGCGGGCGGGGTCGTCCTCGCCGGTGGTGCTGGTGGTCAAGCGGGCGCGGGCGGGGTCGTCCTCGCCGGTGGTGCTGGTGGTCAAGCGGGCGCNNCGTGAGTGCAAGGGGTACCTCTATTCGGAGTCCTACTCGACTTTCCAGTCCGGGCCTCCCTGCCCGACGGACCTCGAGCAAGCACTGGGCTCGGCCTGCGAACCCGAGGGAACCGAGTGTTTCTCGTCCTCTCATCAAGACGAATGCATACCCGCGGACTCGTCCAACTGCTACAGCGACTTGTGCGAGGTGTACCCTGACGGGGGCAACTTCTGCCAGCCTGCCTGCAAGACGTACTCGGTGTTCTCTAACTCGCGGTACACGTGCGTGTCTGGCGGGCTCTGCCAGGAGTGCGGCGGAGGAGGCTGCGGCACCACCGTTTCGTGTTCCGGCGGGCTGTGGCAACTGGTGAGCCATAGCTGCTGGGCCTGATGTTCTCGGTGGGATTGCAGATTGCAGCGACGAGTGGAGTGAGCGTTGCTCGAGGTAACTCGAGGAGAGTTCGGTGCCTGTGCCGGTGCCAGTGCCTGTGCCTGTATCGGTGCCGGTATCCGTGTCTGTGCCGGTACCGGTGCCGGATGAAATAGCCGAGGTACCGAGACCGGAACAGGTACCGGAACCGAAACAGGCACCGAGACCGGTACAGGCACCGAGACCGGTACAGGTACCGAATCCGGAACAGGTACTGAATCCGGTACAGACACCGCGTTGGTGGCCGCCACAGTTTCGAATGACACGACCCTTCGACACATCAAAGGCGAAGGTACAACCGAAGGGCATTTTCGAGTTTGGCTAGGTCACCGGTAGCAATCGCTCCGGCGACTCTGCGAATTCGCCCAGGGTCCACGCCTCAGGCTTGAGCATGACCACGGTGCCGCGCTTGAGTTCAACCGGCACTCATGCACCGCGTTGCACGAAGCCCACGCCGTCAACCCACTCGACGTCGAGGAATTCCGACTCGTTTAGAGCACCCGTCCAATCATCCTCGGGCAGCGACTGTAGCCACGCATTGAAGCTCGGATCTTCGTGTCGTTCGCCGGCAGAAGTTTTCGCGAGCGCGTCACGCGCAAGGTTGGGCTGGCTGGGAGCGGCGGAAGGTGGGGTCACGGTCGAAGTATGTATCCAATCGGCTCTGGTGCCTAGCCTGGCCACCAACGGCCTGGATTTGGCCGGAAAAGCGGGGCTCCAATGAACCCAACTGGTATTGGTCAACGGATGCGGACGAGTTCTCCCGGGTCGAAGTGGAGTTTGTGGTTATGCATGTAACGTGGCTCGACGGGGCCGTCGAGCTTCTCTCGGCCGCGCGCGGCGCTTGGCCGGTGCCTGTATCGGTGCCGGTATCAGTGTCAGTGCCGGTACCGGTGCCGGTTGAAATAGCCGGGTACCAAGACCAGAACAGGTACCGGAACCGGTACAGGCACCGGAACCGAAACAGACACCGGAACCGAAACAGGTACTGAAACCGGTACAGGTACCGAATCCGAAACAGGTACCGATACCGATACCGAATTCGACCCGTCGTGACTCGACGTGCGCGTGCCGTTCAATCCAAAGAATCTGAACCGCTGATTCGATCGCCAGGTCGGTCGTTATGCGCTCGTGCTACCCGGTGCACTCAGACCGGGACACAGCGACTGAAGGTTTTGGCACGAAGCGGGAGTAGTCGTGCTTTGAGTAGGCATGCCTGCGTCCAGATTCGTGCAGAGCTGGGAACCCATATTGGCAAGCTGCTGATATAAAGTCTTCATTTCCGCCGTTTCGTCTGACACACATGACGAATATTGGGACACGGTGACCGTGCAGGTAGACGGCAGGGTAGTCGTGACACTGGTCTGCGAGAACGCCATCGCCAGTATCGCCGGAAGCCAAGCGATTACGGTCGCAGGCTTGACGATTATCAGAGCTGATCGCCAGCTGGCCCACACTTTGGACAGCGTTACCCAAAACATTCGCTCTTGGGGCTGCACGTGGACAACGCTTCTGGCAGCGCGCGTAGGCAGCGAGTTGTTGTCGCAGGGTAAGGTTCTCAACTACAAGAGTGCCGCCGGATTTCAACAGGGCTCTAAGTGACCAGAGCAGCAAACTGACAAGAAACCGAATCACTGACCCAATCTAGCACGGCATAAAATCAGCAATAATTTCAACCAACATGGGTTTTCGCGGAGTACGGCGGGTTTAGGTGACTGACGACAAGCGTTGGGAGTGCCGGCAGAATACCAAGAATAAGGGGGCGTTTTTGGACGATCCAGTTTTGGCGCTAGACGGGGTGCGGGAGGATTGGATCAGCGGCGCGTCTTGCTGCGCGAAGACTTGGAGGGCGACCAGTCCTTGGGCAAGCCACAAGCTTTGATTACTCGTGCGACATACCGTTCCGCAACGCGTTGGCGGCCCGCCTCAGCAGATGAAACCATAGCCTGGCTAATACCGAGTCTCTCCGCCAATTCCGCTTGTGTCAATGCAGCCGCTTTGCGCGCCTGGCGCAAATTAGACCCAAGCGTTGCCCGTATTACCGATCGTGCGTCCTTCAAGGCTACCGACTTAGGTGAGCCCTGAACAAGCTTGAGATATTCGGCTCGCGACAAGATAACATAATCTTTGCCATCAATACTCAATGTTGCAGGCGATTCTGACATGGTCAATCCTCGTAGACTTTGGAACGGTGCATAACGCGAACAATTATCACTGTCCGCTCCGCAATTCGGAACAACACTCGCCAATCTCCAGTGCGAATGCGATAACAGCCTGCCCAGTCACCCCGGAGAGGTTTGGCACCAGATACATCGGGCCAGCGTTCTAGGCGGTCGATGATTGCTTCCAGCCGAGACACAATAATAACCGGGAGCTCGGCAATATCGGCATCAGCTTCAGGCGTAGTTTTGACGACCACTTGGATTATATAACCCAATCGCTTCACTGCCTCAATATCGAACTTTTCGGAACACAGATAAGTCCCTTTCTCGCGGATAAACGCATTGGTCGCTTGGGCGCTAGTGTCCTCCAGTGAACGAACCATTGAAATCCGCCGCATTGACACACCGCAGCTAACTCAACCAAGGGGCCATGTAGGTACTGCAGGCGAAAACCGCCTCAATTCGTCACTCGAGACCCAGTGCTGTTGGCTCCCCCATCTGCGCGGAGTAAATGGCGCGCCATAAACCGAGGACAAGCAATGTAACTCGTGGCTAACAGTGAATTGCCGAGGCAATGCGCGCCATTTGCGAGCACAGATTTGGCAGGGGCCCGGCGGCGCGGAGCTCTGCGAGCACCGCCGGCCCAACTCTCGAGCGACGACACCCCCACCGACGACAACATGGTCGCCGGCACCCTCGAATACAATATTGAGCGACCCCATCGACGCGCGTGCAGACATCTACTCATTTGGAATCGTGTTGTTCAGGTGGCTAACCGCGGAACTCCCCTTTGACTCGGGACCCATGCTCAGACTCTTCGCGCATCACTTGGAAAGCAGACCCCCGCCGCCCTCGTGGCTCCTCGAAGAGATCCACCCCGGGTTAGAGAAGCTGATTCTCGCTGCCATGCGCAAGGACCCTGCAAACCGATACGCGTCGATGCTCGAAGTGATAGCCGATCTCGAGTGTGTGACCACAGGCATCGGCGAAGTCTACGGGGCGCCGATGCAGCAAGAGCGGGATGAATATTGGCCTCGGACAGAGCAGGCTAAGCGCGCTTGTCGGATATTGGGGCGAGTCGGTGTGTCGACTCGGCCGCCGCCTCCGATGGCTCCGATGGCAGAGGTGCCTGCAGAGGCGTCAGACCCGATTTCTGGTCCCGTTTCGATACCGGATTCTGCTCCTGTACAGTCGCAGGTTAGGAGCTCTGAGATGCCTCCCGCCGTCGTGACCGCGGTTACCGCCGCTGAGATTTGAGACTCGCGGATAAGATTTTTGATTTGGCGTGACGGCACGTGAAAGGGTGGGTGCGGTTGCGGGATTCTCCATAGCTAAAGCCTGCTCACTCACGGTGGCGGTTGGCATTGGGCCACGCTTGGCTGGCGCTGGCCAGCGCCGCGACGCGCGATTCGGCGCAATTCAACCGTTGTCACATTCGGCACAAAATTCGCTGCATCGCCTTCTCGATGGACAGGCGCTTCGAGAGCGAGCCGCTGCGTCCCCTCGTTCTGCGACACGCCTTCCAAACTGAGACACGGCGTTACACACCGCGTCGTCCAGAGCGGACTTTGCTGTACCGCACCGTGGCGGAGAATCTCGAAACCTTGCTCCGGACGACTCGGGAACAAAATGAGTCGGGACATGGCCTACCCAAGTACGTTGAGCAGGAGTTCCGGGAGTATCTTTGTTGCGGAATTCCTTGCCATGAATTCACCCGTCTCGCATGCCAAGTCTGCGGTCGCACAATCTTCCTCTCGTTCTCGTGCAAGCGCAGGGGTTGTTGCAGCAGCTGCGCTGCCCGCCGCATGTGCAACACGGCCGCAGTTGAATACACATCTACACGCGGTCGTCGCGGATGGTGTATTCGAGAAGGCTGCGACTTCTGACGGCGCGCAGGGAGCGATGTTTCGTTCATTGCCCTCGCTCCAGCCCGTCGAACTGATTGCTGTAGCATTCAATGTCTACCGCCGTTTCGCCGCCTGGCTCAAAAAGAAGGGATTGATTCGCTTGGCCGACGCAGACGACTTATACGAAAGAGAAGATCCGCTGGCTTCGTGCCTGAGCCCTCGGCATTGGCAAAGTCGTGGAATTCACGGACGACGGTGACATTAAATTCACAGAAGAAGATAGGGACGCCCAGCGGTTTGCGCTACGACGTTCCCCGCACGTTGGCGAATTCGGAGGCTTCAGCATCCATGCGGGCGTCACCGTCAACGCGGACGACCGCGCTGGCCGGGAACGCTTACTTCGATACTGCGCCAGACCCGCTCTGAGCATGGAACGGATCAATGAGACAAGGGAAGGCCTCATTGCCTACCGGCTGCGCCATGTTCAGAAGGGACGAGCCACGCATCGCCACAGGCGCTGACGGTGTGACGAATCGCTGAAAGGCAATTGTGGGCAATTCATCATCGCTGGGCGTCGAAGCCAGGGCGGCACGCCACCGTTGATAGAGGATGGAGTCTATGGGGCGAAGACCAAAGCCGCTGTGCGGGAGTTTCAGAGGTGCAATGGGCTGGTTGTGGATGGGGTCATGGGGGAGAGGACCAGAGCGACGCTTGCAAAGGCCTTGGAAACACTGAACTTCAATCGGGTCTGAGTTGCGCAAAAGGGCTGCTAGGCAACTCCAACCTGCACGAATTGAAGCAACTGCAGCCCGCAGTGACCGACAAGCCCTAAGTGACCGCCAGCCAATCATCGCCGGGCGCATTGCTAGCCTCGGTGCGGACGACGCTTCGTGAACGCCATTACAGCCGACTGACCGAGCGTGCGTACGTCTCCTGGATCCGCCGCTTTCTAATTCACGGTGGCCGCAGGCATCCCTTGGACTTGGACGCAGCCGACCTGCAGTCCTTTTTGGACTCGCTGGTTCAAGAGCGCGACGTAAGTGAAGGCACACACCATCAGGCCCTTTGCGCGATTGTGTTCCTATATCGACGAGTCCTCAATACAGAGATGCCGTGGCTCGACGCCTTGGCTCGCCCCAAGCGGCTTCATCACCTCCCGGTAGTCTTGTCGCGAGATGAGGTCCGCCGGCTGCTCGACGTTCTGGACGGCACACCGCGATTGATGGCCTCACTTCTCTATGGGTCAGGATTGCGGCTGCTCGAATGCGCCGAACTCCGGGTCAAAGATGTCGACTTTGAACTGAACCAAATCACGATTCGAAGGGGCAAGGGCAAAAAGGACCGCGTGACCCTGCTTCCCTCGGCCATTCGGATGCCGCTGCAGGCTCACTTACGTCAGGTTCAATTGCAGCACGAGCGTGACATCAAGACAGGCGCTGGGTTCGTCGAGCTGCCGGATGGGCTCGCTGCGAAGTATCCAAATGCTGCCCGAGAATGGCCTTGGCAGTGGGTCTTTCCAGCGACACGCCATTACGTGCACCCGGCAACAGGACAACTTCGACGACACCACTTGCATGAGACGGTCTTGCAGCGAGCAGTCAAGACCGCGGTCAAGGTGTTGTCGACTCTTTCGATCCGCACAAAATTGAACGGCCCGAGGCGAGGCGATAGTGGCCCCGGGCTGCATGAAGTTAGTTGCGCGGGTTAGTGCTTGGCGGGTTTAGAGGGTTCCTTGGTTTTGGGTCGTTTGGCGGCGCGCTGTTTGGCATC
>PMCK01000712.1 GCA_003154095.1 Myxococcales bacterium | reverse complement strand
GCGTTGGCTAGACCTCCGGTGGCAACCGTTCCGCCTGCTGCAGGCACTCCGCCCACGCTACTTGTCTCTCCACCGGTATTCGCCCCACCACTCGGGTTGCCTGTCCCCGTTCCGCCCACGTCTGCCGCCAGAGTGCCGCCGGAACTCGAATTCTTCGAGCCCCCTGTGCTGCTCCCGCCCTGCGCGACGGTGGTGCCCGAGTTGGTACCGCCCGTTTGAGGAGCACCACCGCCACCGGAGCCGCCCTGTACGGAAGGCTCTGAACCCGTGGATGGCGACGATCCACTGCAAGCTGCAACGAAAAGTGCGACGCAAACGCTGGTGATCGATACTCGTGCGCTATTCATTATTCTCTTGCCTCTGGTGGGTGCGCTCGCAAATCCATCGCGAGGTACTCCGCAGACGTCGGATAGTACTAAAATGCCCGGCAGTCCCGGGTGATGATCAACCGGGAAGTCGTATTGTCCGACTTATTCTCCAAATCCACGCAGACGTGGGTTCTCGGTCGGCAATCCAGGGCCTCGTATTGAGTGCCGCGACCCGGCCTGCTCGTGCCGTCAAAACAAAATCATCCGGAGGCGGACTTGCTCGTTACATTGCGGGCGGCCGTCATTCGCGCTGCCGCACATACATCAAGGGCACCCCTAGCCGTTCAACGCTGTGGATGATGGTGCCAGGAACATCCCTGCATTCACCACGCAGCATGGATAGATGGATCTGCGCGCGCTCCGATGTGTCTTCGACAATGAAGCGCCTTGCGCGCCACATTCGCGTGCGAAAGTATCTCAGCTGACTGTTAGCGTAGCACGCGGCAACGGTGATTTTGCTCGAGTGACCTGGGTCTACATTGCGAATTACCCAGTCAAATCCCTCGCGATAAGTGAGCCCCCAGTAATCAGTTTCGAATCGATTGGCCTGACGGCGAAGCCCGCCAGACAAGCGATTGAAGTATATGTACTCATATGGATGAAGTTGCCGCATATCGTATACGGTAACCGAACTGAGCCCAATCAGAACGGAGACCATCGCTAACCGAATTGCTCGGGGAATTCTCGCAACACCGATGAAACTGTCGAGGGCTAGCCCAGCTAGCGTGGCCATCGCAGGCATTAGAAACAAGAAGTGGCGATGCGCGTCATAGATAATCGGATGTGTAACAACCACACCCACGAATGGGACTGCCACGAACACAACCAACATCGAGATGGCTAACACACGCGAGATGCAGAGACGGCTAGCGCGAATCGTGGCAAAAACGACAATGGCGCAAACTATCGCCAATAAGTAGATATCTGGGAGCGTGACCTTAAACCAAATCGGAAGATAGCTGGCGGGCATGTTGTCCGTGCTGATCATGCGTCCGTCGAATCGCATGATCCCGCCCCAAGAGAAGTGCCTTGCGATCGCGGCGGCCTGCAACGGTCTCGAGAACGGGGACACCTGCGCCCAGGGCCACGCAATGAGCATCGCGGCCCAAGACACGGGTAGCATACAGAGCAATCTGCCGAAGGCCTGCCCACTATTGCGCGCAACGAGTAATGGTTCGCCCTTTCGCCTGCGTGCCACCGCATCGACGACCCACCGCGCGGATGCGGCAAGCACCGGATAACCGAGCAAGAACATGCCCCCTGGGCGAAACCCCAGAGCACACCCAACGCTGAGTCCTGACCACCAAGCGTCTCTCCACGTCAGAGGAGACGGTCGTATCGCGATACGAGTCGTAGAGTACACAACGAAGGCTGCTGCAGCTCCAAACGGGATGTCTTTGCAATTAAACAGACCATGACCCACCCAGGCCGGGGTTAGCGCGAGCATCATTCCCGCAAGCAGGCCCGCGCGGGGACCGGCGATTCGGTTTGCCGTCATCCAAGTGGCGACAATGCCCAACACAGCCAAGAGCGCCGTGAGGACATGGCGAGTTTCATAGGGTCCCCATGGCAGCAGGTGGGTCGATAGCACTAACTTGGCCGGTAAATCGAAGAGCCCGCCGTATAGATAGAGATCCATGAAGGTAAACGAGCTGCGATCGGTAAATCCGCTTCGATACCACGCGAGCAGGCGCTTTCCGTACTCGAGCTGCTTCTCCTCATCCCAACTTATACCCGAATCGAGGGACATGCGCACTACGAGTGGGACTATCAAGAGCAAGATAAGCAGCGACGCGACCCGCCAAGTGCCCATTCTGCGAACAGAGCTTCGGACGCTTGCAATCTCGGCGTGGAGAATTCTTGGCGACAATTCCATCTTGAAGGCGAGTGCGCTTTCTAGCATCAAGGAGGCGGCGCCGAAACTGCGAATTTGCTCTTGGGGTCGGATCGATGCACACTTGAACCACGTCTCGAGCGCGGCTCTTGCGTTTTTTTGATTGATGTAGTGACGGCACGGAAACGCTGGCGGCAGCGATCGGATCTACTCCGCGAGGAAGAAGAACTTGTGCACGCTACGTTCCCACTTCCGACAGTGTCACGTCCGCTTGTCTGCAGGGAACAGGGTCACAGTCGGGGCCATTCGGGTAGCTGTTCGTATAGGTGACGATCTGTTCGTAGGTCAACGGCGCCCCGCTATCGTTGCTTAGAGTCACCGTGTAGTGGTCGCCATCAGCCAGGTCGAACGCGCCGTGAACCGGGAAATAAGCAACGTCTACTCGTGCCGCGGATGCTGTCGTTGGCGTGACGGTTACCCCAGCGTAATCGGAACCCATCGCTTGGGCAGCAGTCGAATCAGGGAAAGGGAATGTGACGCTCACACCCTCATGAATCGAAGGACCCGCGTCAGGCACGCCGAGCTGGCCACTAATGCACTTCGTGCCTCGGCATACTGAAATGGTTGGGCTCCCACCATTCAAAGGCCACGATGTGGCAGGTATATGCATGGCTACGGCAGGCTGGCCAAAGCTGCAAGCCACGTCGCCGCAGACTTTCGGATCGCTGCTGCATCCGAGCAGCAGCGACGTACCAAGGATGGTAAAGGAGTCTGCAGACCAGAGCGCGGTCGCGATAGCAAGACACTTCCCCCGGTGCTTGGTTAGCATGCGATAAGTCATGGCGTCATTTTGGCACGCTAAAGCTGCTTTCGCTACCGCTGCCCCCGCTACTCGACCCGAATGGGGCAAGCCCAAGACTTTTCGAACGAACTCCAGACATACTCGCTCCCTCCGTGCGTTGCAGTGAAGTAACGCGTTGGGCTCAGCCGCGCTCAGGGCCGTGCATCGCCTTATACACGTCGAGGCTCTCTTTGCACTTTAGTTTGCCGTCGTGCATGAGGTAATATCGAAGTACTTGTTGAGGGTAAGCCCTGGCAAAGGGCCGCAAAGAATTTCGAACGGTCCTGCGCGGCCACGGCCCTTTGCGCATCGCAANNAGCGCATGCGGCAACGTCTCCCAAGTTAGCGCGGCGGGGAGCGTCGCAAACATCCCGGCCACGATCGACGACAGGGCGACCACCATGAACATCTGCTCGCGTTCGTCGAGACGCGGCCAGCGCGGCGCAACTCGCTGCGTCATCTGGCGAAAACCGAGTAACGCAACCCAACCGAACCCGGCGACCGCCAAGAATACTGCGAGAATGTCGAGTGGTGAAAGCTGGCCCACGATGTGGGCGGAGTGCCGTAAATTAGGGTCCCCGACGCCGAACAAGTACGAAGGGCGAAGATGAATCCAGAAATTGTCGAGAAGCGTGAAAAAGAGGTATCGCGCACTGCCCATGTCACCTCGGTTTTCCCTAAGCCAGTCGGGCGCGAAGATACTCACGTACATCATCCGCTCTGTACCGATGCCTCGGGCCATCTGCAGTACGATGGGGGAAAAGACAACGACTAACACGACTGCCGATACACCAAGGCCAATCGCGAATTTTCGTCGAGACGTCCCTCGTAGATTGCTCGCCAAGAGAATGGACCCTGCGAACGCAAGAACGAGCGGCACGGCGACTCGCAGGGGTGGGTACGTAATCATCGAACAGGCCCCGCTGATGCCGCAAATCAGTGCCCAGTAGATTTTGCCCTGCCATTTCAGTCGCACCATTGCGAGAACCGCAAGGACCAGAAAACAGGGTGCCAGGGGTTGCTCCCAGGACATTCTCGAAAACTGGAAAGACCAGGGCGAAACGAGCCCAGCTAAGCACACGAGCCAGGGAAAGACGGTGGCCGCTACGTTCCCAGTCGAAGGCTCCTGCTCAGCAGGCGTCATCCGAAGCAGCGTGCGCCCGATTGCGAAGAGTCCGGCGCAACTGAGCACGACCCAAAGTGCCGACAGAGATCGGAATCCTGCGATTGACGTGCCAACAATGCGAGTCCAGACGACCATTTGAGCCGTCCAAGTGAGGGGAAGCGAGCCACCACCAAGACCGTGCGAGATCAGAGGCCAGGCTCTTCCATCGGCATCGTGACCGTTTTCGGCCAAGCACATCACTTGTACCGCATCCCAGGCTTCGTCCATCCAAAAGCCATGCGGCGCCACGTTGAGCCCGATGAAGCGAATAACGAGCCAAACCACACCCACGACTGCAAGGCTTGCCACGGACGCGTTACGCACCGCCCGTGAATCAAGAACGGCTATCAGGGGCTTCACGGGAGTCTTCTACCCGCAAATCTTCGGAAATTTCAAGACGCCGCCTCGGTAGGGGGCTCCGGCGGATGCATTAGCCGGAGAAGTACAGGTAGCCACCCACGATAACGACTACGACGAGTACTGAGGCTAGTACTTCGCGGGCAGACCAACTTGCCTGCGATTCAGCGCGGTATTCGGCAGTGCGGGTCCCGAACGAAAGGTTCTTGATACTCCCGTAATCGGGTTGGGTCGTTGCGTAACTCACGCCCACCATCACCGCCGCCGAGATGAGGGTAATCAAGATGCTGAAATACTGGAAATTGATATTGTTAACTACCCAGAGAAAGGAATGCTCGGTGTAGCCATTCTCGAAACCACTCAATTTCATCGTTACCGGCGTGTCCACCAACATGCGGAACAGACCCACCACAAAACCTACAATCATGGCCCACAAACAACCCTTAGCGTTCAACCGCTTCCAGAATACGCCAAAGAAGAAGACTACGAATATAGGTGGCGCCATGTAGCCTTGGATGGCTTGAAGATAGTTGTATAGGCCTGTCGCTCCTTTGACGACCGGAATCCAGCACATGGCAATTACGACCATGATGGTAGTGGCGATACGGCCCGTGCGCACGAGCTGGCTCTGACTCGCTTTCGGTCGGAGCTTCTGATAGATATCAACGGTAAACAGCGTTGAACAAGCGTTGAATACGCCAGCCAAAGAACCCATCAGCGCTGAAAGAAGGCCAGCCACCACGACCCCGCGCACACCAGCAGGAAGGAGATGCTCAACCATGAGCGGAAACGCAGCCTGAGATTGAGCCGTGGCCTTGCCGGTAGCTGGGTCATAAACCTGTTCGAGGCCCGGAATCTTGCCACTCTTGCCGAGCGCGAAACAGATCAGACCGGGAATGATGAACAGGTAGACGGGGAACAATTTGAGCACGGCGGCAAAGATGCTGCCACGGCGGGCAACCTTTTCGTTGGGTGCACCCAGAGCGCGCTGGACGATGTATTGGTCCGTACACCAATACCAAAGACCAATCACGGGCGCGCAAATGGCCATGCCGAGCCAGGGGAAATTCTGATTGAAATACCACGCTTGCCGCACTGTTTGGCCCGTCGCGTTCTTGTCCCAAACGGGCGCCCAAGTGCCTTCTACACCCGCTGGAACCATTGGCTTCCAAAGGTTGAACATCTCCGAGCCGCAAATTTCCTTCAGCTTATGCCAGCCTCCTAGGGTAATCAGGCCAAAGATCGTGAGCAGCGCGGAACCTATGATCAGAACTGCCACCTGGACCGCGTCATTGTAAGCAACGGCGCGCATGCCGCCCACGGCCGTATAAAGGCCGGTCAAAGCGATCACGAGCACAGACCCGATCCAGAAGCTGTCGATGACCGTGCCGCCCAGTTGAATCTGAAGACTGGGTAAGAGCGTGGCAAATACTACGCCACCGGCGAAGATGCCGACCGCAATCTTGGAGACGATGAACGTAACCAACGAAACGATGGACAGCACGTAACGCGACCCGACAGAAAAACGCCGCTCCAAAAACTCCGGCATCGTGAATACGAGCGAGCGCGCATAAAACGGAACAAACACCCACGCGAGCACGAGCAGACACCACGCATGAAATTCGTAGTGAGCCAGCGCGACTCCATCTCGGGCGCCGGAACCGGCAAGACCTACGATGTGTTCCGAGCCGATGTTGGAAGCGAAGATCGACGCACCGATGATCCACCAGCTGAGGTTACGACCCGCTAGGAAGTAGTCAGCGGCTTCGTCCTTGCCCTTTTTTACCACCCACCAACCTACACACCCTAAGAGGCTGAAGTAGATTGCGATCATCAACCAATCGACGCCAACTAAAACCGAGTGGGCTCCGGCGGCCGCGAGATATGTATTTGGGATATTCATAGCGAGTTGCCCCGTGTGTCGAAATTGCCTGAGCCGCAACCTCGCGGCGATGACTCAATTGCGGCTTATACTGCTTGGAGCAGGGACGAGACAAGACAATCTGTTTAGGGATGACAGTCCCCCCGTTGCTCCGAGCAAAACGCTCAAATACCCGCTCCAGGAGCCCGAATCCAATATGGATACGGGGCTATCACCGGTCAGCTATCAGCCAGAGAGATCAGAGAACCTGATAGCTGAAGGCTGACAGCTGAAGGCTATTAGGGATTAGAACAAATACATCATGCGAAGGCGGCCGCCCCATTCCTTGTTCGTATATGAATGCGGGTCGGGTTGCTGATAGATGTCTTCGTAGTGAAAGCGAGCGTAGTTGGCGACGAACTTCAGGAACAGCTTGTCCCAGAACGAGTACTGAACGGCCGCGAACCCCTGGAAGTGAGTCGACCAGTCCGTCTGACCTTTGTACGCTGGCACGTCGACGTTGGGTCTCAGATTGTTCCAGCGCGTCTGGTTTGCTCCCAGGCCAACCATGAGCGGCCCGTACACGCGACCGTTCAGGAAGCCGCCATAGCTCTTGGTCGTGGTGCTATTTTCTGGCTTCGGGCGACCCGTATCGATCCAGTAGTCAAGATACCCGATGGCGCCGTTGATGCCGCCTTCGAGGTACGGATTCCAAACGAACTGAAGGGCCCCGCCAAAGCCGTTGTTTCGCGTGTGGCTCAGGTCGCCGTCAGTTTGGGCGCTCGAGACGCCGTACTCCCACCCGGCTTTTGCCTTTAACCAGCCCAGGTCTAAAATCGCAGCGGGTCGCACTCCGCGAACGTTCGCACCCTGGGTTCCGATCTGTCCGAGGGCTTCGAACCGGAGGTAGTCCGTGGGATAGAAGTGAACAGCGTAGTCACCGACGCCAAACGAGGGTCGATCCCAGTACGTGCTCACTCCGTAGATCTGCGTGTTCGCTGGCAGGTTAGGAAGGGTGGCGCCGTTTCGCTCGAGCGTATTGTAGTCGAGGCCCATACCGTAGTGGTAGATTTCCCACCCCTGAAAGCGACCCACGGTGACATCGAACAGGTTCCACTTTCCGGCGCGCACCCACGTGTCGTAGACCGTGCCGATGTTACCAGAAACCACGGTCTGCTCGATATTGGCGACCGTCTCGACATTACCCATCGCGAACCACCCCTCGCGAGTCGTATAAGAGGGTGTGAAGCGAACCATGCCGACACCTTGGTCGTACCAACGTTTCATGTCCTTGTTCTGGTCTTGCCTTCCCGACTTTAGGCGGGCATAGGAAGTATCGTTCCAAACATACCCGGATATCGCAATTCGCACCCCGTTCTTACTCGTCTCAGGCGCCATGTACGGGAATTGCAGCCCGGGCATGACGAACCACAGTGACCCGCCGACGAGACCGCGAATCTTGGGCTCGGGATAGCCTGAACCCGGCAAGATCTCGACTGTGAGGGGCACGCCACCAGCAGGTGTGGGCTCGGCTTCCGCATGCGCACCGGGCTGAGCTGCAGCTGCGGGAGCCGGGGCCGCGGATGGCCCTACTGCGGGTGCGGTTGCTACCGCAGACGGGGGTGCCGCCGGAGCCGCGCTGGATGCCGCTGGCGCAGTAACTGCGCTGGGAGCATCCGCACCCGAGGGCGCGGCGGTAGTTGCGTTATCGCTCGAGTTCGACGCCGGGTTCGCGCTAGCAGCGTCACCGGGTTGCGCCAGGGCCACGTTGCTGAGGCTCACAGCAAAGACCACAAAGCCGAGCCCGAACTTTGGCCCACAAATGTTCCATCGAGATGTCATGGGTATATCTCTTCTATCAGAAGGTAGATGTTGATACGGCATCAGAAGCGTCTTGGTCCGACTGTGGTTCGGGTCTTAGTCCCCTTGAACCGTGAGTTTGCCGGTGAGTGGTAGATTGGCGGAATTGGGTCCGACCATGATTGTGTAATCGCCCGAGTCGACGACCCAATGTCCATCTTTTTCGCCCTCCCAATGCTGGAGGTCTTGAATGCGGATCGGCAGGGTCACCCGGAAACGCGAATGGGATTGCCCGGCGGGCTGAATGTCGTTGACGCGCTGGAACCGCTTGAGCTCTTTAACCGGACGGTACGGGTTGGTGGTCGATGGAGGTTTCGGACCCTTCACGAACAGCATCATGACTTCGTCACCCTCGAGCGAGCCGGTATTCTCGATATCCGCTTTGAGATACACGACATCGGTCTTCTTGGCGGTCCCGCAGGGGATCTGCAGATTCGAATAGGTGAACTTGGTGTAGCTCATGCCCCAGCCAAAGGGGAAGGCCAGCTTCACCTGTGGGTTTTGATCCCAAAGACGATAGCCGTGGAAGTAGGGCATGGTCACGACCTGGGTGTTGGGGTCTCGGAACGGAAGCAGGGTATCTAGGTCGGACTGCTGCGGCCAGCTCACGGCCAGCTTGCCGCTGAAGTTGCGGTCGCCAAAGAGCAGCTTCCCATAAGCCACGCCGCCGTGCTGGCCCGAGTAACCCGCCCAGATGGTAGCCTGCTGCTTGTTCGTGCTGCCCGCGATCCACGGCACGTTCACGATCGAGCCTGACTCGACGATGATGACCGTGGGTTTGTCGAGCGCGAGCACGTTGTTGACGAAGTCCGTCTGTGCGTCTGGCAGGTCTAGGTTCGCTCGGTCGCCCTTACTTGTGACGCTATACTCTTCGCCTTCGTCGCCTGCGGTAAGGCCTACAACGGCGACGATCAAATCTGCCCCGTTGGCTGCATCGACGCTGTTGCCAGGGGTAACGTTGGTGCTCGTGATGCCATGGCTTACCGCGGCCTGCTGGATGCCCGCAAAGGGACCAATCGACGAGGCGGGGTCGGAGTTGACACGGCTGCTGCCGCGATCACCCGTGTTGATGTCCGTGGCAAAATGCATGACTTTGTCGCCACCTGGCTGAAGATTAGTGGACGTCGCTATGTCCATTGACCAGTCCAGCCCCACGACCGCAATCTTCATGCCCGTGTTCAGAGCGCTAATCGGTAACACGGGCGTGCCACCGGTACCATTCGATAGCAGCACGGCAGATCGGATCTCGGATTCCTCCGCCAAGTCGAGATGTTTCTTGATGCTATCATTAGTGAGGGAGTCACTGTAGGTACCACTGCCGAGTTTGGTGGTCGCCGTGCCCTTTCCCCAAGGACCCGACTTCTTGTCATTGGCGTTGGTCGGGTACGCTATCCCGAATCGGAACTTCTGCTCCAAGATACGGCCTACGGAGTCGTTGATCTGGTCCATGGTGAGGCCGCCAGGCTTGCCCACCACGCTCGGCAATTGCGCAAAGTGGAGCGACCAGGGCACCTCGTCATCGAGCCCCGCACTGACAGCTTCGATTGTCTGCGATTGCGCCAGGGAAGTATCCGTTGCATGCCCATCGCCGCCAGGCATGGCCCACCAGTCCGAGATCACGAAGCCGCGGAAGCCTAGGTCACCTTTCAGGATTTCGCGCAAGAGATGGCTGTTTTGCGTGCACTTGGTGTCGTTCACGCTGTTGTAGGCGGCCATGACCGAGCCGACGCCGCCCTGCTGCACCACCATGGCAAAGTGCTGCACATAAACTTCTCGCAGTGTCTGCTCGTCCATCAATGCGTTCTGATGGTCGCGACCGTTCTCGATGTTGTTTGCGGCGTAGTGCTTGGCGGTGGCAATTACGTGCTCTTGAATGCCGGTGGTGAGCGCCGATGCCATGCGCCCGACCTGATACATGTCTTCGCCGTATGTCTCTTGGCTGCGACCCCAGTACGGGTGGCGCAAGATGTTCATGCAAGGAGCGAGCAGCATGTTGTTCAGCGACCCCATGACCTCGTCGCCCATGGCTTCACCGACCTGCATCTCGAAGTCAGGATCCCACGAGGCCGCCCGGGTTGATTCAGCGGGAAAAGCAGTCGAGTACGACTGATAATTGGTTGCATCCGTTGGTCGGTTGTTGGGCTGTCGCGCATCGAGATTCAGGCCACGACCCGCGTCGCGATACTTGAGGCCTCGAAGTGTGTGCCCATTGGAGAGACCCTTCACGTCTTCGCTTTGCTCGATGTTCCCGTAGGCGTTTCCGCCACGATCGGGTGGATCAACTACGCCGTACATCTGCGTGAACTTGTCCGTGGGACTCATGCTGCTCAACAAGGAGTCAACCTCCGGATCTCTCTGCCATTTGGCGCCCGGAAGCGTCGGCTCGTTCGGTATGGCTTTGGCGGGGCACGCACCGGTGCCGACGGACGTGGTGCCGCCCGTCGTGCCTGCGTCTGCATCGACACCCGCGTCGGGATCGAGCTCCTCGATGAGGACGTCGTAGGGCTGCCCTCCCGTGCTCGCGCCGCCGCCGTTTTCGGTACCAACGGTGCTAATCGAGATTGCGTGGCCACAACCGCCTGCAAGGAGCGCGAGCAGCGTTCCGCCGAGAGCGACTGATCCGAGAAAAAAGCAACGGCGCATGAGTACAATTCCTTGAGAGTGGTAAGCCTACGACGAACGAAATTCGCGAGTGAAGACTTCGGCAGCGCTCATTAGCGTGGATTGCTGCAACTGGGAACTAGTTTGAGTGGTCGAACCGGGAAGTTCGCCGAATATCGCTGACACCTGCAACGCAGCAGTCGGCGTGAAACCGACTCGAGGTCCCGGAATCACCGCAAGGTACCGGATGCGCCGCGCCGAGCTTTAATGCCCACATTGTTGGGTGGTGATCGCAATTTCTTGAGATCTCAGTGAGTAGGACTTCCGTCGGACCGGGAACACAGGGTCGTGCTTGTCAAATAATTCATCCGGAACCTCGCCTTTTTACGTGGGTCACGACGTGTACCAGACCCCGCACCGGGCAGTGTCACCACGATCGGCTTTATCTTCGCGAATAATGCAATCGGTATCTCGTTTTCTGCAGCGGCAAACAAAAGCGCAGTTACGACTTTGATCCCAAAATGGTTAGACATAGTGCAGCTGGCGGTATCGTAAACCTCTAAAATAATTCGAAAAAACGTCCGAACCGAGTGCTAGGTTGGCAGTCGATACGCCAATGATTTTGCCGTAAAATAGGGACGCCCTGCTTGATCACTACCGAGCCGCCCGGGCATACTGAATCATCATAGTGGGCTGGCTGCCTAACGTGGCGTCACGTTTGTACGGATAGTAAGTCGGAGGACTACGTCAATGAATAGAGTACGAGTATCGATCTCCAGCGTTTGCGCGGTATTTCTTGTCGCTGCTTGCAGCGGTTCGGATCCAACCACGGGTTCGGGTCAGGGCGGCTCCGGCGGCGGCAGTGGCGCTCAGACGGGCGGGACAGGCACCCCGGGCGGGACCACCAGCGGGTCCTTGGGCGGGTCCAACGCGGTTGGTGGGACGAACGCAGGCAACACCGGAGGAGTCAACTCCGGCAACAC
>PMCK01000616.1 GCA_003154095.1 Myxococcales bacterium | reverse complement strand
GAGGGCATACTCGAACGACCCCTCGACGATCTGGTCGGCATACGACAACGGAATCATCTTCGCCTGATTCATGTCGTAGTGTTTGTATCTGGCCATCGAGCGCTCCAGTAACCTGTGTCGGCGCCCTTTGTATCCATTCAGATCCCAAATTCCAAGGGCTAAGTGACTTCTTCTACGGCCTCAACTGCTAGGGCTTGAGCGGCAAAGGCTGGCAAAACCTTCGAGTCAGAAATGATCGCTCCGATCGCGGCAGAACGCAATAGCAAGCGCGATGGGCCTTTGTCCGATCCAAGCCCGTGTTGGGCGGCAATGCGGGCTCCGCATCTTCTGCTAGAGATCGCCCATGCCATGACGAGGCGTCTGTCTTCTGCTAAAGGTCGCCGGTACGCATGACAAGGCGTCTGTTTCTGCTGGTCGCGCTGCTGAGCGACGCCCTGTTCGGGCTCTGCGCGGGGTGCGCGGTGCCGAAGGCTTGCCGAAGGACGGCCGTCGACACTAGTCGTATGAGTCTCGGAATGGACGTTCCAGACGCTCGACGAGTTCTGGTTGTGTACGCCTCCCGCACGGGCTCGACCGCAGAGATAGCGCAGGTCATGGGCGCAACGCTGGCCATGCGGGGCTGGCGCACCGACGTGGTGTCTGTGTGCGACCGTCCTTTGGTTACCGGTTATGACGCGGTCGTGCTGGGGAGCGCGGTGCACGGAGGCAAGTGGCTGCCCGAGGCGATAGCATTTATAGAAGAGAACGTCGCCGCGCTCCGGAGGGTTCCGGTTGCGGTCTTCACCGTCCACGGTATGAACCTGGGCTCTGATGCGGAGAGGGTTGCTGCGCGCCGCGCTTACCTCGATCTCGTTCGCACGCGAATCGCACCGATCGACGAAGTCTGGTTCGCGGGTGTCGTCCCGCAACCCGTGAAGTCCAACTTCCTAGCGCTTTGGATGTACCGTGCAGCCGGCGGCGGGTGTGAGGGCGACTGCCGAGACTGGAGCGCCATCCGCGCATGGGCCGAGCAGGTGCACCGTGAACGTGCAGGACGCGAGGAAGGACAGAACCGCAACTCCGCCACAGCTCACATTCCAGAAACCGCGAAGTCTACAAGCGTTGCGTAAGCCGAGTCGGGTCCGTTCGCGTGGACTTGGGCGTGACAAGGTTTCTTGAAATTCCCTGGTTCAAAAGCAATATCGGCAACCGTAGTCGCGACCACCAGAACGGAACCGCCGCCACAATGCCAGCAAGGACGGAGGCTGTTAGGAGTATCCACGTTCGAGGTCCCTCCATCGTCAGATGCACCATCGTGTCTCAGTCCGCCCAACGACTTTGCGCTTCAGTTGCNNCTGCAAGCGCTTGTTGGGCAGCACGTCAGCCCGGTCTGTGACGGGAGCGCGTCAACTTGCTGAGCATCCCAACCAGGAGTGATTCTGACCTGTATTGTGGGCTTAGATAGAGTCGCCGCATAAGGATGCGCCCGCTCTTAACGAATGGCGGGGCGCCACCGCAGAACGCGTCGTTGGCGTATTCGCCCGATTCTCGAATTCTGAAACAGAACTTTGCTGAGTTCCACAGTTCGTCATTGTACAAGTGCGACGAGTCCGTACCCTGAATTGGCGCTATTGCGTATGAATCCCAGAACATGTCGGTCTTGACACAATCCGTCAGTTGACCTATGGGGCAACCATCCAGCTCGACGATCCAGCCGCTCTGGCGCCCGACGTTCGTGCGTGCCAAGAATTGGGCGCGCTTGATAATTGAGACGACCGTCATGTTTCTGTTGAAGAGGAGCTGCGGCGACTACGCTCGGTGGGATTGCGGCTTCCGCAGGTAAGAGCCATGGTACCCGCTAAGCAGAACAACTCGACAAACTAATTGTTAAACAACCCAGCGGCCAATCCCCTAGTCCATTGGGATCACCGAATTCCAGGTGTCGATGAAAAGCTTCAGTAACGTTGCTGTCGCAACACATCTCTGCGGCGCGGTCGAGCTCCAGAAGCGAACTTGCGTCACCGCAAAGAATCAATTCGGCATCGGTCACCACGACCGACAGCAAGGCCGACGTTCGAAAGATGAACACGTCACACGAAGAACCGTGCATTTCAGCGGGCACTTGGGTGTGCTCACCGCTCATAGCAGTCCTGGCCAAAGCAGTTCGCAATAAATTAAGGTCTTCTAGCGCTCCAGAAACGTATATCAATAGGAACGCCGGCTGCGCCGTTCGGAGCAGGTTTCCTGCCTTGGCATTTGTTCTAGCGATTTCTATGTGGAGCATCTTCTCGCTCGCTCGTGGACGCCGCAGGGGTTCACCGTCTGCCCAACGGGTGGCAGCTGAGCCGCAAAGGCCAGCCTCAACCAACCGGATTGCATCGTCGCTCCAGTCACGGCAAATGGCAATGGTCGGCGCACCAGGCCTTTGTCGGATCCAGCTGCGAGTTAGGTGGCCCGCTGGTCATACATCAATGGAATCGCGGTTTCTTCGCAATCTCCAGTGCCTTAGTCATTTTGTCGGGCGTGCAGTGCTTTCGGTACCGTCGATCGCAGATTTGAGTAGCAAGTGCGAGATACTTGGACTCGCAGCTCAGATCACCCAGTTCGTTGCACACCGCAGTGACACGAAGGTAACGGAATAATATGCCTGCCAATTGAGATTGGTCTTGAGTGTCGGGTACGGGAAGGGCTAGTAGTAGGGAATGTGCATGCTGGGCTGTACCAAAGCGGTACGCTATGGCAGCCGCGTCGGACTGCGGAAGGTCAGTCATGCCTTCGATGATCGTGTCCACAAGAGGCCCGCGACGGTAGTCATATGCATAACCACAGATCGCTCCCAACAGTCCCGCAAGTAGGTGTGACATCACAAGCAACATGCGGTTACGGTCCGATGGCTTCATGGGAATAACATCTTTCGCATCTCCAAAAGATCCTCCCGATCACACCTGCTCCAGCCAAGAGATTGGCATGTTTTCTGCGCGTCGGATAAACGCGAGTCGGTTCGCTTCGAGTCACCTAGTGCCTTCATGAGTCGAAATACAGTGATACTTGGCTCAGGAAGGCTTTGGGAAAGCTTCTCCAGATCTCTCGCAAAGGTTGCGTCGGTAAGATTCTTGGGATACGGCGGTCCTGAAAGTTGAATACCTATTCTACACATCGGATCATTCATACAGGTGCGAAATCGCGCCCGAGTCTTTCGTCCGACTACGATCAGGGCAATCAGCAGTGCAAGTGCAACATGCGACAGGACCAAGCCGACAAGAATCCAGCGACGTTTCATAGTACCGATGAGCCTCTGGCGATGTACAAAACAGGTGGCGTTAACATTGGCGCGTCCACGCGTGCGATCATAGTATCAGATGAAAGGCCGCGGCCCATAAATTGCACGGGGTGCAAGTATCATTTGTCCAAGACGATGCAGTCCGATGAACAGTTGAGTGCCTCGCCAGTCCACCTAACGGTTGGCGTTGAGCCGCGGCGCCATCAGGCGCACGGCAAGGTATTAGGATGCCAGCACAGCGCCCGCGATACAATGGTCTTCATCGCGGGCGCAGCCATTACCCATCAGTACGGCAACGCCGTCGGATCCAACGCTGAGTTAGGCGCCAGGGTAGCAGGTCTATCGATTTCGTTGCCTTGAGGATGATGTCCAGTCGACGAGACGCAGATGCACATTGGCCGCTTTTGTGAATCCCTCGAAATCGCGCTTATTGCGCGTCACTAGTGGTACCTGCCGTGCGATGGCGATTGACGCGATGAGAATGTCACCGAGCCTCTGACGTTGGCTTCGGGAACACGCGGACCAGATCGTTGCAGCTACGTCCGCCGCTTCCTCATCGAACGGAAGGACGACGCAGTTCTGGACGAGCGACTCAAATGCTTGCAGCTGTGCGTGGAAAGGCTTGCCGGCACGAAGTGCTTGGCGATACCCGCGCAGACGTTCGAAGACGGTTACGGAGCTGATGGTCAAGCGTCCGAACTCCAGAAGGTAGGCCCTGGCCCGCGCAGTGACGACCGGGTTTGCACGACTCACCTCCGACAGGGTGTCGGTGTCCAGAAGGGCGGGTTCAGCAGGCATGGCGGCCTATCGCTCAGCTTCCTTGAGTCGACGAACCAGCGCTCGGGCGTCGGCCGCAGGAACATCTGATAGGCTCGCCGCCGCGAGCGCGAGAATGTCATTCGGACTCGGTGCGATGTCGACGTCCTCGCCATAATGACGTCGCAGTAGAGCCAAAACCTGTCCTTCAAAGCTTCGTCCGCAGCGCTCGGCATCGCTTGTAATGCGCTCCCGAAGACTCGCGGGAAAGCGAATGGTTCTGGCGACCGTGGTATCTTGGGCAAGTGCGGAGCGTGTCACACCAGAAAAGTACCAGAATGGTTGAATGACGCAAGCGGTAGCTACTTTGCGCCAGAAATTCCCCTGCCCAACGTAGCAGCCGAGTACCTTGGCCGCAGTTCTCCGACCTGCAAGCAAAGCCATGACCTGGAGGTCTTGGCAGTGCGCCTAACGTTTGTGGTTTCAGCTGCGGCCACATCAGGCTCGCATCAAGGATTCATGTTGCCATAACCAGCGCCAGCCGTATAATTGTTGCGTAGCCACGGTTGGCGCTGAGCACGGATCCCGCAGAAATCAAGGCTGGCAGCTGCAAACCAGAGTTGGACGGCAGTCCTCTGTTCTATATCAGGGGCAACTTTCGTCCATGGCGTTAGCAATCTGTAGCAGCGCACTGGAGCACTCAAAAGGTCCTGCATTACACACGACTTGTCGGACAGTACCCGATAGGCGGTGGCCGAGGCACCTCACCAATGTGTTGCGCAAACGTTGACGCAAAGGCTAGAGTGGACTTTGCATGGCTCGGCGTCGCGAAGAGTATGGGGTTGGAGCGAGCACAGGCCGAATGTGGCCCCTTTGCTACCGCGAGCGGCTGCTGAGCATGACCACGATGCTGGTCGTGGCGACTATAGTCACGTGCGGCTGTCATGCACCGGCGGATATCGTTCATCCGCAACCCAGTGCTGGAGCGGGCGGCAACGAGAGGAATCTAGCACCGATGCCAGAAACTAACGGCAGTGTCCAAGGTGATGCCTCAGACAACGCTGGCACTAACGCGACATCAGTAGTAGCGACAAGCACGAGCATTGAATCGCTAGCGTTGGAAACAGGAAAGAACGATCCCTCTGCAACGACAAGCTCCGCACTGCTACCTTGGCTTGTCGGTCGCTGGAAAGGGGAAAACAAGATCAGCTGGCCAATAACCTGGAGCGAACCCGACCCGATTCAAGCGCTCTATCGACTCCGCCGCGACGGTGCAAAAATGCGGTTCGATCTCGAGCTCACGTTCACCGAATACGTAGGCAAGCTCCAGGGATTGCTCGAGGCGGTTTCCGAAGACGGGCGCCGCCATCTGGTCGTAAGGTTCGTGATCGCCCAAAGTAAGTTGGGATGCACTCTCATTTGGACTGAAGGCGGCGTGCGATACGGCTTTTCACCTGACAGATCGCATCAGGCTGATTCGTGTTCTGGAAGCGACATGGCGGATTTCTCAATCAAGTGGGGTCCTGAATCGCGACAACCCTATCCCATCGGCATCGAGTTCCGCCTCTTAGACAACAAGCTTCGTTTTCGCCGCGTTCAAGGGCCTCAACACGGGGCTGCAGTAGATGAGATGTATACGTTCAAGCGGCAATGAGCCCTAGCTCAGGTGCAGTCATCGCCCCTTCGAGTTACGCTGCGTCAAGGGGTTGCGTCGTCTCGTTGAACATGCGCATGCGGCGACGTGGTGTTGGTCCGTCCAACGATTATTGCATAACTCGCAGCCC
>PMCK01000015.1 GCA_003154095.1 Myxococcales bacterium | reverse complement strand
TGCGGTGACGGGTATTGCAGCGCGCAGGAAAATGCAGCCTCCTGCCCAAAGGATTGCGCCAGCGAGAGTTGTGGCGATGGCACTTGCACTGCAACCGAAAACTCGACGACTTGCCCCAAGGATTGTGTGGCGGACAAGTGTGGCGACGGCAAATGCGGCAACTCGGAAACCGCCGAGAATTGTCCGACGGATTGCATACGAGATAAGTGTGGCGACGGTGTTTGCCAAGTCACCGAGAATGTCACCGTGTGCATGGCTGACTGCCATTGCNNAACTGCCATTGCGGCAGCGGTTATTGTGAATCCGCATACCTTGAAACGGAAGTGAATTGTCCCACGGATTGCAAGGCAAAGACTTGTGGCAATCACTTGTGCGAACCTAGCGAAAATGTGCAATCGTGTCCTGCAGATTGCACGACAAACACGTGTCCCAACGGATACTGTGATTCGTCGGAAAATACAGCCACCTGTCCGCAGGACTGCCCGACGGCGCTTTGCGGAGACGGCGTATGTGCAGTGGGCGAACCCGCCTCCTGCCCCAGGGACTGCAACGCGTGCGGAAACGGTAAATGCGAAACGGGCGAAAAGGGCACCTGCTACGCTGACTGTGGGTATTGTGGCGACGGAGTTTGCTGGTACCCCGAATCGACCGGCAGCTGTCCGCAGGATTGCAGCTATTGCGGTGATCATATCTGCAGTGGAAGCGAGTCATCTTGGTCATGCCCGAGCGATTGCGGATATTGCGGCGATCGTATTTGCGGATCCAATGAGAGTCCCTACTCGTGCTCATATGACTGCGCCGTGTGCGGCGACTATATTTGTGGTGTAAACGAGGACAGCTACTCCTGCCCCACGGACTGCGGGTGGTGCGGGGACCGAATCTGCAGTGGTATCGAGAATTATACAAATTGTCAATATGACTGCGGGTGGTGCGGCGACCGCATTTGCGGCGCCTACGAGGACCAATGGAGTTGTCCAAGTGATTGCGGGAGCTATTGCGGGGACGGCTATTGCGCCAACGGTGAGTCATACCAATCCTGTCCCTATGACTGCGGCTGGTGCGGCGACGGCTATTGCGGTGTGTACGAATATTATTATAGTTGTCCAAGCGATTGCGGTTGGTGTGGCGACTATTACTGCGGTGCCAACGAGAACACGTACAGTTGCCCGACTGACTGCGGTTGGTGCGGCGACTATTACTGCGGTGCCAATGAAAACTACTCGAGCTGTCCGTTCGACTGCGGGTGGTGCGGAGATGGCGTTTGCGGCCTCAATGAGACGACCCAGAATTGCCCCTATGACTGCAGCTATTGCGGCAACGGCATCTGCGAAAAGTTCGAATCTTCGGCTTCGTGCCCATACGATTGCGGCTGGTGCGGCGACTACTATTGCGGCGCCAATGAAAACTACTTGAGCTGTCCCTACGACTGTGGTTGGTGCGGCGACGGCAATTGCGGGCCGACTGAAACCGCATCGACCTGTTCGAGCGACTGTGGCGTTTGCGGCAACGGAGTCTGCGACTATAGCGAAAGTAGTTCGTCGTGCCCCAAGGACTGTGGTTTCTGCGGCGACCGACGCTGTAGTGCGGATGAGAGCTATTACACCTGCCCCACTGACTGCAGCACTCCCAGCAAATGCGGAGACGGCATTTGTTCGTCGGACGAATCCTATCAAATCTGCCCCAAGGATTGCCCCTATCCGACGACCTATTGCGGCGATGGCTACTGCGGGCCTGGCGAATATGCCCTGTCTTGCCCGGCAGATTGCACGTACTGCGGTGATGGTTACTGCTCGGGCTCAGAGACAATCCTCAGCTGCCTGACGGATTGCCTGTCCACGATCACCAATTGCGGAAACTACGTTTGTGACCTGCTAGATCCGCTCCTGTGCCCCCAGGATTGCGCGATAGGCGTCGGCACGGGGGGAGTTGGCGGCAGCGCCGGTTCGACCGCTATAACGATTCCTAGAGACGCTGGCGTAATCGTATTGCCCAACGGGGCTCAGGGCGGGGCGGCAAGCAACTAGCCGGCATTCCGAAGGCTGGAAGCAACCGAGTAATCGGCCGAGACCTGCGGACCGATTGCCCGAGCGCCTATTTCGAATGGCGTGGCCGTTCGCAGGGTCAAAGTGCGTGGTCGCATTCAAGGGGTGAGATGCCGAAAATGGCTCTTACGGTCTTGCCGCTTTACGTGGCCCTTGCTTCTGTCCGAAGGAACGCACAATCATTGCATCGATGAGCGACAATGTTTCGGGCGTTCGGGCCGCTGCGGGCCGCGTTGCGAAGTGGCTCGTTGACAAAGGGCGCCCCGATGAAGCCGTTGCCATTCTCTGCGCATGGGCCGCACAGGGCCCGAATGACAGCGAGGGCCAGACACTTCTAGCTGAAGCCCTGCGGGTTGATCCGGCCGCAAAAATTGCCCAGCTTGCCTTTGAAAAGATGGAAGGCATCGCGGGCGACCATCAGAGCCTCGATGCCGCCATCGCGCATTACACGGAAGCTGAAGTATCAAGAGTTGATGCTGAAATGCGCCGGCCCAGTTTTCGCCGGGCGCAGATGGGGTTCAACAACAATATTAAATTTCGAGACCAAGTTTTTCATGTCCAGACGGAAGATTCGGGTCTTGATCAACCTCACATCGTTACGCATCTGTTCGCAGACGGGGGCCGCGTCGTAAAGAGTCACAAGCGTTCCTATGCGGGTGAAGTCGATCGGGCAGACGTATCCGAATATGTCCGTGGCCTGATGAAGGCACAGCATCTCGAGATGGTTGCAATATTAAGGGAAGGGCGATTCGACGCAATCCTGGAAGGGCGTGAAATAGGTGGCCTTCAGCTACTAACCGAGCTGCCCAACGTGGATGTGCGTAAGCTTGCGAGTCAAAAGAAGGCTCGCGCTGAGGCGACATCGGCGGTGGCAATCCAGCCGGTCGCAGAAGCGAAGTCGGTCGCTCCAATTCAGGCAGTCGCGCAAGCGACCCCGGTGCCGGCGCCCAAGGAGCAGGAACGGCTATTCACGTTGCATGTGCTCCGATGCCTAACCGGGGGCCCCGATCGTTACGAGCCAAATGGGAGCCAGGCGATTATCGGATCGTCTGGTGCGATCAATCTACCGGGGGAAGTGTTCGCGCATTCGAAAGAGGCCCAGCTGAGTTTCGAGGGCGGTCGCCTCTGGCTCGAGGATCTCGGAGGCGGCAATGGTGTGTTTCTTCGAATACGCACTCCGGTCGAGCTAGGCTCGGGGGACGAGTTCGTCGTTGGGGACCAATTGTTGCGCGTAGACGCTAACCCGGTGCCCGATGACGGTCCTGACCCCGACCCAACCTACTTTTACTCCTCGCCGAAGTGGCCTACGGCCTTTCGAATCGTTCAAGTATTCGAAGGCGGAGCCAATGGTGCATCGGTCGTGGCCCGGGGTAACACTTTGCAAGTCGGCTCCGCCATTGGCGATCTCATATTCCCCGATGACCCCCTGGTCGCCGAGCAACACTGCCTAATCGAAGAACAGGCGGGCACCGTCGTTCTCACCGACTTGTCGTCGCGCACGGGGGTATTCGTCAGAATTCGCGGTCAGCAGGAACTACTTCACGGTGACGAATTGCTCATCGGACGCACCCGCCTCGTAGTGGACCTCTCCAAGCGATAACGCCAGTTGTTGCTGGTATTGCGAGTTCTTTCTTTGTCGTAACGGCTCGGAAAAGAAGCGTTGCGCTTGTCGTAGTAGAACGCTCACTTATGACCCCTGCGTGACGGCTCGGACAGGAAGACAAGGCGCTTACCGCGCCGAATCAACCTATCCGATTCACACTATTTTCGTCACTTGTAGCCACGTGTCGTCGATACAAAAATCAACAAGCTACAAAAGCGCAACGGCTGGATGGGTACATGTCCCAACCAGCCGCCTGCGGGGTTGTTCCAATTACTTGGAGTCGGCGGCGGGCGCGTCGTCCTTTTTTTCGTCGGCAGCGGGTGCCGCGGCCTCATCCTTGGCAGGCGCAGCTGCCGCGGTGTCAGCTGCCGGTGCTGCAGAAGCAGCAGGCGCCTCAGCGGGAGGCGTGGAGCCGCCGCATGCGACGAAGGCAAC
>PMCK01000273.1 GCA_003154095.1 Myxococcales bacterium | reverse complement strand
AAACAAGTTGGGAGGGGAGCAGCGAAATGCTGCATCTCGCACGTTCACGATTCGGCTCGGACCGTGTACGCCTCGTGGCAACTATCGATTTCGCGTTGTTGAAACCGGGCGATGGCCTCTTGATACTGCATCCAACCGTCATACTCCCAACGGACGCTTTCAATGACTTCATGCTGTCGGGGGGAAGAATTGCAATTCTCGACGACTTCGGAAGCTCGGGGCCTTTTCTCGAACGATTTGGAATACGACGTACCAATCCTCCACTACGACCTACCGAAGCCCTGCGCGGTAACCATAACTTGGCCTGGGCGGTTCCGATTCACAATGGTGAAGAAGGCCAGGGTGACGCCATCCACAGTATGGTAGTTGGCATTGGCCGCGTTCTAACCAATCATCCCACGACATTCGTCAACCCCGGGCTTACGCCGGTTCTTGAGATTCGTGCAAGCGACGGCGTGAGCTATCCTCTTGCCATCTCTGGCGAGATTAGGGAAAAAGGTCGAGAGCGAAAGGGTCGATTGTTTGCGATGGGAGACCCGTCGGTAGTGATCAACCTCATGCTCCGCTATCCCGAGAATCGTCAATTTGCGGAACGCTTACTCGATTATTTGGTTGAGGATGACACGTGGGGTGTCAGGCGGGGCAAATTGTACTTGGTCACCAATGAGTTTTCGCAGCAAAACGCCTACCGTGACCCATTGTCGACGCAGAATTTGGCCAATCGATTGCGCGAAGCCGGCAGCAACTTGACCCAATGGAAGATTCCGGAGTTTACCGCGTGGATATTGGGCCTCCTGGCAACCCTGATGATTGGTCGTCAGGCCTGGCTGCGAATGGCACAAAGGGCAGGTGCCTATCGACCCAAGTTCGCAATGCCCATTCCTCTCGTTTCGCAACCCGGTGAGCCAGGGCGAGCGGCAGTATTGGCCGCTCCATCCACCCCTCGCGGGCTCGTATTTTTGGAACTAATGGCGGGAATCTCGGCCTACCTGACAGCTCACCTGGACGCTGGTGAGCAAGCTGGGATGACAGCTGTCTTTGACGCCGCACTCGAGCAGAGGCTCGTGAGTCCGGCGCAGCGGGACGAGCTTCGCGCATTGTCCATACTCGTTAGCCGTGTGCAGACGTCGCTCGTCAGTGGGGGTCGGACCCGAGTGAGCCAAAAGGAGTTACACAAGGCGCATCTTCTTATGCTCGACATCGCCAAGGCAATCGACCATCGTCAGCGCCCGTGAACCCCGAAAGTAGAGTCACATCCCAGGAAATCGAAGCAGCCCGCGAACGGCTGGACACAGTTCGTAAGGACGTGGCCGCCGTATACGTTGGTGAAACGGCTACGATTGATTTGCTCCTGATCGCCGTGTTGAGCCGGGGTCACGTACTGCTTGAAGGGGTGCCAGGAATTGCAAAGACGACCTTGGTGAAGGCTCTCGCATCAGTTCTTGGGTGTTCGGTAAGACGAATTCAGTTCACCCCCGACCTGCTCCCAGCCGATATCACGGGTACTTACGTACTAAATCCACGCGAGGGCACATTCAGCTTTCGCGGTGGCCCTATCTTCGCAAACATAGTTCTCGCCGATGAAATCAATCGGGCTACGGCGAAGACTCAATCGGCGTTGCTCGAGGCAATGCAAGAGCGACAAGTGACCATCGAAGGAGAGAGATTCGAATTGCCCGAACCCTTCTTCGTACTTGCCACTCAGAATCCAATAGATCTCGAGGGAACGTACGCGCTGCCAGAAGCCCAACTGGATCGATTCGTAATGCGCGTGGCGATGACGTACACCAAGTTGCGCGACGAAGTGGCAATGCTCAAGTCGCACGGGGTAGCCACCCCTGTGGCTAAGGCAAGTCTTGCTGCCGGAGAGCTTACGCAATTTCAAACGCTAGCCGAGCGGATATTTGTCGAGGATGACCTGTACGAATACACGGTCCGACTTGCATCGTTTACCCGCTCGCACCGCGATATCGTCCTCGGCGCGTCACCTCGGGCATCGCTCTCGTTGCTGCGTTCCGCAAAATCCCGGAGCCTGCTCGAAGGACGAGTGTTTCTCACTCCGGATGACATTCGGGCGGTGGCACCCGCTGTATTGGAGCATCGACTGATACTCGTCCCCGAGCTGGAAGCCGACGCCGAGGCCCGAACACGATTGGTTGCGGATGCCATCGCAAAAGTGCCCTACCGGAAGGCCGTGCGACCGACCTAGGCCCAGCAATGCAGGGCCGCCCCACCTTTCCACATCAAGGAATGATTGACTCTGCCGCCGTCATCGCGGTGTGATGCGTGAGCCATGCGACTCGTATCATTCATTTGCCTGTCCTGTTCAATTTCTTTGGCCGTTGCCTGCGCGCGCACGAATGACTTGCCCCCGCTTACAACGCCATCGTCGGGGCAACCGGTTTATGCGACACGCTATCCCGATTCCCTCGCCTCAACCCGGGGGTCAATCGATCAACAGGAGAACAAAGCCAATCGAATGATTGGGGAAATGTCTCAGTTTCCGTCGGCCATTGACACCAAAGGTTGGAACCACGTGTCCGCCACTTACAAGCTGGCTGATTCCGCGGGCCGCAGTTCGGACTATGCCGAGCGGCACGATCAAAATGAAGTTGTGACGACCTTCTTTGAAGAGGAAAAGCAGAACATACAAAATGGAGTGGTAGGCTCGGCTCAGTACACTGCAAAGCAGAACGACTGTAAAGAACCGGGCAAGATTGGCGGCGCAGCCCTGTTTGGCTTGAATAAGGCAGTCGATAAGGCATTGCAGGATAAAATGCGCGATCACGACGAAGCGCATGCCTACATTGCAGCTCATTCCGCGGCAATTGGCGACAAGGCCGTCGAAAAACTCAAGGATCAAGCCGACAAGATCAGTGAAACTGCCTACCTCACCTACGTGGGTGTCGAAAAGAGTCGCCGCCGACTCAAGACCTTGCTGGATGAGTCTGCCGAAGTAAAAAAGACCCTTCAGCGCGCCGCTGAGCAGGATTCAACTGCGTCTTCTGACGCGTCGCTGCCCGATGCAGACCGAAAGAGCGCGCAGTCGAGAGCCGCGTCCGAAAATGCCGCGCTAACCCGTGCCGATTCCGAAATGCAACAAGCTCAGCATGTCCTCGTCGATATCGACCAAAGGATAAAGAAGCTTAGAACCGACTACGAGCAAGCGCTAAAAACTCTCATTGACGCGGCTGACGCGAACGCCAAGAAGAAATAGTAATACGGCTCAGCGGGGCAGCTTAGCTGGACCCGTTGCAGACGGTGCTGCCTGCGGTTGCATTGCGGACCGGCTAAATTTCAGTGCGAAGTCCACACTCACCGTCTGGTTGGCCGCAACGGTCACTTGACGTGAATCAGCGCTGCTGGTTGATGGCAAGAGAGCGGACACCGTCACTGGGCCAACTGGAATGCCTTCGATTCGGTAGCGCCCGTTGAGCGCAGTCACGTCGAACGTGGGATATCTGACAACGAACACGTCGGCCTTCGAATAAAGGCGCATCGAATCTATGAGCACGTAATGACCCGGCTCCTGAGGAAACACGGGAACCGCGTCTCCGCCGGGCACGGCGACGAGTAGGGCTCCGGCGGGGCCGCCCAAGAGTTGTGGAATGTAGGGTCGCGTGTCGGAACTCTTTACCTCGATACGCTGGCCAAAAGTCACGCCAATGGTCTTTTTCGTCCACGCACAGTCGCGAGCCAATAGTTCGACATGGTCCGCTTTGGGCTTCAAGTACCCCTTGTAACCGGTGACTGCGACCAAGACATCCGCAACACTGCGCCCAGCGCCCTCACGGAATAATTTGCCATAGGTGTTCGTCGCAATCGAGCAGTCAGCCGGGATCTTGTCGATGTAGGTGGTCATATCTGGCGCGGCATCGCCGACCATCGTCACAACGCCCTCGACCGTACCAGTTGCGCCCTGGTACGGAGCCTGCTTGTTCGCGTTGTTGATGGCTTCAATACGCTGTTCGGGGATGGGTATCAACTTCAGTCCCGCATCTGGGACTTGTTCCTTCGCCGAATGCCGGCAGGCCGTGAGTAGTACGAATAGCAGGAAAACCCCTGAGCAATTGCCAAGATGTTTCGGTGAAAGATTACTCGAAAGATTTGCTTTGCAAGAGACGCGATACATTTTTAAGTCAACCTAACCGGCGAGCGAAGTGCGCGCCAAGACATTTAGCATCGTTTCCGGAAACATACCCAGAACCAATACGAGAATAGCAGCAATAAAGAGTGCAGTCCCTAACATCGGTGCGCGCATCGGTGTGGCAGTGGCCATGCCCTTGTCAGGTTCTTGCATGTACATTACGACGACGACTTTTAGATAATAGTAAGCAGCAATTACGCTGTTGATGAGGCCAATGACTACTAGTGGCATCATGTTGGCGTCAACCGCAGCGCGAAAGACGCCAAGTTTGCCGAAGAAACCCGCTGTTGGTGGTATACCAGCAAGAGATAACACGAATAACGTGAGCGCCAATGCAACCGGTGGATTTCGCCTCCCAACCCCCGCCAAATCAGCATAACTCGTAGCTTCATTTCCGCGTGAGCCTGCCCATATTAGGGAACCAAAGGCGCCCAGCGTCGATAGTGCGTACGCAACGACGTAAAGCATTACGCTCGCCTGAGCTTCGGAGGATTTCGACATTGCGACGACGCCGATTAGGGCATTGCCAGCATGCGCAATCGACGAGTAAGCAAGCATACGCTTTACCGAGCTTTGCCTGGCCGCAACCACGTTGGCTACGGACATCGTGAGCACGGCCACTACGGCTAACGCGCCAGACCAGCCGCTGCCCCAGCTAGCGATCCGCGGGTCAGGAAAGGCTACGAGTAGAACGCGCAGCAATACGCCGAATGCCGCAGTTTTTACGACGGCAGCCATATAAGCGGTCGCGGGGGTCGGGGCTCCCTCGTAGGCATCTGGGGTCCATGCATGAAATGGTACTGCGGCTATTTTGAACAGCAACCCGGCGACAACCAGGGCTGCTCCACCCATAAGCCAGGGCACGGTTGTTGATTTGTCGTTCAGCGTTGCAATCGACGAACCTATACCGAGTAGATCCGTGTGACCCGTAGCTCCATACAATAGGGCCATTCCGAATAGAAGCAGCGCAGACGCGAAGCTTCCCAGCAAGAAGTATTTTAGGGCAGCTTCAAGGGAGCGGGATGTACGGCGTAGCCCTACTAGACAGTAGGTGCCGAGCGACATTGTTTCGAGTGCAACGAATAGTGTCAACAAGTCACCGGCACAGACCAAC
>PMCK01000117.1 GCA_003154095.1 Myxococcales bacterium | reverse complement strand
CAGCCGTCAGCTCTCTGACTCAGGCCTGATAGCTGATAGCTGATGGCTGATGGCTGATGGCTGATGGCTGATGGCTGATGGCTGCTCATACTTATTCGCGCAAATATCGGCCGGAAGATTTCAGCTGGTCTAGGCGTATAATAATTTTCCCCATGCTAGCGCCTAGGTTTTTGTGCCCGGTTTGCCAGGCTTCACTCCCCACGGGCGATGGCGCCGGCACTCCTCTCGTCTGCCCTGTCTGTGCAGTGGAGGTGGATCGCGCTCGACTGGACACCCTGGTTGGAAAGCCCCTCTTCGTCGCCGAGCGCAACTGGGCGGGAACCGAGGTTGATGGGCTCGTCATTGGGGAGGTTATCGGCGCGGGGGGAATGGGCACGGTCTACCGTGCGCATGATCAGGCGGGACAGAACTACGCAATCAAGTTCCTGGCGCCGAGTTTAGCAGCCGACTCTGAATTCATTGCCCGGTTCTGGCGCGAGGTCAGCCTGCTCGAAAAGCTCGATCATCCCGGGATCGTGAAGGTAATCGCCCGGGGCGAATTGGAGGGGCTACCCTGGTTCTCGATGCGGCTCGTCGAGGGGCCAACTTTAGCCCAGCGGCTAATGAAAGGTATGCTCGGCTTGTCCGAAGCAGCCGATATTTTCATGCGTCTATTCGACGCGCTGGCGCATGCACATAGTCGGGGCATCGTCCACCGCGACCTCAAACCTGCCAATGTGCTTTTGGCTCGTGATGGAGCCCAATTGGCCGATTTTGGCATTGCTCGTTTGGATATCGAGCTTGCATCGAGAAAGACTCAACTAACCCACACGCATGCAATTCTCGGCACTCTTCCGTATATGTCCCCCGAACAGCGCGCGGGGCGACCTGTGGATGCCCGCAGTGATCTCTATTCGATGGGAGTCATGCTTTACGAAGCCCTGTGCGGCGAGCGACCTGAAGGCGCATTTTCTCCGCTGCACCAACGACGTGCAGAAGTTTCGAGCGGCGTCGATCGACTGATTAGGCACTTATTGCAGCCGGATCCCGCGGCAAGGCTTCACTCAGCACGCGAAGCGCAGGTACTCTTGCGTGCCGCCACTACAAAAAAATCTCAGAAACGATTGATGGCAGCGACTTCCATTGCAGTTGCGGCAATCGCAGTGTGGGGTGGTATCTCGCTCAGTCCGCGAAAGGTCGCGGTTGCGCCAATCCCCGTCCCCGCAACCCCTAGCGCAGAGAGTGTAATCCCGGGGAACGCAACCTCACCCGTTTCCTTGGCTCAAGCAACACCCAGCGTCGCGCCGCCCCTTTCGACGCCAACAACGCCAAGCGCCGCAACGACGAAGCGCGAAGTGTCGAATTCCGCCCCACCACGGACACAGGTATCAAAACCCAAGGTTACGCAAGCGCCGTCAGTCTCAAAGGTGGGTTCGAAGAAATCCAATCCGAGCCCCGTGCCCATTCCATTAGAGGAAGCTCAGCAGCAGCGCTCGGTCAAGGGGTCGTTCTCGCAAAATATGAACGCACCAAGTCAATCCTTCATGCCGCCGGCCAAGAGCAAAGCGTTCAAGCCTGATTCTAAGTGAAGCTGTTGCTAACGCAGCAAACCGACGGTTGGCGCGCAGCACGTAAAGGGACTTTACAAGTCGGCAAAGTCCTTGGTTTGACCGTGCAGCAACGGGCACAGCAAATGGCAACAATTCGGCCTGAAACGGCAAGTCCGACTTTGGCCTGGCTCTTGCGAAGGGGGGATCTGGAGGCCACGAATGAAATCAACGTATGTAACACTGTGTCTGTTGAGCCTACTGTTTGCCGTAGTCGCCCTGTTCATCCCAGAGCGACCCGCTATGGCCGACACTCCGACGAATCCGGAAAGTCTGAATATCACGGGACCCTATGCCTATGAAAATCTGGCTGTATTTCTGATCCGTGATTCCAAGGTCGTAAGGCACGAGGACATTCTTACTTTACAGGAAGCCTTGGCACAGAAAGCAATCACGATCTCTGAAACTGGGAATGTCAATCAATTGCTTGCCAGTAACAATGGCAAGAAGGGAGTTTACCTTCAATCAGGGGATATCGTCAAAGGCGGCCGTCAAGATCGAGTGTTGCAGCATGACAGCCTGCTGCCCCCGAAGAGCAAGAACGTCGCCCTGAACGTGTTCTGCGTGGAGGCTGGACGCTGGCATGGCCGCGGGGAAGAATCAGTACAACATTTTGGATCGTCGACGGGTAGTCTGATGACCAAGAGCCAAAAGATGGCCGTCAAAGTATCGGCCAACCAGGGTGAGGTTTGGAAATCGGTAGCCGAGGCGCAAACCGCCGTTAGCAGTAAGCTGGGACATTCAGTTCAATCGCCCACATCCCAGTCGAGTCTGCAGCTGAGTTTGGAAGACAAGAAGCTGAATGAAAATATTTCGAGCTATGTTCGCAATATCGAAAGCCAATTGCCTGCGGCAGACGACGCAGTGGGCTATGCAATTGCCGTCAACGGCAATGTAGAATCCGCCGATATCTTTGCGTCACCCCAACTATTCGGAAAAATGAAGGCCAAGATGCTGCGAGCGAGCGCCGCCGAGGCGGTCGCCGAAAAGGGGCCCGGCCCAGTTTCAACCCCGAGCACCGCGGCCGTTCGAACATTGTTCTCAGACGCAGAGTCCGGTGCGGCTCGCAACGAGAAGCAGACTCTGACCACGAGCGTGTCTCGGAAGGAGACACCGAAGAGCGTAGTCTTTACGACGGATGACCCACGTATTCGCGGGAAATCAGTGCACAAGAACTATATGTCGAAGTAGGTCCGTAGGTTGTTCGTCGTTCCCGGGTCAGTGGAGGTCCTGCATTCGCGTTGCGGGCCTCCACTCGAGCTCGCGATACCACAGGACGACGCAAATTGGAGCAATTTATGCGCTATTACCAGCTCTACACCTTTGTGATTTTGGTTGGCTGCACGACAGCGACTGAACCCTCTGGCTTCGTAAAGCGCTCCGCAGGAGTGCCGCCGAATATATCTTGGGAAACATCGAAGAAGTTGACGGATGGCAAGCCGGGACCCGCTGATTCTTCCACGCCAACCCCCGAGGTCGTCGCAACTGCCGCGCCCCCTGCTTACGACCTAGTCGGAGACGTCGCCAGCCGTGTGAGGCAAGCGAGGCTGGATCTCGGAGAACGAATTTCAATCCAAATCGTCAAGGATGTATTCGTCGTCGTAGGCCCGCAAGGGCAAGTCTCGGGCGCCGCCCGTACAGCGGAGTTAGCCATCGAAGCCTACGTCAATGGTCGCTTCACGCAGGCGCCGTCACGTGCCATCACGGTATACCTGTTTCCCTCAGCCAAGCCGTATCAGGCCTATTGCAGAAGGCACTGGAACGCACCTTGTATCTCGGGCTATGGCTTTTACGGCCATGACGAGCGCCAGATCGTTCTTGACGTCGGACTAGGGGTGGGCACTCTCACGCACGAATTGGTTCATCCCATCTTCGAGCAAGACTTTCCAAAGGCGCCCATCTGGATCGAGGAGGGTATTGCGTCGCTCTACGAGGGCTTTTCTTTGCCAAAGAAGGGACAGATCCGCGGTGTCAAGAATTGGCGTCTACCGAGGTTACTAGACGCCATAAATAGTCGGAACGAACGCGAGCACGCGCGAATCGACAACCTTTTTGGCATGCAGGATGCTACCTTTCGCGGTGACGGTGAGTCCCTCAACTACTCCCTGGCGAGGTACTTCTGCCTGTGGATGGAACAGAACAATCTCCTCTGGGACTTCTATCACCAGTGGAAGGACAACTACGAATCCGACACCACCGGCGAGAAAGCCTTCACGCGGGTCGTCGGCCAAAGCCCGAGCGATGCGAATCAAGCTTGGCAGCGCTGGCTTGTTGCTATTTAGGATTGGCAGAACCGTGAACGGCCTGCGAGCGCACTGGATTTCTTCCGAGAATTCAGTGTGAGTCTGCGTCGAGCGATGCACGAGTCCGTGCCATCGCTCACCTTCACGCCGGTGGCCCGGTACTATTGCGATGAAGGGCGCAGCCCTCAATTATCGCGGGCTTCGCTCATTACGGCGTCCCGGAAATATTGGCCTCTTTAATCCAGTAGGTCGCGTCGTGACCGTGGCTGTGTGGAACACCGTCGCCTTGTGAAGTGGCCGCCGTAAAAGTACCGGGCAGTCCACAGCCACTCAGGAGCGCACCCGCGGGTGCATGGCACAGTTGGGTTTGACCGTCACTCGATAGGCAATCGCCGCTACTGATATACGCCACAAGGCGGGAGCCGAACACGACGACTTCATTTCCGCAAGCGATATCCCAGACGGGCGTTGGCAACCAGGTCGTGTTCGTGAGACCGGCCGCAGAAGCCATGACCAGATACTCCATCTTGGTCGCCGTGTCCGTCCCAGTCCAGTTCGCTCCTGCGACACTAGGAAGCAAGGCCTGAGTCACGGCGGGTCGGTAGAAAGTGTATTGGAATTGTTGGCCGAGGTTTGTAGTGTCGGTTGCGATCCTTATCGTATAATCGCGACCATAAGCGTCGAACCGCGCCAAATTAAGGCTTGCGAACGTCCCCGCCACGGGTGCCGAGTTGCTAACAATGTTCGACACATTGCGGTCCAACGTAAACGCTCCTTTGACGCTGTCCGTCGCCGAATTCGACAATTTGGCGAACTGGGTCCAGCCACCATGGTGCTGGGTCATATCGCAGTAGACAGAAAATGGCCTACCGGTCTTTGGTGAATCGCGTTCGCTCAAGGTCGGAAGTATTGCGGTCGCAATTGGAAATCCCTTTGGCCTTTCATTCACTGTCACGGCGGGTGTCGTCAGTGCGCTCGGCCGCTCTCTGCGCACGCAAACCGGTCGACTCGTGGACGACGTCATCCAAACCGACGCGGCGCTGAATCCTGGAAATTCTGGCGGACCACTCGTGGGCTCAAATGGTAGAGTCATTGGCGTGAACACGGCCATGTTCAGGCCAGCGCAAGGCATTTGCTTTGCAATTGCCATCGATACGGCAAAGTTGATAGCATTGAGGCTCATGCGGGAGGGAACGATTCACCGTGCTTACCTGGGCCTCGGCGCACAGACCGTTCCAATATTGACGCGTCTCCGTCGCCACCACAATATCGAACAAGGGACTGCAGCACTCATCGTCGAGATTGTCGCCCAATCGCCGGCGAGCCGGGCCGGGCTCCGTGAGGGCGATTTAATAATTCGACTCGGTGAAACTGCAATTGCAGGAGTCGACGATCTGCATCGGGTGCTAATCGAAAATGCTGCGCAGCGGACCTCGGACGTTGCCGTAATCCGCGGCACTTCGATTGAACGGATGACAATTACTCCAGAGCTAGACTAGGCGTCTGTGCAATCATCCGAGGCTATCGGACCAGGGCCCTCCTAGTTATTGAAATTGCGCCTGGCCGTCCACAACCAGCGATGATTGTGCGGGCGGCAATGTGTCGGTCAAAGTTTGCCCGTCAATAGCCGTGATGCGAACGGTTACGGAATTTGGACCAAACCCGGAATCCGCCAGGAAATAATTGTAATCTTGCCGCGGGATTTCGGTAAATTGAGTTCCATTCGCAGACCACTCGAATTTAGTGATGGGCAACCGGTGATTAAAGACTTGCACGGCCGTCCACCATTGGCTGGAACCATCCTTGAAACGGTATTGAACCGGGCCGCTTACATCGCAAGCAACGAGGTTCCAAGTAATTGGAACTCTACCCAATTCCAGCGCGGCAATTTGAGAAAATGCCTGCGGGCTCAAGTCGAGATTGCCCGTCGGACATTCAGGACAGAGGTCGACGATGCGTACCCTGACTTTCCCGCTCGGCCCGGTAACGTCGGCGCAAGCCCCGCAATAGGCGGCCGTTGAATAGTCGGGTGCATTCAACGCCGCAACATTGAGATCATTCGGACTTGGACCAAACATGCAAGCACCGTCGCCGTTGGCAAAGTCGTAGTAGGTGGCCTCGCCCGTGCGCTGCTCGCCCAGCGCCATCTTTATACCCGGAGTCGACGCTACATCCTTAGAGGAGCAAGCAAGGCTTACGCCGAGTAGACCGAACAGAAGGCATCCGTGACGCATTTTGACAGAATAACACGATGCCTCGGCGAAGCCTCGATTTGAATTGTCAGTCGCACATTAGCCCTACCAGACACACACCAGACTTGAACGAATTTCAGTGGCACGAAACACAGTTCTTGGGAGCAGACGTGGTGCGCCCCGCGGCGCTACCCTCGCCGTTATTGCGGAAAACAGGCACAAATACTTTGAGTCCAAGTATTTGCGGCGCAAGTTGCTTCCTTGCAGACGCCCGTGTGTCCCGGAACGCAATTCGTGGCGCAACCCGGGTCGTTGACGTCTGGCAACCCCGCAGCGGGACAACTGGCGTGTGGGTGTGCATCGACGTGACAGTTATTGACGGCTGTCGATCGCGTCGGCGCGGGAGGCTGGCGGCAGTCGCAATTAGCTTTACCCCACGAGCCCGACGCTTCGCATCCACAATGGGCAACGAGCGGTGGATTACACGTAATTGCGGCGAATGCAGGGCCAAGCACTCCACAATTGATATGGTCGTGGTTCGCAAAATACGTAAACGCCGAAGACCTTTCGACGATACTTATGGATTCCGCAGCAGCTGCTGCCTTGCTGGGTTTCTTCTTCGGGTCGGATTTGCGCGGCACCACCACTTCCGTAGGCAACGTGACCTTCATTTCCAAAAGATTGGGGCCTGCGAATTGCGAAGCCAATGCGGCAACATTCGGAGAGTTTGCCGAAAGACTGCCGCAGATCTTGTCGCAATGGCGCGTGCAATCGTCCTCCACCCACAGTGCGCCCCAGATGCCATCGGAAACACAGGAACCGCAGCCGAATCCGCGGCGCGCGCAATTGGTAGCTTCCAATTTGTCTATGATCGTCCGTGGTCCTGCGGACGCCGCGGCTCCGCTCGCAGCCGGCGCACTCGCACCTGGCACCACCGTCACAACAGCGGGCGACGGAGCGGCGGGTGCGGTGCCCTTTTGTGGCGCGCATGAGGACAACGTCAACGCGATGAGTAG
>PMCK01000089.1 GCA_003154095.1 Myxococcales bacterium | reverse complement strand
GGTGGGTGCGGGTTTGTCCTTGAGACCAACCCAACGGGATTTCTTGGCCGCCAAGATGATGAAGTTGGCGTCCTTCTTGGCGCGACACAGAAAGTGGCCGCCGTGGTCGAGAATCTGGCGAAATAGCTTGCCCTGATAGTACGCCAGATCGAAGACCAAGAGCGCGCCTTTGCACCAAGGGCCGACGTTGAGCAACGTCACATCATGCTTTGACCCGGGTACGATGCGCAGGATTTCAGGAGTACGTGAAGCCCCATCGATTGTGACGTGGAGCTTGGCACCCGCCTTAGTGTGATTGGTCCAAACTGAGGGATAGTCATGCTGGAGATTAGGATGCAGACGCACCAGTGAACCATCTGCGATGAACACTTTGGCAAAGGCGGCAAGAGCGCGTTGCAGCTTGGAGGTGCCTCCCTTGAGATGTTCGAAGGCATGAGATGTCAGTTGCTTCATGAGTTCGGCAAGTTCCGGAGTAAAACGACTATAGAATGCCGACGGTGCGAGCGTGACCCCGGTGCTGCTGCAGTAGGCTCGGCGGAAACTGGCCAGGCTACGACGAGCACCACGCTCAAAGCCCAGCACCAAGGCGTAGACGAGCGCCACAACGTCGATCTTGCGCTGCCGCTTGATGACACCCAAGCTGCGGGCACGCCGACGAATGAGTTGGGGCGAAATCAGACTGGTCAAGGAATCGCGAATGTGACTTACTTTATGGCGGGTCATCTCTGCTCCTTTGGCTCTGAACACCCGTAGGAGATCAAAGAGATGGCCCGCTTCCAAGCGGAGACTTACGGCAACAGCGTGAGCGATCGAAATGATCCAGCTTTGTTCTGCGAAAGGAGCCCACTAGCCGGTCACGGATGAAGCCTCAAAGATCGGACTTCACACTTGAACAGCATGGGCGTCGCGTTGGATTGTTACTTCAGTGAAAACGTGCGTTCTTCGACGTTGCGAGCATCACATATTCGACAAAGGCTAAATTGCGCCTTGAGAGGTAGCGGCGTGTACTCCGGAAATTCCTCGGCGGAATTTGCGGGTGCGCTTCGTCGTTTTGCGTTTGGCCCCCGAGCTTGTGCTACCTTCCGACGGATGCGTCCCCTGACCCCCGTGGAAACGGTCTTGGTTGCAGCTGTAGGCGGCGCAATTCTCTGTGCAACGGTGCCGACGTTCGTTCGCAACCTTAGGGCGTCGCGCCTGGCTGAGCCTATTGACGGATTGCAACGGTTGGCTACGCGAGCCTCGGCGCTGGCCGCCGGACGGCCCACGGTATTAGCCTACCCGCCCTCAGTCGGCATGACTCCTAGTCGAGTACCGGCGGGTGTGAACCTGACGGATCCCGAAGGCACCTGGGACAGCCCCACCTGGCGACTCCTCGATTTCAAATTTGTAACACCGCATGCCTTTGCCTTTTCTTTTGAAAGCCAATGCGCCAATGAGCAAAGCTCTTTCGTTGCTACAGCGCATGGAGATCTCGACGGCGATGGACTCCTTAGCACCTTCGAAATTCGAGGTTCAGTGAAGGCTGCTGGCGAGCCCGAAATGAATAGTCTGGAAGTTTGGAGGGAAGTTGAGTGATATTGGAAATCCCGACGAGTTTGCGGGCATTCGCTCCGAGGTAAATGATGACGACGTTTGACTCAAACAGATGGCGGAAATATGGCCAGCGTCTGTTGGTAGTCGCTTGCGTTCTGCTGGGTACAATAGTCACGCATTCCGTAAGGGCGGGGCTGGCGCGTGATTTTGCTAGAGCCCGAACCAAGCGAGATATCTACGCGCTGCCGTCCCCTCGGCAAGCGGTAGCCTTCAGCCTCGGTTATCGATCGGCAATGGCAGAACTGATATTCGCGCACCTCCTAGTCGAGTCTGGGCTCCACCTTCAAGAACATCGCCGTTTCGATACGTTGGATGCGTATTTAGAAACTGTAATTGCACTCGATCCCAAGTTTTCAACTCCGTACCGGTTGGCGGATACGTTATTGACCTTTCAGGCGGGTAAGGCCACTCTGAAAGACTTCAAGCTGGCTCGCTCCGTTCTGGAACGTGGCATGCGAGAATTGCCCTTTGATCAAGAACTACACCTGACGGCTGGGCAATACCTGGCCTATCTTGCCGCTCCCCGAATTGAAGAATTTTCCGGGAAAACGGAGGCTGAGCAATGGAAAATCGCCGGTGCCCGGGCGCTAGCGCGCAGTTGCGAATTGATCGGCCACAACGAAAACATTCCCTATCATTGCATCACGGCGGCACATCTATTCGATAAAGCGGGCGAGCACCAAGCTATGCGGCGGTTCCTGGAGCGCGTGCTTGCGGTCAATGATGACGAGAATATTCGCGACTTGGCATTTGGGTACCTCGGCCGAGGTCTCGGCAAAGCCGATGCCGAAGCGGAGCAACGTCGATTAAATGAGCTCGATCTGATACGCAAATCGGAAATGCCGTTCGTCGGAAAGAATCGTTACTTGCTGCTACCGCCGCATTACGATCCGTACAGGTGTGTCGGCTATCTGGGCGACACGAACGCGAAGTGCGCAACCAGCCTTTTTGACTGGCACGCGCGGAACGAACAAATTTCCAAGTAAGAACCCCTCGGGTCCCGTAAGTGGTATCGACAATTCCTCCCAGACATTCCGAGCCGAACTCAAATAAGAGACAATTGGAATCCACTCGGCTGCCATCGGCTGTCAAGATATCATCGCGATTCGCAGTAATTGTCATACTTCTCGTGACTTTTGCCGGCTCAATGGCTTTTTTCGGTCTAGGTAACAACGCATTCTGGGACGACGAGGCGAATACGGCGCTGTTCGGTCGCAATCTGCTGCAAACGGGAAACCTTACGGCCTTTGATGGTCGGAACGTAATTGGATTTCGACAGGGAGCCGAGCTGGATTCGAACCTGGTCAATGTTTACATGCCGCCCGTTCAATACTACGTAGCGGCATTGGGGCTTAGATTCCTGGGTGCCACAACTGTCGGTGGGCGATTTCCATTCGTGCTAGCGGGCCTAGCGACAATTGCAGTTCTTGCTGTTTTTGCCCGTTGGCACTTCAAGAACAGCGTTCCGCCGTGGCTACCGCCGCTATTGGTTGCAGCTAATCCAGCGTATTTGATGTTCATTCGTCAATGTCGATACTACTCGATTGTCGCGCTCTTGACCGTGACGATTCTTGCGACCTTTAGTCATCATAAGTCAAACTTGCGAGCCCAGTTTGCGGCAACAGCGATTGGTGCTTTGACTGCTAGTGTACTGATGTTTACGAATTACTTGGACGCAGTTGCGCTGGCAGTGGTTTTGCCAGCATTTTTCGCACTAAGGCGCTATCGTAGCCGTGCAAACGTCTACCTCCTGGGGTCCGTCTATTTGGCGTTGCTCATGGCCGGCGCCTATGTCCTTTGCACTGCTAACCCTCTGGTCGTTAGTGTCAGCTACAAAAACACGGTGACAGGTTTACATCGAATTGTACTGCTGCTTTGGTGGCATGTTGTGGGTCTCCCTCAATTCGAGTTCTTCCCTTTGGTTACGCCTCTGCTTTTGCTGACGATGCCATTCATGTCTCGAAATGGTCCCGTAGCTCGACTCGTGCGTGAATCGTTTCTAATTTGTAGCGTATTGATTTTGTATAGCGTGGCAATCGTGGCATTCTCGCCGCAGACAGTAACTGCCACCACCCGGTTCGCCGATATGCGATACGTATTCGCGTTAATGCCGATTGGAGCAATGGCCACGGCTGGGGCACTGACAGCTGCCTGGCACCTTTCAAGCACGCTCGGGCCGGTGCTTGCAGTGGTCTCAGGCAGCGTACTGCTGGGAACGAACCTTTTTACGTCGGCATGGGCGGGTTGGCAGCCGTTGCGTTCAAGCCTGTATGAGTACCTGGCGGAAAATGCACATGACTATACAACGGGCAATGAAGCCATAATCGAGTATGTCAGCAGGCTTCCGAAGTCATCAGTCATTAGAGTGATTCCGGACTTCATGGCCTACCCGGCAATGTTCTACGCCCCCGATCAACACTACTGTTGCCAATTGAATGACGACTATCAAACCAAATCCAAACTTTCTACGCCTTTGCCCAGCTACGTGTACTTTAACAAGGTGTTGCCCGACTACATTCTCGTAGGAGGTGACATCGAGCCGCAGCAGCTCTTGCTTCAATGCGCGTCGGCATTTGGTCCGGGGAAGTATCATCTGCTGCCGTCATTTGGACGGGACTTTCGAGACTACTCGCGTCCAGAAATTCCCTGGCACTCCTTTGGTCCGCCACCCAATAGCAAGCGCGGCTTTACGGTTTTGGAACGGGTTCGAACGACACCGCGTAAGTAGCGAGGGCCGTCTGGCAGCGCTCATGGCCCCACCATTGACGCAGCTGGTTGGTTAAGGCCTGCCTGTTGCTCTGCAGCGAGCTGTTGTTTTGCCGTCACCCTGGCGAGGTTGTCCTGCATCTTTGGATCATTGGGGAAGAACCGAAGACCGCGCCGAAGCACCGATTCGGCGCGAGCGAGGTTGCCCTCTCGGGCTTCGAGGCGCGCGAGATTGTTCGTGGCTCGGCGCGCAGAGTCGTCTTTGCCTTGCGTGCGGCGCCAGACCTCTTCAAAAGCGCTTCGAGCGGCGTCGATAGCTCCTTGCGCTTCGAGGGCCATTGCCAGCTGATAAGGAGCTATCCCGCTCTGATAGGTTTTGCGAGTCGCATCGGCAAAAACGAGTGCGCTATCGCCAAACAGGGAGGCGCGCCCGGCCGTGACCGCGAGACAAAAACCCAAAAATGTCAAACAGACCGCAGTGCCAAATCTTGGCCAATGCTTGGCAAGTTGCAATAGAAGGAGCCCAAGTGCCAATACACTCCACCAGAGATAGCGATCCGCCATCCTGTTTTGAATTTGCGCAACTAACTGGCTGACGGGCACTAGGGGAATGAAAAAGAAACCCAACGCAAGGAGCAAATGGGGTCGTCGCGCGCGCCATTGTCGTGCTGCCAGTATCGCGGTGGCGGCAATCAAAAGATAGCCCAGGACCGCAGCGGTGCTCCAATTACTCCTCGTAGGTACCTCGTGCACCAAGCTGCAGCTGAGTGGCCACAGCAGTACACCAACGTAGCGCAACCAAACTGGTCCCATCGTAGCTAGCACGCTCGA
>PMCK01000354.1 GCA_003154095.1 Myxococcales bacterium | reverse complement strand
GCAATGGCAACGTGTTCGGATTGAACGACCTCGTCACAGTTCTCGACCCAGTAACCTGCGGCAAATCGAAAGAATGCCTCCATTCCACGTTGATCGACTTCGGTCTCGATGCGCTCGACGGTTGTCTTTTGACCGCCCACCATGACGGGCACCTTGACGATGCGCTCCTTGATGAACATCGGGATGGCTTCGATCCAGTGGTGACACTTGGATATCCAGCTGACGCTACGCTCTGAACCGTCAGCTTCGATGACCGTCCCGGAACCCTCCGAGGCGTAACGGTTGTGTCCACCCTTGCGTGTTAGATCGCGCAGTTGTTCGATTTTTCCTGGATGCGTGTCACGGTTTGCGTTGGCCAGGCAGAGCAGTTGAGTTTCACCCGGGAAGAACCGCTGCTGCAAAATGAGAAATGCGGCTGATTTCCTGGGCGCTGTCTCAACGGCTGCGCGGAGTCGATTGGCGACTTCGAATAATGCATTGACCCGCTCACTGAGCTTTCCAAGGTCCGCCTGGTAGCTTTGATAGCCACGACGACTGACGAGCTGTTCCGTGTCAGCCTCTTTTTGATGATTGATCTTCTTGGTCTCGCTCGCTTGGTAGTCGCGAATTGCTTCATCCAAGTGCCATAGAGCACCCGCCAGCTGCGCGGTGGAGACGGGAGCCGTTTGGACGAGCAGCTTGGTAATTCGGGCTACTTGAGTGGCGATTGCGGCAATCCCCTTCGCCTTGTTACTCAATTCGGCGGATAGCGCCGCTAGCCCCGTGCGATCGACCGTGGTGGCCGCCGACAACAGCTGCGTCTGATTCCCGAAAGCGCGCGAGATCCTGCCACACACGATCATGCGGCCCTCTTGCTCAACCTTCGCCGTCAGACGCTCGATGTTGTCGCCTTCCGCTCGCCTATCGTAGGTGGCGTACAACTCTTGGTGAACAGCACGCCGCTTGGCGTCAATGTCTTCTCCGACGCGCTCTCTTAACAATTCAAATGCCCGGTCTTGGTCATAGGGCATGTCGACAAGATTCTGACCGAGGATCCAGGTGACCCAGCGATCGCGCCACTTGAGTGCCCAGATTACGCCTGTAACGGTCTCCGTATCGCCGAGCTTCGAAGCGGCTTGCGCCTTTGCATGCAGGTCAGCAAAGGATAGGGGTAGCAGCGCGCCAATGTTGGAATCATCTATTTCGCGTGCCAGCTCCGCGTCAGCGCTCGACTCGAGAAACAGTGCAAACACGTTGCCACTATCCAGGTGCGGAGTTCGGAGCACTCGGAGCGCCGCGCGAGCGACCTCGGGCCGTGTCGAGTTCAGATAACAGTAGAAATCGAGTACCGCGTGCAGCGCCTGACGCTCGTCGATTCCCGTCTTGTGGTGAGCCTCGTGCAACTGCGCTAGCGCGCAAATGGCACCAAAGCCAATTACCAAATCCTCCGCGGAAATTGTTGCGCGCCCGCCGGGCAATTCGTAGGAAAGCTCGCGCGCCGACAGTCTGCCGTTATTGCGATAAAGGCCCAGCAAATTGGCGACTTCGACGTCGTGACCGATCTTACCCGACTTAGGATCATAGTCGGCGAAGTTGGCGCAATTCTCGACGAACTCCACATCAACCCCAGGCAGGGCACCTAGTGCAACCTGAACCACGGGCGTGGACGAATATTCGGACAGCAGCGACAGGCCGAGCTCGGAGTAGCACGCTGCGGCCAATTCAACCGCCGCGGACGCGCCGGTGACAACGAGCTTTATGCCGCCATCCAGTTTTTCGTACCGTCCCTGTCCAACGACCCTACGTGTATCGTGCGATTCATGCCTTGCGCGCCAAGCTGACTTTGCCGTGGGTACGGCGGCAACCATCCTTAGGGGAAGCGCTTGTCGAATACCTGTCGTAAATTCTTCAATAGCTGAATATTGCTCGTTTAGCGCTGTGGCCAATTCGATATTATTACGCAACATGGGTTCGCGTTCCTGCTTTCTGCTCTTTCCTGTCGGATTTAACCGATTCCGGTTTTCAATCCAAGTACTCAAAGTTTGGGGCTCGTCACGTTCACGTCGTCGAAGGCCGCTTGACCGCCATCCGTACTATGCCCTGGTAAATCCAAGCGCGCGCCAAGGTTTTCGGAGTGCAGGCGCCCTCGCACCCTTGGATGGTCGCCGTCAACAGTTTATTGGCCGTATCGAAGTCCGTGGAAAGGTAGTGCTGATTAATTGCTAAATCGACGGTGCGATTGGCCGCCTCATCACGTGATTGCCCAGACGCAGGCATTGCGAATACGGATACGGCAATGGCGCACAGAAGGGATCGAATTAGCGATGGGTGCAAGGACACTCCGATTATTGGTGGTTCTGGCGGAGATTCAGACAAACAGAATTTTCGCCGTGTATGGCTGACCCTAGTTGGCCTGTCCGGAAGCTGGGACATCACAATTGAGTTCAACCGCGGCGCGGTTAATGACGATTACACCCGGCCTGATTGGCTCACGAAAAGGCGCCAATCTGGTGAGTTGCCGCGAGATTTTCGGTATTTTTGAATCTTGGAAGGCATTTGTGCTGGATCCAGAGCGACACGGCCGTTCGACCGTTTCGCTATTTTTCAGCTTGAATCGAATAGACCCAAAGTCGATTTCGAAGTGCGTCGTGAACCGCAAACAGGGGCTCATGCCACGCGGCAGCAAATCGAATTTTGAGCTGCCTCAAGGCGCCGATTCGTCTGCAAAACATGACCTTCCGATTTATCGTCGGCGAATCGTCGACTCGCCGGCAGTTACTCGTCGTGGCCCTTAGTACTGGAATGTGTGCCCTTAGCTGCAGTCCAGGTAACGGCACAAGAACGAACGAAAACGGGTCAACGGATGGTACTTCCGGGAGCGGGAGCTTCAATCCCAATTCTACCGGTGGCTCGGGAATCGGCTTCAACGCGGGGTCAGATGCCTCCACACCGGGTGTGACCAATTCGGCTATTTGCGCCAAGTTTGGCAACTTAGCGTGCAATATCAAAGACTGCGGCGCCCTTCCGAAGACAACCGTGACGGCGAGAGTGTACGACCCCGCCGGCAAAAACCCGCTCTACAACGTCGTTGCGTATGTTCCGAACGCGACTGTAGGTGCAATCACGAATGGCGCCACTTGCGAGACCTGTGCGACGCCCGTCTCCGGGCAGCCCATCGCGTCAGCCCTTACTAATGCTCAGGGCATATTCACGATGCAAGATGTCCCCGTGGGTACCAACGTACCGATGGTGCTGCAAGTTGGCAAATGGCGCCGTCAAATCACGATACCCGAAGTAAAGGCATGTCAAGATAATACAATCGACGATCCCAATCTCTTTCGGCTGCCTAGAAATCAGGGCGAAGGCAATATTCCGAAGATTGCGATTGCCGCAGGAAAATCGGATCGACTTCAATGTTTATTCAGACGAATTGGTGTAGACGCGTCCGAATTCACGAACCCCGATGGTGCGGGGGCCATAAATATCTACAACCAGCCGACTGATGCCGATGTGGGTGGTGCCTACGACAACGGCGTAAAGTACCCGCAAGCTGTTCCCATGTGGGAAGACCTCAATCAGATGATGAAATACGACATCGTAATGCTCGCATGCGCAGGTGTCGATTCAGCTACCAACCCGACCAAGAGTAATAACTACATCACAGCCAACGCGAAAAACGTGATGGTTCAATACGCTAATGCCGGCGGTCGAGTTCTTGCTGAACACTTTCATTGGTCATGGATCAGGACATTTTCAACAAGCAGCAGCACGCCCGTCGTTTATCCGTCGCCGTTTGGCGAGGTTGCCACATGGATTGATCCAATAGACACATCGGCCATTGGCACTTCCATCAACACGATTATCGACACTACATTCCCCAAGGGCCAAGCCATGGCAGATTGGCTGCTCGCTGTCGGAGCTACAGCGACTGCGGGGACTCTGACACTAACCGGTGAGGTCAAGCCGACAGCAGTGGACGTCCAACCTCCTACGCCACCGGTATCGCAGCGCTGGATTTATGAGCCGGTTTCCGGTACGTCAGGCCCTGCAGTGCGAACTCATTACTTCTCATTCGATACGCCTGTTTCGGCACCGGCTGAAAGTCAGTGTGGTCGTTTCGTTTATACCGGCCTGCATGTGACGACTTCGAACGGCGCTACTGCCGATAGCACGGGCACTTTCCCATCGATTTGCAAAGTGCGCGATTTGGAGCCACAAGAGAAAGCCCTTGAATTCATGGTGTTCGATCTTTCGTCCTGCGTGCTGCCACCCGACGTGCAGCAGCAACCGCCGCCGGCGATAAATTAGGCTTTTTCGTAGCTATCTGCTTTCAGGTATCACTGCCCCCGATGCCTATTCCACCGTTCCCTGCACTACCCCCAATGCCATTGTTGATGCCGCCATCGATGTCGGGGTAGTTGGTCGTAACCTTCGCGCAAGCATAAGCAAGCAGCGCAATTGGAAGCAGACGGGAGTTCACGGTGGATGGACGATCGGCCGCTGCCTCGCGGCTCACGATTCGGCCACGCCGTGAATGCACGCATGTCATGGCGCTTGGGGGTGTAGGTCCCCCCGCTTCGACAACCGGCCTCAAACGCGGGTGTTCAAGATTGACTGCCCTTGGCCGTACGCAATTCCCGCTGGGTGCTTGAGTCGTCGGAAAATAGCACCCACACGACAACGAATAGAGCGACTATTCCGATCAATGACGCCAAATGCAAAGGCATCTCGCGGGTGGCCACCGCATCCGTGAGCCAGTCCTCTTCAGGCCTGGGCGGTATAATTGCCAGGTAGCCCGTGGTTTGAAAGGGCACGCCATTCATTGGTTACGACTTTTTCGCAATTCGAGGTATTCACCAGCGTCTCGCCCGCTCTCACGGATTACGAGACCTGGGGCGAGTCTGCGCTTCGGAATATGTCTTCGATGTAAGCGATATGTTTCACTTACGCGTCCAGCTCAGGATAAGTGCGACTAGGGCGTCGTAACGCACATGCCGGAGGACGACCGGTGAAGAGCGGCCTATCGCGATTAAATTGCTAGGGGTGATATCCCCTGGCTAAAGCAATGCACATTGATAGCCGAGTGTTCCCCCGAAATTGCCGCAGGTTAGACCCGTGCTGCAGGTTCGCGGATTTGCGTTGGTTCCTGTTCCGCAGCAGGGCTGACCCTGGGCACCACACACGGCACATGTTGCAGCCGCACCGGCACCGGTACAAGCGTTGCCGGCTGCGCAAGCAGCGGCGCTGCCTCCTGGACAACAGGCTTGACCCGTGGCGCCACAACCGGTGCAAACGCCACCGATGCATCCGAGACCGGTCCCACACCTAGGTCCGGCGCCGCCTGCTGCGCAACAAGCCAGGCCGGTGGTGCCGCAAGCCTGACAAAGACCGGTAGCAGTCGCTGTGGCACCTTGACAGATTAGACCCGCATTACAGGTGTTGGCAGCGCCTCCACCGCAACAAATGTCGCCTGCGGCTACGCCACACTGAACACACATCATGACCGTGCCACCGGTTGGCAGCTCGCATCTTGTATTGGCAGCGGTGCAGTTGTTACCCGTGCAGCAAGGAGTGTTGGCAACTCCACAGGACGCGGCGCTCGCGCCGCCCGTGCTGGTGGCAACGCCACCGGTAGCGGTTGCCACACCGCCAGTGGTCGCATTGGTGGCCCCCCCCGCGGATGTAGATGCTCCACCGGTGGCGATGCGTGTTCCACCCGTCCCAACGGCGCCAGCCGTGCCGCCACCAACGCTAGGATTTGTCCCCCCCGTGCCCGACTTCGTGCCTCCTGTTGAAACATTGCCACCCTGGCCAGACGTCGTGCCACCTGTTGCAACATTGCCACCCTGACCAGACGTCGTGCCGCCCTGGGTATTGCCGATACCTCCAGTAGCGACCGCGCCGCCCACGCCGACCCCCGTCGTGCCCCCGGTAGCCGAGGAAGATCCGCCACTTGCACTCGTGGCCCCACCCACTGCAGCCGAAACCCCTCCGGTGGCGCTGGAGCCGCCGATTGCGCCGGTGCTACCCCCGACGTTGGCTGACGAACCGCCGTTCGTGCTTGACGATCCACCACTATGGCCCGTGCCCCCAGGAATTCCACTTGCCCCTCCNNTTTCCGATGTCGGAACTCGAGGAACCACAACCTGCCGCCAACAGGGCCCCAATCAAGGAGGAGCCGGCCAATGACGCAATCCAAATGTTTTGATTCATGGAACCTCCTATGAGTCACGGTGGTTAAACGTGAGCACCCCGTGGACAGTATCATCAACTTGACGCCAAGGCTCAAGTCTGAAGGAGGCATCATAATCAGCGACGCGGAACGCCCTTACCGGGAGTTCCGCGTCCATGTCAGCGTAGTCAGGGAAGCTGGTGCAGTTGGATCAGAAGTCCATGTCGCCCATACCACCC
>PMCK01000129.1 GCA_003154095.1 Myxococcales bacterium | reverse complement strand
GTAAGCGCTGCGTGAATACGCGTTATTGATTCATCGGCACGATTTCTGGCAAGAGCCGGGTCATGAAACGCGGCAATTCAGCCAACCAAGAGAAGTGGCGACAGATTGTTCGGGAGCACGGGCAGAGCGGGTTGACGGTACCGGATTTCTGCGAGAAGTACGGACACCCGATCAATCAATTCAAGTATTGGAAGCAGAAGTATCGCAAAGATCGGCCGGATCTTCGGTTCGTGCCAGCGGTGACCAAGGGCTCTGTGGGTTCGAGTCATGGCGTCAGAGATGAAGGCCTCACGCTGGAGGTAGGCAAGGCACGCATCCGAATTCGCCCAGGATTCGACCGGGCGTTGTTGCTCCAAGCGGTCCAGGCGTTGGGGGCGGACGAATGATCCCAGCGGGTGTTGAGATTTACGTTTGTACCTCGCCGGTCGACATGCGCTGGTCGTTCGATCGATTGAGTGGCGTTGTCCGCGAGCGCTTTGGTCGCGAGCCGATGGGCGGCGCGCTCTTTGTTTTCTTTGGCAAACGTCGCGAAACCGTCAAAGTGATGTTCACAGATAGCTCTGGAATTTGCATGTTCTACAAGCGCTTATCGCAGGGATTGTTTGCACCGATTGAAGCCATGGAACCTAACTGCACCTACGTTGAATTAGATGAAGCCGCGTTCGAGGATTTGCTCGATGGTGTAGTCAGAGAGACGAGCAAACCCGGGCGTCGACCACGACGCCGCATTCACTGAGTCGCGCGAAGAAAAAAGCACAACCTATTCACAATGGGGATCGACATTCTCATTGTGTTTAGGTATGGCTCTCTCCATGGTTAGTGACGGGCAGCAAGTGAGCAACACGCAAACGGATCGTGTTGCAGAGCTTGAAGCTGAAATCGCCCGATTGCGCGCCAAACTGCTAGATTCCGAGCAAACGCTGCACCGTTTGCGCCAGGCGTACACCAATGCCCTGGAACAGCTTCAGCTCGCCAAGCGTCGATTATTCGTCGCCAAAGCCGAGCGACGCGAAGCGGTGCCCGAGCAGTTGCAACTGGACCTGCTCACCGAGCAGGTTGAGCAATTGGGCAAGGAACTGAATCAAGCGGAAACTGCGGCCAAGTCCGAGACATCCACCGACACCACTGAAGAGTCGCACCCCAACAAGACTACCAAAGCCGGGCAAGACGACGGCACCAAGCCGAAGTCTTCGGGTCGCCGCAACCTGGCCTCGTCCACGCTCCCTTTGATTCGGGTTGAAATCACCCACCCGGAGCTGGAAGGCAAAGCTGAGCGCATTGGATTCGAAGAGAGTTGGAAGCTCGGCTACGAGCGTGGCGGTCAGCGCCGAATCCTGGTCGCGCGCGTCGTATATCGATTGGCAGAAAAAGACCCCGAAACCGGCACCCTTCAAATCGTCAAGGCCGAGGCCCCCAAAGACCTGGTGCGCCGCTCGCTGCTCAGCGCTTCGTTGATTGCGCATGTGCTGATTGCCAAGTACGTGCTCGGCGTACCGTTCGCTCGCCAGGAATCACTGTATCAATTAATGGGCGAAGGTCTCGACCGCAGCACGATGTGCCGATATGCGGAAGACATTGGAGCAACGCTGGGGGCCGTCGTCGATGCCATGGCTCACGAAGCCAAGACCACGGCCTTCTGCCTGTCGACCGATGCAACGGGAGTTGCCATTCAGCCTACTTTCATCGGGGATGGCAAAAGACAGCCGTGTCGCAAAGGGCACTTCTTCGTGGTGCTTGCGGATAAAGACCACGTTTTTTTCGAGTACCAACCCAAGCACACCAGCAAGGCGGTATCCGAGATGTTTCGCGGATTTCACGGCTACATCCAGGCCGATGCCAATGCTGTTTATGATGCGCTGTTCCGTGGGGGGACCTCGGTCACGCTCTGGAACGAAGAGCCCGAAGATCCGCCGCCCAAAGAAGTAGGTTGTTACTCGCACTGCCGGCGCAACTTCTGGGATGCAGCCGTGTGCAAACACCCCGAGGGTCTGACGGGCATGAAAATGATCGACTCTCTGTTTGCCGCCGATGCCCCGCTGTGGAAGTTGCCCCCGAGCCAACGTCAACTGCAACGGCAACAGAAACTCTTGCCGATGGTCAATGCCTTCTTTGATTGGGTCCGCCAAGAGTCCAAACAGCAACGGCCTCGCGGGCTTGTGTCCAAGGCGCTCGGCTACGCGCTTCGCCAAGAGGCGCCGCTTCGGCGTTTTCTCGAGGACCCGAGGCTCAAACTCGATAACAACGGGGCAGAGCGCGCCATCAGGCCGATCGCAACGGGTCGCAAAAATTGGATGTTCTTCGGCAGTGACGACCACGCCCAAGCTGCCGCCAATCTCTTCTCGCTCGTGGCCTCCTGCAAGTTGCACGGACTCGACCCCGAGCTGTACTTGGCCGAGCTCATCCGAGTCATGCCCTACTGGCCCCGTCAGCGCTACCTCGAGCTGTGCCCCCGCTATTGGCTCACGACCCGAGCGCGACTCGATCCCCGGGAGCTCGAGTTGCCCATCGGGCACATCACGGTGCCGCCGGCGGCTGCCACGGAATAGCACGAGTCTTCGAGCGCCGTTGCTGCGTTCCACGGGTGCGAATGTGCATCACCGAAAGGGGCGCCGCAATAGCGCGTATTCATGCAACGCTTACGGTGTTGCTGCCTATTCGTTTCGCAAGCTGCAGCGCTATCGGCTCGCTCCGCATTGGAGACTTGGGCACAATCGCATAGCTTTGCCGCGCAAGGCCGGGCCTACGTTGGCGTCGCTGCAGGCCGGCGTTGTGCCGTACTAACAATGTATCGGCGTGAAGGCAGGACTGAGTATGCGTTCGAAGGTTTCGCGCTCCTAGCGCAGCTAACCAACTACTCTAACGGCGGGTTGCGCCTGCAGAACAGGCCGCGGACGCACGAAGCCGCATTACGGTTATTGGATTCCGGATTCGAAGCACTTCTCCGAACGTATTGCCCGAATTCTTGACGCGACTTTGAGCGGGTCGGGTAGCTCAAGGATACGTCCCTCTCGCAGCTTGCGGGTGCCGATTGATCCAACTCGCCAGGGTGAACAGGATGAATTGGGGCAACGCTCCGCTCGAGTGTCGCAAGCTGCAGCGGGCGATTCGCTCGCTGCTTAGCCTCGGTGGACGGCTCTATGGGCTGGCTCGGAGGCAGCCTTTGGGTTCAAAAAACTCCGCATGCCATCGTTGGATCGGAATCGTCGGGGTAAGGTTTTGCGCTCGCACATTCGTCGAGGGCAAAGTCTCCGCTGATGGCACCGCTGGTTTCGAGTGTCGCCGTGAACGTGCCCTCGAGGCGCGTGGATGTGACGCGCATGAGGACGACGCTTCCAGAGATGGCACTGTCTTGATTGGAGACGCTGCAGGCATCCGTGTAGAGCACGAAGTAGTTGAGCGTGCCTTCGGCGGGAGCATCGGTTCCCCTCTCGACCGGGGAATTTACGAGCGGGAAGGTTCCGGGCGCAAGCTCCGCCGTCGCGGCTCGCAAGTAGAACTCGAGGATTGGTCGCGCCGTGTCACGCACGGCGGTGCACAAGCTCGTGTAGTCGCCAATCGCAATGCTGACCCCCGCGAGCATTGCCCCTTGCACGGGACCGCCGTCAA
>PMCK01000570.1 GCA_003154095.1 Myxococcales bacterium | reverse complement strand
GAAATCCTGACAGCCGACTGCTGACGGCTCAGTCGTTCTGATCTGGTGGATCTTGCGGGGGTATCGTGCCTTCGACATCCAAAAACTGCAGGCCCGCAATTTGACCCCCGGCCTCGTCTTGGATCCACGCGACGCGTACCGGGCGAGCTTCGTGTTCATCCTGCCCAAGCACGACCATGTATTCGGTGTTCAACTCGATAGGGTCTTCGACGACGATGCGCAGGCCCCCGCGACTCAGATTCAGAGTCCACCCGATGTATTCTTGCTCACCCCGTTTCATCGTGACCCGGTCAGAGGCGGGTCGACGTGAGCCACCGACCCGCCGCCTTACGGGCGCCTGAGGTGGGTCATCGGAATCAGGGGAGTCGGGACTACGTCCTGCCACAATCTACCGCTTTACCAGAATGCGGCCCCGCGTGGAAATAGACCCAGCATATTACGGCAGCGCTTGACGCCGACGGCATGCGGGTGCCAAAGTGCGAATCGGCCAGAAGATTGGCTAAAGTCGGCCAATTGGTCATTTATTCTGACGAATTCGGTGTTATGGATTTACCCCTTACGCCCTTGGAACTGAAGAAACTGCTGATCGAACAAGGTTTCGAAGTGTACCGCACTATTGGAAACCGGGTCCTGCTGGCCGAACGTGTTCGCGACAATCTCATCATGGATAGCAATGTGTCGGCACTAACGGGTGAGTCGCTAGCAGCCCGTCTGACGGTGCGCGCACAACAAGCTGATTTTCACGGTGATATCGAATCTCAGTTGTTTGCGCGGGCGGCCGAGGTAGCAAAACCAGCCATAGAGCGAGGGTACAAAGAGGTGGACCGCACCGTTGTCCCCATTGTCGATCCGGGCGACAAGACTCGCACTCTGGACACTTGGTACGAAATCAGCGTTCAGCGACCGGTAGATACGATGCCTGCTCTGGTCGAGGAGCTCCGCTTTCTTCTCGAGGTCGAAAAGGTCGCCGTGGACATTCGCGGAGCAACCGGCTAAGCCGCCGATATCCGCCGAGACGCTCCTGTTCTAGACCTTGTAGTACCTCCGTGATATCAGCCCGCGCCCCCCAATTCGATTCATCCAAATGCGTTGGCTTGGGGACCCCTAGGAGTGCGCTCCCATGATGAATATGTTTCGCGGCGGTGGGCTGGGCCAGTGGATTGTCGCTGGCGTGGCGTCACTCGTCATAGTTGTGTTCGTTGTCGAATTTCGCGCCGCGCGTGGCCCGGCTAACGCAAAGATTACGGGGGATTGCGCAGTCAAGATGCCTGGGATCTGCGTGCCTTCCAAAGATTTTTTCGCCTCGTACGGATTGATTGTTCCACCGGGAGTTTCTTCGAAACAGATCAAGGCGCTAAAGCTGCCCGAGCAAATTCTGGAGGGCATCGTTGAACGCGAATTGCTGGCAGGCCAAGCCGAACGCGAGGGAATTGGCATTGGGGCGGATGATCTCGAAGGCCAATTGATGCAAGGGCGTGCCTACATATCGTTGCCCGTTGCATCGGCACCGACGCTCGGAGCACAGCTGGGATTGTGCCCGCCCGCCGGGCGCGGCTACGGATGCTCGCCCTCGGCGTCGCTGATGCGCTTGATGTCGGTGCGTCGCTCGCAGGATAATCGTTTCGACACGAAAAAGTACGAGCGCGAGGTGCGCCTTCGCACCAATCGAGGACCGAAGCAATTTCGGGAGCAGCAAGAACGGGAACTGATTGCAGCGCGCATGCGCGATCTGATCCGCACCAGTGTCCGAATATCGAGGGAAGAGGCGTTTTCACAATTTCAGCGCCGCGCGTCGAAGGCAACCATTCGTTATGTAACGATTGACCGGGATTGGTACGCGCGGAACGTCGCGGATCTCTCCGAGAAATCTCTTTTGGCCTGGGCTGAGAAGAACAAGGAAGCCGTAGACGAAGTCTGGAAGACCGAAAAAGAGCACTTTGTCGCGGGATGCCCGCTCGTAAGCGAAATTGCTGTTCCATTCGAAGCTGAGGTGACAGATCAGGCTAAGGTCGATTTGCGCAAGAAGATCGACGCGGCCTACGTGCGAATCACCAAGGGCAAGGAAGATTTCGAGCGTGTAGCTCGCCAGGTGAGCCAAAGCGAAAGCGCACCCTGGGGAGGCCGAATGGTTTGCCTGACGGAATCCAGCGGTCCCGCTGCCAAGGAGCTTCTTGAAGCCACGGCGGGCCTCAAGTCGCGACAGGTCTCGCCGGTCATAGAAACGACGCATGGTTTTTACATTCTGCGCTCTGACGGCGTATTGGCAGAGTCAGACGTTGAAAGTGTAGGCCGACTGAGTATTGCTCGCCGCCAAGGGGCACGGGCTATCGCGGATGAAGGAGCGAGGACTCTGGCGGAAAACCTAATTAAGAGTGCTAAGTTGGGCATCGACCTTGATGCAACGCTGTCATTGCAGATGGCACAATTGCTGCCACATGACGCAAAGAGGGCTGCCCCTAGTGACGAGCCTGATTCCAGTGAGTCCGCGAGCAAAGCGCCCAGAGTCGTAACATCCAAGGCATTTACTCAGGACGGGTCTCCTGGCGAGGATTTTTCACCGTATTCAGGTATTGGGCAACGGGTGTTTGCCCTGGATAAGCCCGGTTCCGTCGTGGATAGCCCCATCATGACCTTGAGGGGGCCCGCTGCTGTCACGCTTGTTCTCAAAGAGCCGGCGTTGCGCGAGGACTTCGAAAAGCACGCAGACGAGGTAATCCGAGAAATGCAGGAACAGAAAGGACAGGCCGCGCTCGAGGACTACGTCGCGCGACTTCGGCATGCACTTGCGGGCAAGATCGAAGTGTCCAATGAATATAAGAATCTCAAGATTAGAGGCAGCGAAGATTGAGTATTCAGACGGAGCCCGATGTTGTCACGGCCCAATTGGATTCAGGGCTTGATGTAGTCGGCGTACATCTCCCATACGCTCACCGGACCGTGATTGAGATGTTCACCCGGGTGGGCTCGCGCTTCGATCCACAGGGCCTCGGCGGCATCAGCCACTTTTTGGAGCATATGCTGTATCGTGGAACGGTAAGCCATCCCAGTCCGCATGCAATGGCACAGGCCTTCGAGCGTTTGGGCGGAAGCCTCGAGGCCGCGACCTTTGTCGATCACGGCATGCTTACCCTGGATTTGCCGACGGAAAGCTTGAAAGAAGCTTTGCCACTGTTCTGCGAAGCATTCTGCAGCCCGGTCCTACACGGCATCGACATCGAGCGCGCGATTGTGCGCGAGGAAATTCTCGAATCCCTGGATGATGATGGAAATTTAATTGATGCCGACGAGCTCGGGCGCCAGCTTTGTTTCGGGGACCACAGTCTCGGGCATCCAATTACCGGTACATTGACTGAGCTCGATCGCTTCGACGTGTCGGCGTTACGGACCCACCATAAGGAACGCTACACGACTAGAGCTTCAGTGTTCTGTATGGCTGGGCCCTTGCAGATAGAGACGATTCTGCCCGCCCTCGAGTTAGGTTTTGCCGCACAACCTGCGGGAAAACGGCCGGAAATAGTAGCACCACGGGCGCAGACCGAACCGCAATTCAGGTTCATCTCGCACGTATCCAGCCAGACCGAATTGCGTTTGGTGTTTCGCTCACCCGGGCAACATGACCCAGCAGAAGCCGCTATGGAATTGCTGCTGCGTGTCTTGGATGATGGAATGAGCACACGCCTTTACCAGCGAATCTGCAATACTCTAGGGCTTTGCTACGACGTTAGCGCCTATTACGAGACTTGGCAGGACTGTGGAGTCGTCGAGGTTGCGGCGGATTGCGCGCACGAACGGGCTGAAGGTTTGCTCAAGGAACTCCTCGAATTGCTCGTACGCCTTCGCGACGATGGTCCCAGTGAAGAGGAATTCACGATGGCGCGTAACCGCCACCAATGGCAGCTGCAACAAATGTTCGACGATCCCGCTGAAGTGGCAAGTTTTCATGGGTTTGCGAGGCTGGCGGGGCTGGCCCAAACGGTTCAAGCGCGTTTGAACGAAGTAAACGCAGTCACCCTGGAGAATGTGCGCGGAGCCGCTCGCCGTATTCTGTCGCGAGACGGACTGAACGTTGTGGCAGTCGGTCAGCTTCCAAAACGGACGCGAACGCATTTGGAACGTGCCGTCGCGGCATATGTTTGATTGTGTTGATATTTGAGCACTGGTACGCCTTTGGGGCTTGCCAATCGCGTATTCTCGCCACAGGCGGTGCTTGAGCAGCTGGCGCGGCTGCAGCCGCTGATTACTGATAGCTGATGGCTAGCGGGAATTACCGCCCAGCGTCTGCGTCCAGAGTAGCAATGAGCGTCTGGGCTTCCTGTCTTCGATAGGCACCGTAAGTGCCCGCTACGAAGGGCGCTAAGGACCGCCTGGCTTCTTGTGTGCGACCCAACTTCAAGAGGCACAGCGCTTGATTGTATCGGGCCTCGACAGCGAGATGCCCCGAAGGAGCATGGGC
>PMCK01000444.1 GCA_003154095.1 Myxococcales bacterium | reverse complement strand
ATCTACCTGAGCAACGGCAGCGACTGGAACATCGCGCGCTTCAATGAAACCTACAACACGGTATCGTCGGACTTTCAGATCAACGCGGATCCGATCTCTACCTGTTCCGACGACGGCGTCGCGTACACGGATCCCGAGTGTGACGGGCTCGCAGGCAGTAGTAGCACTGCTGGCCGAGGTGCCTCGGATTTCATGCTGATCGACTCCAACTTCTTCCATCACAGCCAGGCGCAGGGCCCCAACTTCACTTCGGTTCGCAACAGCACAATCAAGAACAACATCTTCGCGTTGCCGGCGCGCCACGGTGCAAGCTTCTGGCAAGAGACCGACAACCCAAAGCTTGGCGCCTCGAACAACTTCGTTGCCCACAACTTGTTCGTGGTTCAAGCCAATGACCGGCAGGCGATTGGCGTCACCAACAGCTCCACCGGAAATCAGTTCAAGAACAATGTCATCATTGCTGTCAGCATTAGCGGGACCACGGTCTCGGCCAACACGAGCGGTCAGCTCCTGGCCACGGACACGACCACGGTACAAGCCAACACCTTCGATCACAACGCCTGGATCTCGGGCTACTTCGGTTCGAATGACACCGCGCCCGCGTACACTCCGAACTCAACTGAACTGCGTCAGACAGCCTTCCAAACCTCCTGGTTTGCGGCTTTCCCGACTGCGCTCGGGCACGATCCCGGGGCATTCGCTCCCTCGGCTACGGCACCGTGGCTCGACCAGGGAAATCTACTGCCCGAGGTGCCCTCCGATCGCGTCGGCACTGCCCGCAAGGCCCCGGTCGATCTCGGGCCCTATGAGCGGTGAATCAACACTGCGTTTCCTACCTCCCTGCACCCTCGGGAGGAGTATGCGAAAACATTATCTCGTGCGACAGATGCGGGAAACATCGATGAGCTATTTGCGCGCTACCGTGCATACGGGTCGGCTGAACCTGGATATTCGGCTCATGTCGCCGCTCACTTTGAACCTCAGCAGTTCGAGCCTCGACGTGACCGTGCCGGCCACTATCAACAACAGTTACTTCGGGGTTTATCCGTGAGCTGACAAGGCATCTCTAAATTGGCGCGAGGGTGAAATGCCAATTACCGCCGGCGCGCGGCACACACGCTGTCCAGCGTTTCCGAGCCGCACCGACAAAACAAAAATCAGTCCAATGGTTTGAGCGGCTCGATTGGGTTGGGGCAGATTATCCCTTGGGGAAATTTGCCCCGAAAGGAAGCGAGGATGGAGCCAAATATAGCGGGATTTGTCCCCATTGGCGGGCACGGGTAATGCATCCTGCCTGGGCGATGAAAGCCTTCGTGGGTTTTGGTCGTTGTGCTGCTGCCGCAGCGCTTGCGATCGCTTTGCGATCGAGAGCATTCCCACTCTTGACGGTGTTGGCCTTCATTTTCTTGCCCAGTAACGCGCTCGCTAGAGGTGGCGGCGGTCACGGTGGCGGCGGTCACGCTGGAGGCGGTCACGCTGGAGGCGGTCATTCGGGAGGCGGGGCTCATTCTGCTGGAGGTCACGCTGGAGTTGGGCATGCGGGAGGCAGTCACTTTGGAGGCAGTCACTTCGGGGGCAGTTACTCGGCAGGCGGACATGTTGGGGCTAGTCCAACCTTACGGGGTAACAGAGGCAGTCCAGTGTCAAGTGGCCATATCTCTATTGGTGGCCGCACGGGTAGTAACGTCAGCGGTCAATGGGGCACGCGCAATTTCCGGGAACATTACCTGGGCAGACATAATGCCTTTGGACGCGCCTATGTCGGTCCCAATCATGTGATAGTCGCGCCGCATTGGGCGCGCGGCTATTGGGGCTGGAACGGCGGCACGTGGCTTTGGATTAACGGCGATTGGTGGGTTACACCCGAGTACCCGGATTGGATTTGGATCGGTCCCGAATGGGTTTGGGATGGCTCGAAGTGGGTTCTGCAACAGGGCTATTGGGTAAGAGTCAATGCATAAATGCAATTCGGACTCAAAGCTTCGCCCCGGCGCCCTGTCGTGCTAGTAGAGGCGCAATGAATTACTCGCACTTGAACCCACGGCGAATGACCGCAGCCCACGTGCCTGTCGGCGTGGCACTGGCATTGATGACGGTTGGCATTTCGACAGGGGTCCTGGGGTGCAGCTCGAACTCGAAGGTGACCACCCCTGTTTCGACCCCGGACGCAGGTAGCCCAACCGACGCTCGAGCATCGAAAGATGGCGGCGAATTCGACGCTTGCACGAGCAACCCGCCCGTGGATCCGGCACCGGATCTGAACGGAAGCTGGGCCATCCGCGCGGTAGCCTCTCGCTACGTTCCCGCCACCGGACTGACGTCAGCATTCTACACTCGAACGGATAGCGTGCTCTTGGCCAGCGTAACGCAGACCGGCACTGACGTAACTATTAATGCCGCATACTGTGATCAATCCGCTGACACTGATTCGACTGCTTTGGCCTACGTCATCATTCCTGATAGTTACGTGAAATCGCTCAAACCCTTCGTGGCCAGGGGTACTTATGCCATGGGCAGTGCAGGGGCGGATGTGCTCTTGCTGCCGACTTTCGTCGAGGTGCAGGGCGCCACGCTCGCGGATCCTGCGAACGATCCGCTACCGACCGACCCGAGCGATCCGGCGGTTACCGATCAGGACCAAGATGGTAATCCGGGCATTACAATCAAACTGGGCGGAATCGTGTCAGGCGATCTCTACGTTGTGCAACGCCAGAAGAGTGAGCTTACAGGCATTGCCGTAAGCAGTGATCGCGTTGAGGGACACTACGGATTCACGTCGGAGCAAAACATCTTGACTTCCAATCCTACGGCTCTCAAGTCCTTAGCTGCACAGACGGCCATTGCTGACCCGACTCTTTGCGCCAGCACTTTCACTATGGTCCGCGTTCAAGCAACATGGACCTGCACCGACGTAAACGCAGCCACGACGCTGTTTAACTAGTTCTTGGCTACAGTGGCCCGACCCTGCGTGCGGCAATCCAACGGTTCAGTGAGAAATAGAACAAAAATTAGCTAACGGGACTCCTCCCAGCCGGTGAAGCCGTGTCTGCCGTCGCAACCCGGGAAGTCGGTGACCTGTACCTTAGATCTCCCCGCGCTACCTGTACATTCGTCGCGACGTTTCTATTGTGTTGGTGGTTTGGGCCCCGGCCCAAACCACGGCAACCGGAAAAGTTGACTCAAGATCAATGACTTTTTCGCCTCAAGAAAACTAACGCAACACTTTTAGTACCATCGCGACGCCGAGTAGTGTGCCATAGCTTGTATANNGGTGAGCCGCGCTCGCTTGTTTGGTGACCGAGCGGGGGAACATGAATTGCCCTTGAAGGGTGAGACCAAACGCGTAGTCCGTCTTACTGAACTTAAAGGGCCATTCGACGCCAACACTGGTGCCGAAGCGCGTGTTATCGACGTAGTTGGTTCGTCCAAGTTGGTCGGGCACTGGCGACGGCGCCACGCCAACCTCACCCATGACCCTGCGGCGCGCCCAATCGAGCGCCCATCCCAAACCGACCGTCACTGTGTCATGCCAAGCAACTAACGGACTTTCTCCGTGTCTATCGCGATACTTGGACCATTGCGTCCAGAGGCCCTGAAGTCCAATCTGCCAACCCGTTGTGCCAAGATTGCCACTTCTGCCAAACCCAAGCCCGACCCTGGCCGGCTCCGCGCCTTGAGTCAACTCGTAGGATTGAACTATGGCAGTTTGCCCCGTTGGATAGGCGTAATTCCAGTAACGCAATTGGTTTTGACCGCTCGTATCCCAGGACTTCGGCATATGCAGCGTCGCCGTGATCAGCCACCGCTCCCACGGGCGAAGTGTGAGCCCCACAAAGGGAGCCAATGCAATACTGGTGTCGATTTTTGGCACCATCAAGAGTGTAGTTTGATCGGCCGCGTTGGGAATGTACACCTGCATCTGCGTGCGCGTAGCCATGCCAATGTCGATGCCTGCCCCAATGGACAATTGACGCGCTAAGCGCCACCCTAACGATGAGGCCAGCGTAGGCACTTTCAGTCGGTCACCGAGGAGTTCGGAGTGCAGTTGGTTCGAGAAGTATTGCTCGCGTTCGTCAGAAAAGAACGAATCCTGCTGCAAGAACCCAGCCGTTGGAATAAGCGCGTAAACCCCGAAGACCAGTGTTTCGTTCAGCAGCGGATGCACAAGGCCCAGCGCTACGTAGGGCGTTACATCGCTGACCGAAGTGTCTGTACGCTGGTGCAGCAGTCGTGACGTCGGCTGTGGCCACAGCTGCTGGCCGGGTGCCGGCGATTTAACCAAATCCGCATTGTACACCGAGTCTGGTACATCCACCCCGGGTGGTCGAGGCGTGAGATGGATGTTGCTGAAGTTGCCTAGCACCAGCACACCAAAACTGAGATTCGGCGAAGCGTCGGGCAACAGCGAGGGATTGAAGTAAGTAACCTCGGTGCCACGGGACATCACCCGCGCTGAAAAGCCATTGCCAGCACCGGGAGCTCCAATCGTTTCGAGCACGCTTGAGGCAAAACTTCTGTCCGCGACAAGCAGGATCGAACAGATAATCGCAACCCGGAGAGCGCATCGCAGGCTGTCTTTGCGGGTCGTCATCGAGGGCGGATTGTGACACATCGAATCGCATTGACCGAGGCCGGTTTTGCAACTGACCTCGGTTGTTGCGTTAAGGGTACGCCCAGAATGATTTGATGTCGCTGCGTCACGGAAACGCGACTTTGCGCTGTTACTCGTCGCGGGGGAACAATTGCCATTCAACGGTGAGGATCGTTGCGGGCTACGCCCCGGAGAACTGCAGTTTGTCGAAGCGCAGCGACGGGCAACGCATGGACGAATAGAGGTAAGGGTCGTTGCCGAGCTCGAGCAGGCGGCTCCAGAGTTCGAGCGCGTTGCCCGAGAGGTTCATCTCGCTCACGGCGTGCACCGGCTTGCCGCCCTCGACCCACTGGCCCCGAATGCCGAGCGAGAAGGTACCAGTGGCCGAGTTCGAGTTGCCGCCCGAGAAGCCCGTCACCAGAATCCCCTTGCCCATGACCGCGCACAGCTCGGCGAGATCGCGTTTGCCCGTCGGGAAGACGAGGTTCGACGTGCCACCCGTGGTGGGCTCGGCGCCGAGCTTGGACGCGTAGTAGGTGTCGAGCAGAAAGCTCTTGAGAATGCCGCGCTCCACGATCGGTCGGCGCACGGTGCTCATCCCTTCCCCATCGAAGGTGGTCGAGCCGAGCCCTTCGGGTAGCAATGGATCGTCGGTGATTGTCAGCAGGTCAGCCGCCACCTTCTTGCCGAGCTTGTCTGCTAGAAATGAGCGCTTCTGCTGGATGGATTGCCCGCCAAGCGGCCCCAGGAGGTCGCCGAGTAGGCGTGAGGTCACTGCTGCCTCGACCACGCATGGGTACTTGTCGCTCTTCTCGGGCTTGCCGCCGCGATCGCGCAGCGCGCGGCGCAGCGCCTCCTCTGCCACCGACTCGATGCTCGGCAGCTTGGCCTTCTTGCGCGCTGTCGCGTACCACCAGCCTAAGGGCTTGCGGTGGCCCTGATCGTGCACGCTCGCCTCGGCGTGGATCCAGAAGCGCGTGCCGCACATCGAAGCCTCCATGCCGTTCGAGCACACCATCGCGCTCTCGCTCTGCGCGTCGCCCGCGCTGGTGGTGACCGAGATGAGCTCGGATGCGCCGGGCGCGGCGCGCACGGCTTGCTCGAGCCCGCGCGCCATCCGCTGCCGGTCCGAGGCGCTCACGGCCGCAGCACCGGCCTCGTCGTAAAGAGCGAGATCCCCCGCAAAGCGGCCTGCGTAGCGCTTCGGATCGGGAAGCCTACGGTGCGGATCCGCGGCGAGCACGCGCGTGGCGGCGATGATCTCGTCGAGAAATGGGCCGAGCGCCTCGGGCCGTAGATCGCTCGTGCTGTTCGATGAATAGCGGCCGTCGACGTAGAGCGTCACGTTCAGGCCAACCTCAGTCGATTCGCGCAGCCGGTCGAGTTTGCCGTCGCGCCATTCGATTGTCCCTTCGCGCGACCGGCGCGCCGATGCCTGCACCTCTTGGGCGCCGCGTTTGAGCGCCGCCTCGACCGTCGTTCGCACCTTGTCCAGCAGATCCTGGGTCATTGCCATCTCCGAAGCTCGTGGCTCACGCTTTGCGCCCGCCGATCGAAATGCCGCCGGCTCTCACCGTGGGTAAGCCGAAGCCCACCGGCACGCGCTGCCAATCCTTGCCGCAGTAGCCGGCGCCTGAGAAAAGGGTGAGATCGTCGGCTACCATATCGATCCGCTCCAGTACTTTAGGCCCAGAGCCGATCAGGTTGGCGTCCTTGACCACGGCGCCGAGCTTGCCGTTCTCGATCAGCCGGCCATGCTTGAGGTAAAAAGTGAAGTCGCCCGCGCCGATGTCGACTTGGCCGTTCCAGAACAGCTCGGCATAGAGGCCCTTCTTTACCGAGGCGATGATCTCCTCCGGCTTGCGCGGGCCATTGAGCATGTAAGTGTTGCGCATGCGCGGCACCACCGGGAACTTGTAGGACTCACGGCGGCCCGAGCCGGTGCTCGAGACCTTGTAGTGTTGGGCCGAGATGCGGTCGTGCAGGTAGGAGCGCAGGATACCCTTGTCGACCAGCACCGTGCGCTGCGCCGGTTTGCCCTCGTCGTCGATGTTGATCGAGCCGCGCATGCGTGGGTTAGTGCCGTCATCCACGATCGTGACCTGTTCGGGCGCGATGCGTTGACCAATGCGGTCCGCGTAGATCGAGATCCCCTTGCGGTTGAAATCCGCCTCCATGCCATGGCCGATGGCCTCGTGTAGCAGGATGCCCGTGATGCCAGAGGCCAAGACCACCGGCAGCTCGCCTACCGGCGGCGGGATGGCGTCAAACAGAATTGTGGTGAAGTCCACGGCTTCGTGCGCCACCTTCTGGATGCGCTCCGGGGAGAAGAAGACGATGCCGTCGCGAGACGCGGCGCTCTGACCGCTGGTCTCGGTCTTGCCACGGTGCTCGGCAACGCAGCCCACATGAAGCTCTGCCATGGGCTGATCGTCCTCGATCAGCAAGCCCTCGGAGTTTGCCACCAGGATGCGCGAGGTCTCGTCCGCCAAGAAGATCGTGGTTTTGACCACGCGGCTGTCGCGCGCACGCGCCAGCTTTTCGGTCTGCTGCAGGATCGGCAGCTTCTGGTCAATGCCAACCGCAGACCAAGGCATAGTCACGGGATAGGCGTTCGGAACGGCGACAGCCTTGAGCGGTACACGAGGGCTCGAAGCCGGGCCGTCAGCAACGGCTGCGGCGGTCGCGGCTGCCGCACCAAGCGCGGCCTCGCTCAAATCCTCGGTGTAGGCGTAGCCCGTGGTGTCGCCCTTAAGCACGCGCACGCCGGCACCGAGCGCCACTGTTGTGTAGGCGCGGTTCACCTCACCGTCCTCGAGCCCAACCCAGTGGCTCACCTTATGCTGCAGGAAGATCTCGCAGAAGTCGCCGCCCCGCCCGAGGCCGCGATCGATGGTGCGCGTGAGCAGGCTCTGATCCACGCCGAAGCGTTCGAAGTAGATGGACCGCGCGGCGACCGGTGGCGACACCGTCGCCGGGTGCGCCTGCGGCGGTGCGCCCACCGCTGACGGCGCGAGGACCTGCGAGCGCGAGGCGCAGCCAGTGGCCCATACCGGCAGGGAGACGAGAGCGATGCCCGCCCCTCCAAGAAAATCACGGCGTCGGATGCTCTCGCTCATGGTGGTTTTGCTCATGATGCTGCGACTCCCGGGCTCGCGTCCTTGGGCGCGAGCCCGGCCCAAGGCCTCGATCGATTGGCCCGCACCAGTATGCCATGCCGTCGCCACGCTTGGCTATCCTGTAGGGCGCGGAAGATGCCGTTAGTTGAGCAGGACGGCCACGCTGCAAACGTTGTTCTGACAAGATGGGAGTGACCCAGACGCGCAGGGGCCGCAAGCCATGTTACATTGGAATTGAGGCGTACAATAGGCGGGAACGGGGCGCGGGGCGTTTGGGGACGAATAGCAAGGATCATCGGCGTAGAGGCGATTACTGATGCTGGTTGGGCAACTGCAGCAGCCGGTATCTTTGGTGGCCAGCATGCAATCGTCGGCGCTCTGACAGTAGTTGGGATCCGGTTCGCAAGTTCCGCAGCACGACCAATCAGGGTAGGTGTGATGGTAGCCGATCGGGCAGGTAGTAGGCGCAGTAGTAGGTCCGCAAGCGCCACCGCACGTGGCTGTGTGCGTTTGGCCCTTAAATTTTTTTCCTTCTGCGACGCTAGAACCCTAAACAAGTAGGTAGGGTTAAGACGGGCTGCACACACGTGACCACAATTGCAGAAACCTTTGAACAGGGCGATCGGCGCCGCCAGTGCGGAGACACGCGGCGTTCGGGCTGGTTCAAACGCCGGAATACAGTCGGCCGTTTGGTTGCGTGTTTGCTAGGTATCACGCTTGCCCCGCGCTGGGCACTGGCTCAATCCCATGCCGATCGAATTGCGGCCCGAGCGTTGGCCGATGAAGGCCAGCAAGCGCTCAGCGCCAAGCAGTTCGAAATTGCCGCCGAGCGATTCAGCAAGGCCGATGCGATTGTCCACGCGCCAACGTTCGTCTTGGCGCAGGCTCGTGCTCTAGTTGGGCTCGGACGTTTCGTTGAGGCTAGCGAACGCTTGGAACTCATTTTGCGTGAGGGTGTTGCAGAGAACGCTCCCAAGAGTTGGAGGACGGCGCTCGCGGACGCCAAGCTTCTTTCGGCAGAAATGCAGTCGAAAATTGCATGGTTGACGATCGCAGGCGTCGGGGGCTCAGCCGAACAAGTGTTCATTGACGAACGGCCGATCCCACAAGAGCAAATCGGTGACTCTCACGCAATGGACCCGGGTGCTCATTGCGTTCGCGTCGAGAAGGCAGGATACGAATCGCAACGACTCGACGTGGACTTGGGCGAAGGTGTCAGAAGAGATCTGACGATAAAGCTCGTCCCACGAATCGCGAGATCGAAGGGACCGCGTGCGGCGGCAGTTCGCGCCTCGAAAGCGCCTGACTCACGTAAAAATCTCCGTGCGAAGGGATCCTCGCCATGGCCCGTGATCGCGCTCGGCGCTGGTGGCCTTGGCATAGGAGTCGGCGTCGCGACTGGAGTCATGGCGTTGCACAAGCGGTCAAATCTCAAAGCGACTTGTCGCGGCGAGGTGTGCCCTGAGCAATCCCAGTCGGATATCGACGCTTACCACTCGCTCGGTTTCGCTTCTGGATTGAGCTTGGGCTTGGGGTTAGCCGCTACCACGACTGGTTTCGTGCTCCTGCAATTGCGTGGCGATTCGAATCATCAACCGACCACGGGTCGCCTGCACTTGCGCGTGGATCCCAATTATCTTGGCCTGGAAGGTGCGTTTTAATGACGTCAATCTCCGCACCGAAGTGTTCGGGTGTTCTCGCGTTGCTC
>PMCK01000245.1 GCA_003154095.1 Myxococcales bacterium | reverse complement strand
CTTTGTCGTTCGCAGCCGCTTCGAATAGCCGTCCTAGCTCCGTTCGCATCAGAAAGGTCGGGTCCTTGCGAGACTCCTTGGCATATCGGATACCGTCGGTGGGGCTCGTTTTCCAGATACGTTGCTCCTTTAGGAACGTGGCCAGCGCTCGAATGCCAGCTAGCTCATGATTGCGCGTCGATGCCGCATGCGCCCGCCCGAGCGCTATGGGTCGTATGAGAAAGCGTTCGACATCAGTCGGAGCCGGCGACTGCTGCCGTTTACCAAGAAATGCAAGAAACGCCCTGGCTGTTCGCTCGTACGCCAACGCAGTCCGCGGAGCGCGGGTCCCGCGGATGAATTCTAGATACTCGTGGATGTCGATGGCCATGCATGGACGGGTGACTTGGACGCGCTCGGCGGCAAGACTGTTCGGCAGAACAGGCCGAAATACAGCGAGATTTTCAAACGTACCCGACCTTCATTGACGCGCTGGACGAGGCAGTTCGCATCCAACCAGTGGGTTCCCCGGAAGATTGACGCCAGAGGTTTTTGCCGAAGATTGTTGCCTGGGCGCGTCCGTGGTCATGAACACTCCCCTACGGCAGCAGCAGACGCGAAGGCTGCCCTTCGTTTCTCTCAACGTGAACGCATCAAACGCCAACGGGAGGACGAGGTTGCGAGCCGTTGGCCCGTGTCCGGATTTGCAAGGTGACGCTTACGGCTGGCTCGTCTAGCTCAGCAACGCCAGAAGGGACCGGATCCCCAGCTTCCACCGCGTCACTTACGTACGCCTGGACCAGTTCCTGAATATTGCGGAGCGCTATTTCTTTTGTTGCGCCCCACGTCGCACAGCTGGGCAGCATGGGACACGTTACCGTCCAGCGACCATCTGGCTCTCGGTCGAGACGCACGGCAAACACATAGGTCCTCATCCGAGGACCGCGACGAACATTCGACGATTGGGGGGCCATATACGTGTAGGTAGATAAAAGCAGTGTGCCGGATTTGTGTGAATATTGTCAATGATATCAAATGGTTATTGTCACCGTCGCACAAGAAAGCTTGGGCGACAATAGCTGCCAAAATTGGGGCTGTCCATCTCGTGACCGGCCCCTAGGGGTAGCCCAGATGTCCGAAACGAAATTGAATCAACCAGAGCGCGCCCAACAGGGCGCGTTTTTCGCAGCGCTACGTCCGTGCTCCATGTTCGTGTCGTGGTGCATCACACTGATGCTCAGCTTGGCTCAGCTGTTCCTATCTGGGTGTTCAGGTAGTGACCACTCGTCAGCGACAGGCGGTAGCGGTGGACAGTCAACGGGTGGAGGGTCGTCTGCAGGAGCAACAAACGCANNAGCCGCAGAAGGAGGCAACAAGCCCTCTGGAGGTCAATCCGCTGCCGGCGGTGGAACGCTCACAAACGGAGGCGTGAGTTCCGCAGGTGGTACAGGCGCAGGTGGTGGTTCTTCCACGTCAACCTGTGCCGCGCTCTGGTCATCGTGCCAGTCAGTCAATGATTGTTGTTCCACGGGATATCAACTCGTGTGCAACACGACTTGCCAGCCCGCGCTCGTGGCAAGTGGAGGTTCGACCTCCGTTGCATGTTTGGCTGATTATGAGGCATGTTCGACAAATGCCCAGTGCTGTTCGTTTTACTGCTCCGGCGGTCAATGTTTGACGAACGCGCATATCGATCTGCCAACGGGTGGCAGTCCATCGACCGGAGGGAACAGCGCGACGGGAGGTACCTCATCGATGGCGGGTGATGATTTTACGGGTGGAAAATCATCAACAGGCGGAATTACAGCCACCGGAGGCACATCCTCAACGGGAGGTGCCTCATCAACAGGAGGAACGACAGGGCTCATTGCCTGCATGCCGAAGGATATGGGATGCAGTGCCGCAACGGCTTTAGCGTGCTGCAGCAGAGTATGCAGCAATTCGGTCTGCCAATGAATGCAACAGCCTTAGGGCCAGCTGCGGTGATTGCTTGGCTCGCAATTGGAATTGCTACAGTAGTCGGCTGCTCATCAAGCGATGATACCCACGGGAACCCAAGCGACTCCGGGGTGGACGCTGCATCGTCCCAGTGTGCCAGTTCCTGCGACGACGGATTCGCATGCACGATTGATACGTGTAACGCGGGCAGTTGTGCGCACTCAATTGGCCCCAACAGTGGCGCCACCGCGTGTTCCGCCGGCCACTACTGCACACTGGACGCCGGTTGCGTCGCCGCGCCTGCTTGCGCGACCGCTGACCAATGCACGCAGTACTGGGCGGGCGACGCCTGTAAGGCCAATATCAAGTGCGAAGCCGCGAGTTCCGTCTGCACGTTCAGTATTCTCGACAAGGACGGGGACGGCTATGCGCCGCAGGTATGCGGCGGCGGAGACTGCAATGACGCCGACAGTACCGTCCATCCTGGAGCTGTAGAAACGTGCAACGGCGTTGACGATAACTGTAATGGGGAAGTTGATGAGCCAGGCAATGCGATAAGCGAGCAATGCGGTGCCACGTCCGAGTGCAAGAGCGGCCGATGCACGTGCAAGCCGGAGAATCTATGCGGGACGACCTGCGTTGATTCGCAGGTGAACGTCGAGCATTGCGGAAGTTGTGACCATTCTTGCGGGACGAACGCCGGCGCAAGTGCAGGCTGGGGCAGTTGGAGTTGTGCAGCTGGCGCGTGTTCATGCCCAGCCGATACTTGCGGGACAATTTGCACGAGCCTGCAGCAGGATGGGAAGAATTGCGGCGTATGCGGACAAGTGTGCGGAACCGACGAGCGTTGTCGGAGCGGCGTTTGTACTCCTGTCCATGTTTGCACGAAGAACAGCGGGATCTGCGAAAGCAATCAGTTCTGCCGATCAATTCATACCGCGAACAACCTGGGCGGGATCGGCGTTGGGTGCACGACAAGCATGTGTGATTGTCCCGACTACACGTATTCATGCGGGCAAGTCAGCGACTGGGAATTCGAGTGCTATCCGAGTTGAACCGCCGTCGCCGCGCGCTCGGTGCCAGCGAGTGGCTACGATAAGAAGTTGACTCCGACACAAGTGTGCATCACAAAGAACTTCGGACCCTAGATGCGCTGCTGTCCCCCCAAAGCTGGCGCGTTTGGGGTCCGACTTCTTTCGTTCCACCATGATCGAGCCTTCGGGTCTCGCATGCTCGATAGCCTCAGCGTCGATTTTTCTTGAATCGGTAGCCGAGCAAGGCGTACTTTTCAGACATCCGCTTCGGCCTCCAAGTGAGCGGACGATTAGCCATCCCCCTGCGATCGTCTTGCTGGCAACACTTGGAGGCCGAGTTTGCCCCAAGGGTGGATACGCGGGACAATCTCAAATCAAATGCCACCGCACCGCTCAATGCCATCCAAATCGACCCGATCTATCATTGGGCAACCTGAGGATTCTTCTCTCCATGCCGATCGGAACCCCTGCGCCGTTCGAACGTTGCGGTTCGATTGCGTGCGCGTCCAGGCCATTCACACGTTATTGCTGCTGGAACGCCTTCTGGACCGGGTCTGCGCCAGTTAGGCCGGACGCCACGACTGATATTCGTTGACGCGCAGCGGATGGGACGCTTACAATCGTCCCTAATTTAGTTGAGGCTGAACTCTTTTCGCCTAGCCGGCAGGCTGCCGATCCTGAATGGGCACGGAACCCGTCAACAGCCGCTGCAACCTAGGCATTGCGCCGGCCATGGCCTACCGACTCGGGGACATTAAAATCACAAATCCGGGTCTCGATCTGGACCTGTTGGCTGATGTCACAGGGCTTTCGATGCAGACGGTGCGCCGAAGGCTCCGCGAAGAGCACGGTAACACGCTGGTACGGAACGCGTTTTGGCGTCATTGGCCTCGCGATGTCGAGAAACTTGAAAAGATCACACTTGCGCGTGCTCGCGACGCCGGCCTGGAACGGGAAATTGCTGACAAGACGGGGCTGTCGGAGCGGACCGTAAGGAGGCGACTAGAAAAAGGGGGCAAGACCTTTGTCGAAAAGGAATTTCCCGAGCTCCATGATCAGGACGAGTCCGACGAAGAGTTCGACGACGACGACCCGGAACAAGACTATGACGGTGACAGTGATGATGACGACGATGACGACACGACCACCCTCGTCGAAGCGACCGAAGTTGAGCTTCTGGGTGCCACGCGCGTAGTCAGCGCACGCTCGACGTCAATGACTAGCTGGCTCGCCCACCTGGTGGCGTGGCCAGAAAAGAAGATGCGGAACGTGCTGAAGAAGACGCACGGACGTAAGCTGCTGGTCAATCTTCTGGGCGACGTGTTGCCCGACGACTTAGGACAGGGTGTGGAAGAAATGCTCGGAGGAATGCGAATCGCAGCGGTCAGACGCTCGCCCAGCCTCCTGATCTGGGTCGCGCGCACCGCGCGTATCTCCTCTAACACGGCCACTAAGGACATCGAAGACGCCGACGGAAATATGTTGGTACGGAATCTCTTCGAGCGCTGGCCATCGCCGCGAGAGACGGAAGCCCAACACCCGAAGACGCCGGCTAAGGTGGTTGCGCCTGCCGGCGGAGCCATGGCCACTCCATCCGCACGAGCCCAACATACCGGTCAGGTCGGCCCTCACGTGCTCCTCGCCAATAGGTGGCGCATCCTTCTCCCAATTGGAGATCGCGGAGGATTTGGGCGCGTCTTCGAGGTTCGCGACGAGACTCAACCTGATCGAGTCGGGTTCGTGGTGAAGGTCGCTGATGGTGAGACTGATGCGGTACGTCGACTAAACGCGGAGCGACTCCGAAGCGAGGTGGCTATCGCCTACGAGCTACACCATCAGAATATTTGCGCGTACAAAGATGACGGTTTCGACAGCGAGCTGCAGGTATACTTCGCAATCATGCTCAACGCAGGGCGCTCTCTCGAGCAACTAATAGCTGCCGGTACGAGCTATTCAGCAATTGAGACGATCGAGATCATAGGTCAAGTGGCCACGGGCCTCGACTTTGCCCACGAGCGCGGTGTCATCCATCACGACGTGAAGCCCGCGAATATCCTCGTACGCGAGGAGCATGGTCGTCGAGATGTTCGACTTGGAGATTGGGGGATCTCGCGCCACGGTCGCGGTACGCAACGCGCAGACGGCAGCCCCACGGTCATAGCCACGGCGCTCGGCTATTCACCCGGGTACCGCGCACCGGAACAGTGGAGAGGTGAGGCTCGCGCTGCGTCCGACCAGTATGCGCTCGCGCTGGTCCTTTGCTCGATGCTCGAAGGACGTGTCTTCACTGATTATTACCGGTTTGCGGGTCTCCCACAACTCTCCGCCGACAAAAACGAGGTCCTAGGTCGTGCCTTGAGTCACGAGCCAGAGGATCGATTCCGGAACTGCACACTGTTCGTTGATAAACTCCGAGGGGCGCAATGATTAGCAAGGTGGACGCCTTATCGCTCGAGTTGCTTGATCGGTTGACCACGGAGGAGCGGCGTCCGCCGGCAACTCCTGGAACTCACCTCGTTGGAGGTTTCGTGAAAGCTGGTGCGAAGCTCGAGGCGCTCCTTCGGTCGGTCGCTTTGGAGATTGCCGAAACTGATGGCGTCGACCCCTCCGAGCTACTAGCGCCAACTATTGGGCGTGCGCCGCCGTTACAGAAAGCGATGGCAGGACCCCTTGCACACGGCATTAAAGCGTATGTTGTGCAGCGCACCTCGCGTATACCCCTGCCTCAAAAGCTTCTCCCGCTCATTGATGATCTCTCACGTAGCGACTCTCGGATCCTCGAATTCATCAATGCACGGAACAAGGTTGCAAAGGAAGGCAAGGATCCAGAGCTTGCGCGGGTCGCGCTTCGGAATCTTCGAAATCTTGTGCGCGCGTTCCGTCGCAGTGCAGGCTGGTCCGGGAGTCTCGGATCATGAGCGCGCAGCAGGCTACGTGGAACCCAAACGTTCGGCTGCAGCTTCGCGATGCTCACACCGGAGTGACACCCCGCGACCACCAGTTAGCGGCGTGGGATCGCCTGACTGCGCATTTCATCGACGGGGAAAAGAAGGCTGGCCTAGTGGTTGTGCCCACGGGCGGTGGAAAGACCGTACTTGCTGCGCAGTGGTTGCTTCAGAACCACATCCGAAACGGGGGGCGCGTCCTTTGGTTGGCCCATCGCCGGGGTCTCCTGCGTCAAGCATTCGCCACCTTCCACCGACTTGCAAACCTCGCGTTCCCGAGAGAACGGCTGCATATGATTGCCATCTCGTCGGACGGCGAGAGGTGGTCGAGTGTGACCCCCGAACACGACGTCGTGTTCTCGTCCATGCAGACCGCAGTGATGGAGTCGAACACAGGTTTTGTTCATGAGTTGCACGCTGCGTCAAAGTCGGGATTGTTTGTCGTGGTCGACGAGGCCCACCACGCTCCAGCACCCGGCTATGCAAGATTGCTTCTGATGCTGAAGAATCTGGGGTGCCGCTCCTGGGCCTGACGGCTACACCAGTGAGGGCTGACGAAGACGACGAAAAGCGGCTTATCGCGCTGTTTGACAGTCAGGTGATCTATCAGGTGACGCGACGCGAGTTGACCGATCGGGGGATTCTCGCTGCACCCGTATTTGAAACTGTCAAGACAGAGGTGAACTTTGAAAAGGACTTCACCGAGGAGGACTACAAACACCTCGAACGATTCGGCGAACTCGGGCCTCAGGTGCTGCACCGTTTAGCCAAAAACGCTAGCCGAAATGCGCTCATCGTCGAGCAGTACTTGCAGAAACGGACCGTCTACGGGTCGACGATTGTGTTCGCTGCCGACACGCTGCACGCACACACTCTGGCGGAAGAGTTCCAGAAGAAAGGTGTCGACGCCGATTACGTCGACTACGGTCGAAAGGACGCTCAGCAAATCATCGAGCGTTATCAACGAGACAAGAAGCCCGATGTCTTGGTGAACGTTGAAATGCTTACAGAAGGGTTTGACGCTCCGCACACGAAGACCGTGTTCATTGTGCGCCCCACACGGTCGGAAGGATTGCTGGCGCAGATGGTAGGTCGTGCTCTTCGCGGCAAGCAGTCAAACGGCAACGAGTACGCGTACCTGGTCACTTTCCTCGATACCTGGCAGCAGTTCAACGTTCTAGACGCCGAATACGTACTCCACGAAGCCCAGTACGCGGAGCCGCTCGTCCCCGAACCTCAGGAGCGGCCGCTGTTCACTATTCCGCTCGA
>PMCK01000562.1:81412-87595 GCA_003154095.1 Myxococcales bacterium | reverse complement strand
CTGCCGGATGCTCACAGCCAGGCGCCATCTCCCGTCTCCGCGTTGCTTTCAGGGGCCTTGATCAAGTGCGCGCTATTGGGGATTCTCCGCTTTCATACGATAGCCTGTCATGCCTGTGGGCCCGCATTCAGCGAGCGATTACTGCTGATCTTCGGTCTTGTATCGGTTGTCGTGGCGACTCCCTTCATTCTCGTGCAGCACGATTTGAAGCGACTGCTCGGNNTATCAACCACGGCGTTACGAAGGCCCTTGCGTTTCTGATTGCTGGTGACGCTATCAACCGCTTCGGCAGCCGTGATATACCCAAAATGCGTGGCTATCTTGGCATTGCTCCGTGGTGCGGCACGCTGCTGCTGATGGCTGCCTTCTCATTGGCGGGGGCGCCCCCGTTCTCCATTTTTATCAGCGAACTCATGGTGATTCGGGCTGGAATCGGTGCGGGTCATGCGTTGGCGGTGGGCGTCTTTCTCGTTATGATGGTGGTCATTTTTGCGGGGCTGATTCATCACGTGGGACAGATCGCATTCGGTGTTGCAGACGCGAAAGCGGACCGCTCGCGCGAATCGCGCTGGCCCCTGTTGGGCATGTTGACGCTTACTGTGGTCATGCTGTTGTTCGGGATATACATACCGGCAGGTGTCAATCGCCTTCTCGTACATGCCACGGAGGTAGTCCTTGGCTGAATCGACATCAAAGTTGGAGGAAAATCTCCGATCGCTGCTTTCCAATCGTGCCGGCTTCGAGTCAGGGCCTCGACCGCAAGATCTCACGGTTCGGCTAACTCGCGCCGAAGACGTCCCGGCGGCTGCGCAGGCGCTGTGCACCCAGGGGCTATCATTCGCCATGCTCGTTGCGACCGACGAAGAAGCGAGCGCCGAGCGAGACCTGAAGGTTCGCTACATCTTCGAGCCGGGGACGGAGTCGACGTTGCCTCGGCCTGACATTTTCGTTACGGTGGTAGCCTCCCTCGACGTTGCTCATCCTGAGTTGCCAAGCATTTCATCGAATGTACCCTCTGCCAATTGGCACGAGCGCGAGGCAAAGGACTTATTCGGGATTGCCTTTACCGATCACCCCGATCTAAGACCGCTCGTCCTGCATGACGGGTGGCCGCAAGGCCTCTATCCACTGCGCAAGAAATTCGACGGTAGTCAACGCTGCGCCGTGGAGCTAGCTGAAGAATTTCCACACCTGTTGGTAGAGGGCGAGGGCGTGCTCGAAGTCCCGGTGGGTCCCATTCATGCAGGGATTATCGAACCCGGGCACTTTCGGTTCAGCACGGTTGGCGAAAAGATACTCCACCTCGAGCCTCGCTTGTTCTACACACACCGAGGGTTGGAGAAGCGTGTCGAAGGCTTGACAGTCGATGATGCATTTTACGTCGTCGAGCGCATATGCGGCGTGTGTTCGGTGTCGCATGGGCTCGGTTTCTGTGAGGCGACAGAACAGATCGCCCGCGTTGATGTTCCTGCGCGTGGGCGCGCGATTCGGACCCTGGCACTCGAACTCGAGCGCCTTTATAATCACGTGGGCGATATCGGAAACATCCCGGCTGGCGCGGGGTACCACTACGGAACCTCTGCTGGGGCACGAATGAAAGAAGGTCTGCAGCAGCTCAATGAGCGTCTGACGGGCAACCGCTTCTTGCGTGGTCTAGTGACGCCCGGCGGCGTCCGGCTTGACGTCACGTCCGAACTAGTGCGCTCAATCGAGAGCGCGCTTTCGGTAATCGAAGAAGCACTCGACAATTTGATGGACCGCATCGAGAACAATGCGTCGGTCCTCGATCGCCTGGACACGACAGGAATCCTCCGTCAAAAGGACGCCATCAACCTGGGTGTAACTGGCGTCGCTGCGCGGGCCAGCGGTGTTGACCGCGACGCGAGACGCGACCACCCCCACGTGGCGTACGCGGACGACAATGGCCCCAGAGTTTCAGTGGTTACATCGCTCGATGGTGATGTTCACGCGAGGCTGAGTCTGCGTGCGGCGGAAGCCCGCGAATCAATGCGGATAATTCGTGCGCTCCTGGCAAGCTTACCACAAGGACCGCTGCACGTAGCCGTGCCAAAGGTGCTGTCCACAAGTGGAATCGGCCTGTGCGCAATCGAGTCGCCGCGCGGCGCGGCTTTACATTGGCTGCGCATTGACGCAAACGGCCGCGTCGATCGGTATCACCTTCGTTCAGCCAGCTACGCCAACTGGCCCGCGGTACCGCTCGCGGCTCAAAATGATATAATTCCCGACTTCCCATTGATTAATAAGAGCTTCGAGCTTTGTTACTCGTGCACGGACCGATAGCGATTTCAGGGCGAATGATGAGAAGTCCAAGCTTTCATAGAGGCGCATTCGGGGCAGCGATCCCGTCAGGAACCTTGGAGAACGAATCGTCATGATTACGGCAATCCTAAGGAGCCTGCGTACCGGGGTAGTCACAGTGCGCTACCCGGCGCAGCCGACACAGCCGCCGGAACGGTTTCGCGGCCCCCCCCAGATACGCCCAGGGACTTTTTTCGACGCGCTCCCACCCTCGTCAGTCTGCCCGTCGGGCGCAATTGTTGGCGGTCCTAGTGAGCCCAAGTATTCGATCGATATTGCTCGCTGCATTTTCTGCGGCAGGTGCGCTGAGCAATCGCGCGATGGTGCCATCGAGATTGGACGCGACTTCGAACTCAGTGCAAAAAAGCGCGAGAGTCTCGTTATGGAGGTAGAGAATGGCGCCGATGGTCGGAGCTCACAGCTACTGCCCTTACCCACGGAAGAGCAGGTTGCCAAACGGATCCGGCAAACATTGGGGCGGTCACTGCAACTGCGCCACCTCGACTCGGGTTCCTGTAACGCTTGCGACTGGGAGCTCACGGCCCTTCTAAACCCAGTCTACGACGTAAGGCGGTTGGGTATCGATTTTGTCGCGTCGCCTCGACACGCCGACGGGGTCATTGTCACCGGATCAGTGACGCGAAACTTGGAGACTGCCGTTCGGCGCACGTATGACGCCGTTCCCGAGCCACGTGTCGTGATTGCGGTGGGTGCCTGTGCTGCTTCGGGGGGAATCGTCGGGCGAGGATATGCGAGCGCCGGTGGCATTGGCGAGGTCCTACCAGTTGACGTACATATCCCGGGCTGTCCACCCAGACCTGAAGCTATCATCTTTGGAATCCTTCTGGCGGTAGGGCGTCTTTGCGAACGACGGCGCTAATACACGTAACCATGCGATTATCGTATCGCGGCGCGTCATCGACCGTACAAAAACGTCCGAGCGCCGTGCGCGGAATCGCTTTACGTGATACACGCGTGCGACAACGGAACGAAAAACGTCATATTTTTGCTCAGTTTTTCGATGTGGTTGAATCAACCCCCGATGAAGCATGCGAAACGTAGGACGCAGCGATGAAGCTTACAGTGCAAGAGGCGGCCAAACTGTTGAACACGACGGAAGAGGCCATTTATCGATGGATTAAGCGAGCCGACATTCCCTGCCAGTCGGTCAACGATCATTACCGCTTCCACCGAGCAGAACTCTTGGAATGGGCAACGGCTCGAGGTCTGGCTGTGTCAGTCGATGCATTTCCAGCCTCCCGCCGGTTTGTCGACAACTCGGCTCCAGGGTTTGCAACGGCTCTTCGTGCTGGAGGTGTCTATCATGACGTCGAAGGCAATGATCGGGAGTCAGCCCTAAGAGCCATCGTGAAGCGAATTCCACTGGCAAGCGAATCGGATCGGGAATTCTTGTTCGATGTCCTTCTCGCTCGGGAGGCAATTGGTTCGACGGGTGTTGGTGACGGCATTGCAATCCCGCACGTGAGATCTCCCGTCGTCTTGCCAGCGAACCAACCGGCCGTAACGTTGTGTTTTTTGGCGCAACCGATAGATTTCCACGCTATCGACGATCGCCCGGTTCACACGTTCTTTTCGCTCGTGACGCTGACAATTCGCTCCCACCTGTATCTCCTATCCCGGCTTTCGGCGGCGCTTCAGGATCCCCGGTTCAAACAAGCGGTCATCGAGCGCGCAAGCNNGACATCGAGGACATAACGAAGTGAGCGCGCCGCTTGCCTCGCTTACAACCAACAGGAGTCGCACTCTCGTGATGGGTCGAGGTATTTTATCGTGAACATTGCGCTTGTGCTCGTTGCAGTGTCGTTGGCAGCAGGTAGCGGCCTATTTGCCGCTGCCGCGGGCTTTCGTACAAGGTTCGGTGATTGGATATTTGCCTGCCTGATGACGCTAGGTTGCGCTTGTGGGTTAGTTGCAGCGTTCGGATCAATGCTGCGCGTCGGCACGGTTGTCTGGTCGCATCCCTGGAGTGTTCCCGGAGGCTTGTTTCAGATCCGACTAGACGCACTCGCGGGAATGTTTCTTGGTCAGATTTTCCTGATTGGGGCGGCCGGTGCAATCTACGCGCTTGGATATTGGCCAGCTCACAAGCATCCGCGGACAGCGGGTAGGCTTCGCATCTTTTACGGCCTGATGGTTGCCGGAATGGCGTTGCTCGTCATTGCGGAAAATTCGATCCTATTCATATTTAGCTGGGAGATCATGGCCATTGCTGCGTTCTTTGCAGTGTCCACTGACGACCACCTGCCTGCCGTGAGGGAAAGCGGCTTCGTCTATCTCGTGGCAACCCGCGTTGGTACGTTGCTTATCATTGCAATGTTTGCCGTGCTGCGCGCGGTTACCGGCTCATTTTCGCTCGCCATTCATGGCCTTTCCGGGGCCTCCTCAATCGGCCTGGCGCTGTTCATTCTTGGTCTACTTGGATTTGGCATGAAGGCTGGGCTCATGCCATTGCACGTGTGGCTGCCCGGCGCGCATGCGAATGCCCCCTCTCACGTGTCGGCTCTGATGTCGGGGGTGTTGATCAAGATGGGCATCTACGGCTTGATTCGCCTGGGTTCCCTCTTCGACACGGTTCCCCTTTGGTGGGGGCTCGTGTTGTTTGGTTTGGGCATCGCTTCCGCCGTCCTCGGCGTTGCGTTCGCGATTGGGCAGCATGATTTGAAGAGATTGCTCGCCTACCACAGCGTCGAAAACATCGGCATTATCGTGATGGGGCTGGGGCTTTCCCTCATCGGTCGTTCAACGGGTCATCCGACGCTCGTCGCGCTCGGGCTGGCCGGCGCGCTGCTTCACACTTGGAACCATGGCCTTTTCAAGGCATTGCTCTTCCTAAGCGCAGGCTCGGTCATTCACGCCGTGGGGACTCGCGAGATCGACGCGCTCGGCGGGCTCTTTCGTAAATTGCCCTGGACTTCAATTGCCTTTCTTACCGGAGCAGTTGCTATTTGCGGACTTCCGCCACTCAACGGTTTCATCAGCGAACTATTCATCTACATCGGCATGCTTCGCGCCGGTCTGTACGAGCTCGGCCCGGTGGGTGTTATTGCATCACTCGGTGCCCCCATCCTTGCGTTGGTGGGTGCACTCGCAGTGGCATGCTTCGTCAAGGTGTTTGGTGTAGTGTTTCTGGGTGGACCGCGAAGCCACCACGGGAGCACCGCCCATGAGAGTCCGTGGCCAATGTTGGCGCCCATGGCGCTACTCGCTGCGTGCTGTGTGACAATTGGCGCGCTGCCTTTTCTTGTCGTGTCGATCCTCGACCATGCTTCGGTTGTTTGGGGTACCGCCCCACATCAATTGAGCGTACGAGCCCTGGCGCCACTTGGCCCCATTGGGTGGCTGAATCTGACACTAATCGTCGCCGTCGTTCTCGTTGCAATCGTTTTAGCAAGGGTGTCCTCGAGAAGACGCGTTGCAAAAGGTCCAACTTGGGATTGTGGCTACAGTTCGCCTTCACCAAGCATGCAATACACTGCCTCGTCCTTTGCCGATGGAATCGTTGACATGTTTGGCTCCGTCCTGCGACTCCGGAAGAATTCGCCGACGCTCACGCAGCCCTTTCCCAGTCCAAGCCGATTCGAAAGCCACGTACCAGAGGTTGTATTGGATCTATTCATCACGCCGATATTTCGCTGGATCGGACGGTTGGCTAGTTGGGCTCGTATCATCCAACCTGGCAGCTCGCACCTGTACGTAACCTACATTCTCGCAACGTTGGTCGTGATGCTGTTCATCTGGCATTAGGAGGGGACAGACTTTGCCTATCTACCAGCTCATTTTGCACCTGTTGTGCCTTGTCGTCCTGCCGCCGCTCTTTCTGGGCATCATCGTGAAAGTGAAGGC
>PMCK01000562.1:0-81381 GCA_003154095.1 Myxococcales bacterium | reverse complement strand
CTGTTTGGGCTCGGCCGCTTCTTCACCGTGCTTGCGGCCCTCGACACGGGATCTTCCTTCGAAGGCATGGGGGCCGCGCGGGAGGTCACTTTTGCTTGCCTCGCCGAGCCTGCACTGTTCCTGGGGCTAATCGTTCTCGCCCGGTGCACGTCGTCTTTGACGTTGTCTACGATGCTAAGCTCAGCACCTTCCGAAACGTGGCGCGGTGTATCTGCACCATTACTCCTGGTCGTCGTGAGCCTGTTTATTTTCGTTCTGGCCGAGACCAGTCGGATCCCCGTCGACGATCCCAACACGCATCTGGAGCTAACCATGATTCACGAGGTCATGGTTCTCGATCACAGCGGCCCGCCATTTGCGGCGATTCTCTATGGAGCCTCGGTGAAGCTCTTCGTGCTCGGCTCAATCGTGATACACACGGCTCTGCCCATCAGGACTGGCAGTGCGTGGGGCAACTGGGCTCTGTTCCTGTTTGCAACCTTAGTGTTTGCCGTCGCCATTGGCGTCGTCGAATCCACGATGGCTAGGTTGAGACTTCGCCGCGTGACGAACCTCCTGATTGCAGCATGCTTGCTGTCCGGCTTCGGCGTCATCTTACTTGCAAGGTAATTATGGCAGTTATCATAGACCCATTATTGATCGTAGTCCTACTTCTGAACTTCTTCGTTCTTGGAGCAAGTCGCATGAAGTCCATTATCAGTGGGTCGGCGGCACAAGGTGTAGTTCTCGGCGCGATCGCCCTTTTGGCACATGACGAGTTTGGGTTTCAGGCACTGCTAATTGCGCTCGTGACGATTACGCTCAAGGGTATCGGCATTCCATGGATGCTCGGGCGCGCCCTCCGAGACGTTGGCATTCGTCGTGAGGTGGAGCCATACATCGGCTTGATCCCATCGCTACTTGTCGGCGCCCTGGGGACGGGGCTTGCCATCCTTTTTGCGCACGCGTTGCCACTTGCCAAGCAATCGGTTGGCTCATTGCTCGTTCCCACTTCGCTTTCCACCGTGCTAACTGGGTTCATACTACTGACGAGTCGAAGAAAAGCCATCTCGCAAGTCGTGGGCTATTTGATCCTGGAAAATGGGGTCTTCATCATGGGCCTCACCTTGGTCAGCGCCATGCCGTTCCTGGTCGAAATGGGAGTCTTGCTCGATTTGCTGGTCGGGATTTTCGTGATGGGAATCATCGTAAATCACATACAACGTGAGTATGCGTCCTTGGACACAACACGGCTGTCCCAGCTCAAAGGTTGACGGATGGCGCTGATTCTAATCATTGTGCCACTTTGCCTTGCCATTACGGCCTTTCTCGTGCCGTGGGATCGCTTGCGGCCCTGGATTGTAACAATCGGGGGCGTTGTCCAACTGGGTCTTGTTGCCGTGGCCCTTGCGACCCCCGACGTTCATGGACTTAATGGCTGGCTCGTTCTGGACCCCGTCGGCAGAGTCGTGCTGGGTTTTACTACCGTGCTGTTTGTCGCGTGCTCCTTTTACGTCCCTGGCTACTTAGCGCAGCGGCCCGCAGGGAATAAGCGGATCTTCTGCGCTTGCGTACTCTTGGTTCTGAGCATCTTGACGCTCATCACCGAGGCTTATCACCTTGGGCTCATGTGGGTGGCAATTGAGGCAAGCACGTTGGCGACCGCGCCGCTTCTGTACTTCAACCGGACACCACGGTCCCTCGAGGCAGTCTGGAAGTACCTCTTGATTGGGTCGGTTGGAATTGCGCTGGCCCTGCTGGGCTGTTTCTTTCTGGGCTATGCATCGCTTTATGCCGGCAGGGCTCCGTCGCTATTGCTCAACGACCTGCTGCACAATGCGCCGTATATGTCCCGTTCCTGGCTGCACGCCGCATTCATCCTGCTGCTCGTCGGCTACGGCACCAAGATGGGGCTCGCACCCATGCACACCTGGAAACCCGACGCCTACGGCGAGGCACCGGGTGTTGCAGGGACGTTGCTTGCTGGGGGGCTCACCAGCGGGGCCTTCTTGGCAATTCTTCGAATCTATCGAGTGTGCATTGCCGCAGGCGAGGGCAACTTTGCAAGAAAGCCCATGATTGTACTGGGTCTCTTCTCGATGCTCGTCGCTGGGCTGTTCATGGCCAAGCAAAAAGACTTCAAGCGAATGCTTGCCTACTCCAGCGTGGAACACATGGGCATTTTGGTCTTGGGCATAGGACTTGGAGGCGCTGCGGCGTTCGGTACAGTCTTACATCTCATGAATAATGGGTTCACCAAGGGGGTTCTGTTTCTGTCTGCCGGAAATATTCATCGAGCCTTCGGAAGTAAATCCACCGACGACGTTCGCGGGGCCTTGAAGAAGGTTCCTTATTCCGGCGCCTTGTTGCTGGCGGGATTCTTTGCAATCACGGGGACTCCCCCATTTGGCCCATTTCTAAGCGAATTTACGATATTCAACGCAGCCATCGGCAGCGGCCAATACCTCATTGGTGCTCTGTTTCTCTTGATGTTGGTTGTCGTATTCGTCGGAATGGGGGCAACGCTTCTGTCCGTCTTACAAGGCGAGCCCAGCCCGAGCACGGCCAAGGTGCTCGCGCCTGAACGAATATTGACTGTAGCGCCGGCAATTGGCCTGCTTGCCATCGTTCTGATGCTGGGTATTTACATTCCTACGCCGGTCGAGACACTCCTTCGCGCGGCGGCACTGTCACTGGAGGGAAGATGACTTCGGGGAAACCTCCACTTGTGAGTGACGCAGATCCAAAATCCGAATCTGCCAGAGTGGTGGGCACTGACGTTGCTTTTGCGCAACTCCGAAATGCCCAATCAATGGCTACTGATTCGATTCCGAGCCTCGCCTTCTCGGAATTCCGATTGGCGATTGTGAATGCGCCCCGACAGCACCGCAGAATTGCAGCCCTTTTCGGAGCGTCAGTGGCTAATCAGGTGAAGTTGTATTGCGTTCTCGCCGGCGACAGTGAAGGTTTGCTATACGTTGGAAGTGCGGTTGTCGACGGCGGCTCGTTTGCATCGATGACTGATGATTGTCTGCAAGCTAACCTTTTCGAGCGCGAAATCGCCGAGGAGTGGGGCATCGTTCCCGAAGGTCACCCGTGGCTTAAGCCGGTTCGCTTCGTTCGAGCACGCAGAGCGAATGCCGAGGGTCAGCGCAAGCTGCCCGAGAGTCAATCCGGTATCAGGGCCATGGAATTTTACCGCGTCGAAGGCGAAGAGGTTCACGAGGTCGCCGTCGGGCCCGTGCATGCGGGTGTGATCGAACCCGGTCATTTCCGTTTTCAGTGCCACGGCGAGCAGGTTCTGCATCTCGAGATATCCCTTGGGTATCAGCACCGCGGCGTCGAGCGCGCCCTGCTCACGAGTCCGGCTAGACGGGCCCTTCCCTACATGGAGACCGTGGCCGGCGATACAACGATCGGGCACGCGTCTGCCTACTGTCAAGCCATCGAAGCGCTTGCCGCGAGCCGTGTATCCGGGCGAGCGTACGCGCTACGCGCCATAGCGCTGGAGCTCGAAAGGCTGGCCAATCACGTGGGCGGTCTTGGCGCTCTAGCTAACGATGTTGGTTACCTTCCGACGGCGTCGTTCTGTGGCCGCTTGCGCGGTGATTTCCTCAACTTGACAGCGGCTCTCTGTGGCAGTCGATTTGGCCGCGGATTCGTCCGCCCCGGAGGCGTCGGATTCGACGTCAGTACCGACGAATGCAAGAACTTGATGGATCGCCTCGATGCAGCACAAAGGGACGTAAAAAACGCCGTGAATCTGCTGTGGGAGACCCCGTCCGTCCAGGCGCGTTTCGAGGGTACCGGTGCGTTGTCCCAACAGTCTGCGGAAGAACTCGGTTTGGTCGGAGTAGCAGCCCGCGCCTGTGGACTCGAACGGGATGTTCGCCACGACTTTCCCTCCGGCTTTTTTCGACTGACGCAGATCCCAATGTCAGTTGCGCAAACTGGCGACGTGTTCGCTCGCGCCTATGTTCGCTGGCTGGAGATTCAGCGATCGTACGCGTTCATTCGCGAACAACTCCAAAGGCTTCCATCTGGCGCAATCTTGAGTACATGCAGCAGGCCACAACCCAACCGCTTCTGTGTGTCTCTCATCGAGGGCTGGCGCGGCGAAATCTGCCATGTTGCAATGACTGATTCGGAGGGTCGATTCGCATCCTACAAAATTGTAGATCCGTCCTTTCACAACTGGACGGGGCTAGCAATAGCGCTTAGAAATCAGCAGATTTCCGATTTCCCGCTGTGCAACAAGAGTTTTGATCTCTCCTACTGCGGTCACGACTTGTAGGGTATAAGCCATGATCAAAGAAGTTTTAGCCCGCATTCAACAAGGTCACCGGACAAGCCGATATCCTCTGGAGGCGCCAAACTTACCCGATCGGTTTCGCGGGGCGCCGGCGCTAGATCCCAGTCGCTGTTCCGACACTTGCAATCAATGTGTCGAGGCTTGTCCCACTGATGCCCTTCGTGTCGAAGGCACACGGATTGCGCTCGATATGGGGCGGTGCCTCTTTTGTACGGAGTGCATGACGGCATGTGAAGCTGGCGCCGTGACCCTCACGAAAGAATATCGCCTGGCGGCACGGCACCGCGAGGATCTCGTGGTGACACAAGGATATGAGCCGCGGCGAAAAGCCCTCGATGAAAAGACTCGAAGACTATTCGGGCGTTCCCTGAAGCTGCGCCAGGTGAGTGCGGGGGGGTGCAATGCCTGTGAAGCGGACGTCAATGTCCTCGGGACTCTTGTTTTTGACCTTGGAAGATTCGGAATTCAAATGGTCGCATCTCCGCGGCATGCCGACGGCATCCTCGTTACCGGGCCTGTCACTGAGAACATGTCCCTTGCGCTAAGAAAGACCTACGATGCCGTTCCGTCACCAAAAATCGTAATCGCCGTTGGCGCTTGCGCGATCTCCGGGGGGCCCTATATCGATCATGGCGAGGTCAAAAATGGCGTGGACAGCATGTTGCCGGTAGACTTATACGTGCCGGGTTGCCCACCGCATCCGTTTACGATTCTCGACGGGCTGCTTGGCTTGTTGGATCGACTGGGAGAAAGCGCTTCCTCGCGGCAGGCGCGAGTCGACGCCGTGTAAATTGGGTTGGAATTTGCTGGCGTGACGGCACGCAAAAGGTGATTCCGTGCCGTCACGACAATATCTAACGGGGCTCCTTCCAACCGGTGGCGTCCACCCCACTTATCCCACCTGAAACGTCGGTGACCTGTGCCTTAGAATTTCACGGGCTACCTGTACGTCCGTTCTGACGTTTTGATTGTGTTGGTTGTCTGGGGCCCGGCCCAGACAACATGACCTGAAAAGTTTCTCGCCGTCGCGTTTCAACTTTTCGCGTACCAGGCCTTGATGCGCTCGTCGTCGCGCACGGCGTCGTGCAGGCGTTGCAGTTTGGGAAACGGTGAGAATATGTCCGCTGGGATGTAATCGACCTTGCCGCCTGCAAACCAACGCGCGGCCATGTAAAGCTTGATATCTACCACGTTGATCTTGGGGCCAGCAAAGAATGGGCCGTCGCCGATCTGCTTTTCGGCCCTGTCCGCCCAAGTTGGTAGGTACGAGGCCACGAGGCCCTCGCGGACCTTCTTCTTTTCGGCTTCGTCCGCGATCCGAATTGTTGGCGCGACGGTGCCGCGAAGGTCCTCGACATGCGCCATCATTGCTTCGTGGCGCGCAGCCTCGAAGGCGTCCTTGGGGTGTATCCCGTGTTCGCGACCGATGAATACGAGGATGGCATTGGATTGCGCAAGAGGTGGACGCCCTGGAATCTCGAGCACAGGCACGCCGCCAAATGGAGTGGTTGGCTTGAGCGTGGGCCAATCACTCCGCTTGATGCGAACATCCTCGAAATCCACACCGGCAACGTGCAGCGCGAGTCGGCACTCTTCGCCGCGACTCGTTGGAGAATCGAAATAGATTAACTTTGGTTTGGTCATGGATTCGCTTTCAAGAGCAGCAATGGCTTCTCGTCGAGCTCAAGAGCCCGTCTTTTTCCATCCATCCAATGCGGTAATCTGCGAAAACCAGGCTTGAATATTGGGGAATTCAGCCAGGGGTACCTCGGTCTGAGCCGCATACATGAGCGACGAAGCCAAGGTCAAATCGGCGACCGTAAGCGCATTGCCGACGACGTATGACTTGCCTTGTAGGCGCTGGTTCAGTACGGCTGCGAAGCGCCGAAAATTGGTGAGGGCTTCTTGAATTTTGCTGGCGTCCGGTTCACCCATTCCCAGCATGGCTTTAATGAACTTCTCGAATGCAAGCGACGCCAGCTGCGGGGAAAAGTGCGCTGCATCCCAGAACTGCCAACGACTGACGTCTGCGCGAGCCTGCTCATCCTTTGGGAGCAGCCCCGATTCCGGTTTCTTGGAAGCGAGGTATTGCATGATGGCTCGCGACTCCGTCAGGATGAAATCGCCATCCACCAGTGTGGGCACGGCTCCATTGGGGTTGAGAGCCAAGTATTCGGGACTCTTGTGTTCACCCTTGGAAAAGTCGACGAGCTTTTCCTCGACTTGTATTCCAAGAACGGCAACTGTTAGGCGTGCGCGTCGAACATTGGGCGAGAGAGGGTTGTAGTAAAGTTTCATTGTGGTTCTCCGGGCTCACAGATGTGCCTCCACGCCAGGAGTGTCAATGCCGGGCCTAGATTCGGCCGCCTTATTCGGGATTCATGACTGTCGCGCGGCGGGCCGATGCCGCGACTTCCCGCGCTTTACTGCCCGTCCTATTATGCGAGGCCTGCGCCCCCAACTACCACAGGTGTGAGGAAGGCCGCGATGCAGCAAGCAGGCATGCTAAAGCGTCCACTTGTCGGGCAACCGTCATGTGGGAAGAGCTGAAAATTGCGCTATTCATTGTGATGGTAGCACTTGGATTCTTGCAATTGGTACGTTGGGTGCGAAAGCACTACTGAGCAATGCACCGCAACGTGCGTCCCACGCGCGTGCCGCAGCGACAATAAGATCTAGATTCTGGTTGCTTGCTTACTTGAACACGACGTGACCATTGCGCCAAAGATTGCCTCTTCCCGTTGGCCATGGCAGGCATTTCGTCCCCGAGCCTGGCACGGAGTACACGAGGACTTGCCGCACCTTGTCGACGGCGTCTTTGAGACTGACGACGATTTCGAGCACACCGTCGCCGTCTATATCGGCAACGGTCGGCACGGGCATTGCGCCGCGATCCGGAAGCGGGATCTGTTGCAGCAGCGCGCCGTTAGCGCCCAGAATGAATAATGCGCTGCTGTTGGCGACGGTCGAATACGTGTTGAAGATGAGCTCGGGGCGGCCGTCTTTGGTGAGATCGGCGGCCACGATGCCGCCCGTGAGAACACCCACCTTGTCCGTGAACGTCTGCTTCCAGAGCTCCTTGTTATCAGAAGTTACGGCGTGGATTCGACCATCGAAGCCTGCAAATACATACTCGAGACCTTGGCTAGCTGGATCGAGATCAACGACGGTTACTTGGTTGGTAGTCGCGACGATGTTGTCGCCCGGATCCCAGAGCCCATCGAGGAAATCTGGAGCGTGGAACGGCGTTAGCCACGCATCGGGTCGCGTGCCGTCGGGACGTACGACCCACAGAGCGACGCCGCGTTCGCGATCGGTCTGCGCTGCATTTTGAACCGAAGCGACCATGACCAACTCATTTTTCCCATCGCCGTCCACATCGGCAATGGCGGGAGCTGTATTCGTAAAGTGAGCCTGGTTGGCGGTCTCCTCGTCGTCCGCATAGCCCTGTTGCGCCAGGGCATAGTCGTGCAGAAAGCGGATCCCGGGGAACTTGGTGCGGCCACGAAAGATCGGTGCGGCGTCAAAGGCACGCCCAGTTCCCTCGTGAAGACTGACGTAGGCATTGTCTTGCGGTAACAGAATGTCGGCTTTACCGTCTCCATTGACGTCGCCGAGCGCGACATTTTGATCGTAGCCCGCGTGAATATAGCAGGCGCTATCGCAGCCGCTGGCGCCCGTCGTATTCGGCGGGAAACCTTGCACGACCGTGCCGTCGGCATTGACCGCGATGAGAATGTCGGTCTGTCCATTTACCGTGAGGTCATTGGTAGTCCCGGCGACGAGCTCAAGTTGACCGTCGCCGTCGATGTCTTCTGCCGCGAGAGAACGCATCTCATCGCGCCATTGGAACGGAAAACCGGGCAGGCTATTGCCCTGCGCATCCCAGGCGCTGATCTGGCCGCGCGATGCCACTGCTACTTCGAGACCCGCGATGTCGGGGCGCAAATCTGCCACTACGGGCGGTGCCCAGATGCGTCCAGGCATGCCTTCGAGCTTTCGCACGAGCGTGCCATCCAGGTGCCAAATCAGCAGCACCTCGTCGCGCGGCACGATGATTTCATTTTTGCCGTCGCCATCGAGATCGGCCACCGCTGGAGAACCGAGCCAAGCTTCATGCCAGCGGTCGAACAGCGTTGCGACGAGTTGCGGCTTACTCACAACGTCCGAACCGCCCTCGTCTTGGCAGGCAGCCGCGGGCAAAGCGCCCACTGGGTTCGTCCCCGGTGGCACCGTATTGATGGGGTGACTGTTGGTCGGGCTCGGGCTGCTTCCGGAGCAAGCAAACGTCCAAGCGCAGCAAGTCAAAGCAACGAGTCGAGAAGACCTAGCAAACGAGAGTCGTGACGACGACATAGGAGCCACCTCAACCTTCAATGATAGCAGAATTGCTGAAAATTCTCTAACCGAGAATTGTCGCCGCCACGTACCTAAGAAACCTTACGGCGCCGGTATGTACCGGTGTAGGTGGTTTTGGCTGATCATGTTTTACACGGCACGGGCAAGGCGCTGTCCATTGTTCGCGGGCGCTGGCGCGATGCATGCGAGACGACACAGTGGGCTCACGAGAAAAAGCGGGCAACGGCTTGGGCGCGCTTAAGTCGCATTGAACGACTCCGTAACGCCGGGCTCAGCTAGCGCTCGCTCGATGGCAGTGATGCCAATTCTCTCTTGTTCGAGCGCAAGCCGCAGCACGGTCGCCTGCGTACGACGTTGCACCGCCGTCCACTGTTCAGGCGCACCAAAGCACCAGGGAAAGAGTTGCCAGGGACGGGGAGCATCCGGAGGCCCATCTGTAATTAGGGTTGGGATCTTTCCGAACGCTTGTGCCGCGAGTTTCAGCTGCGAGGCTGCGGCCTGCCAAAGTACGGCGCGCCCCTGATCGATGCATTCGATAGTCCGTGCATGCACCACCGAGAGCTCCTCTTTGTATCGCCAATTGCCTGAGCGCGTGTCTTTGGCAGAAAGCCTTGCGGTGCTCGTCAAAGGTTATGTAGGTGCAGCGCGTACCGTGCAAAGCAACATCAAGCGGTTCGCGCCCATAGCATGCCCGGCGGGCACCCACTGACAACATCAGCGATTCGTTCCTTTACCGTGCCGCTGAAGCATAAAGGGCAAATTTCCGAAAACATTGACACGATAGCGGTTTTCCGAACGCGCGGTTCGTCCGTTTGTGTGGAAGCCCTAGCGCCTACCATGATCAGAGGTTTTGCAGTGAATGAACCGATTTGCATCCTAGTTGTGGACCCTGATCCCGACATTCTTGCGGGTACCGCGCGTGTATTGGAAAACGTAGGCTATGCGGTTACTAAGGCATCCAGTGGTCAAGAAGCGCTACGGACTGTAAAGGACAATCGTCCAGACATTGTTGTGCTGAATCGCAACTTGCCGGATATCGATGGTAGCGATCTTTGCCAGCAGATCAAGCAGGATCCGGCCCTAGCAGAAATCTTCGTGATCATCGTCTCTGGGGTCGAGAGCGCAGGGGAGGGGATGTGGCTCCAGTCAGGCGCCGATGATTTTATCGTTCGCCCTGCTGGCGAGCTCGAGTTTTTGGCACGGGTGAAGGCCTGCGCTCGCGTCATTCACTTGACTCGCTCACTGAGCATCCAGCAGGGAAATCAGCGACTTACCGCTTCGATAAGCGGTCGGGAACATCGACCGTGGCTGAGCGTCAGCGCCGAACCAGTGGTGCTTGACGGTCGCAAACACGTCCTCGTGGCGATTGAGGACATCACCGAGCGAAAGCGAGCGCAAGAGACGCTGAGAATGAGCGAAGCGAGACTGCGCGCCGTGCTCGATGCTTCCCCATTCCCGTGCGCAATCGTCGATACGCAGGGTAGCAACGTCCTGTTCTGGAGCCGAAGCGCCCTCGCCCTTTTTGGACACACGGGGCGAAGTGCAGAGGAGTGGTACCAACTCGCCTACCCTGATCCGGTGTATAGGAGCGAGGTCATTGAGCGATGGAAACCACTTCTAGAACTAGCCAGCGAAACCCGAAAGACCGTCAACACNNTTCAACGACGTTACTGAACGCAACCGAACGGAAGACGAGCTCAAGCAATCCAAAGCCCTCATCGAAGCGGTCGTGGACAACGTGCCGCTCATGATCTTTCTCAAGGAGGCGAAAGACCTTCGGTTCGTCTTGTTCAATCGAGCTGGAGAGGAACTCCTCGGCGTCGAACGCAAAGACCTACTCGACAAGAACGACCTGGACCTCTTTCCGGCCGAGCAGGCCGCATTCTTCACTGCCAAAGACCGGGAAGTGTTGGATGGTGACAGTGGCAGCTTGGACATCCCGGAAGAGCCGATTATGAGCACCCACCAGGGGCTGCGCCTGCTGCATACGCGAAAGGTTTGTATCAAGGGGGGTGATGGAACCACCAAATACTTGCTCGGCATCTCAGAGGACATCACCGAGCGCAAGCGTGCCGAAATTGCACTCCTGGATGCGAACCGCGCTCTCGAAGAATCAACCGCGCTAGCGAAAATGGCCAGTGTTGCCAAGAGCCAGTTCTTGGCCAACATGAGCCACGANNAGATCCGCACCCCCATGAATGGCGTTATCGGCATGACCGGGCTGCTGCTGGACATGGAGTTGACCGACGAGCAGCGACGCTACGCTGAAACGACACGCAACAGCGCAGAATCGTTGCTCGTCATAGTCAACGACATCCTCGACTTCTCCAAGGTCGAGGCGGGCAAACTCGAGCTCGAAATGATGGATTTCGAACTGTCGAACCTGCTGGAGGACTTTACTGCCGCGATGGCTCTGCAAGCGCAGACCAAAGGGTTGGCGTTGCACTGCAATGCCGAACGAGACGTGCCCATGCTATTGCGCGGGGATCCGAGCCGTTTGAGGCAAGTCCTCACCAATCTAGCTGGCAACGCCATCAAGTTCACAGCGACAGGTAAGGTGGCAATCCAAGCCATTTTGGTGGAAACACAAGGCAACGAAGTATTGTTGCGTTTCTCGGTTCGCGACACGGGTGTTGGAATTCCGCACGACAAACTAGACCAGATTTTCGACAAGTTCAGTCAGGTTGACGCATCCACAACGCGGCGCTACGGCGGCACCGGCCTGGGTCTGGCCATTGCCAAACAATTGGTCGAACTCATGGGCGGGAAGGTCGGCGTCGAGAGCAAAGAAGGCGAAGGTTCAGAGTTTTGGTTTACGGCTCGTCTGGCCGTACAAGCTGCAATAGAGGTGACAGAACTGGACGAGGTTGGGGTAACGCCAAAGACCAACACCAAGCGCCGCTCGGCCAGCGTGATGCTAAACGTTTTTTCTGACCGCAAGGCACGGATTCTGCTCGCCGAAGACAACATTACCAACCAGCTCGTAGCCATCGGTATACTAAAGAATCTAGGCCTACGCGCGGACGCGGTTGCCAACGGCGTCGAGGTCATCAAAGCCCTCGAAACCGTCCCCTACGATCTTGTGCTCATGGATGTACAGATGCCGGAAATGGATGGGTTTGAGGCAACTTCATGCATTCGCAAGGAACAGTCCAAGGTTCACAATCGCCAAATCCCTATTATTGCCATGACTGCTAAGGCCATGCTGGGAGATCGTGAAAAGTGCCTGGATGCCGGCATGAACGACTATGTATCAAAGCCAATTGACCCGTATGCTTTGGCAGAATCATTGAACAAGTGGTTGCCGCTGTAGACGTAAGGCAGGCCGTCTCACGACTCCTCGAACGCCTGCGAGCCTCCAACGGTGCTCTCAAAGCCAGCCTCATACTTGGCGTCTTGTGGGCAATCTGGCATATCCCCTCCTGCTCGCCGGTATTCATAGCCTAGGCACGTTGTCGTACATGGTCCCGTTCTTTACTGCGGACAGAGCCATCGGTTTGGGATCTCGAGTAGTGCCAGATCTCGATTATCACGGGTGGGGCGGTGGGATCGAATAGGAAGTTAGGCTGTCATTTGCTTCCAACCAACTTAATATCTCACGGATACTCCCTGTCGCGAGTCCTATGCAAGTATCCGCTGCCCCGTAGTAGATGTGAAGGGTATCGCCATCGTCCCCAACTGTGTAGCCACAGGGAAACGTCACGTTGGGAACGTCGCCAATGGTTTCGTAAGATGCTTCGGGTCCAAATATCCAAGAATCGCCGCGAGCCAGGCACCGATCGGGCCTATCCAGGGCAAAAAGGGCTGCCCCAATACGATACAGGCACCCTCCCGCAGTAGTCCGAACGCCATGGTACAACATCAACCAACCCGCTGAGGTTTCAATCAGGGGCGGAGATATCCCAACCTTGTTGGCATCCCACCAAGCCCCCTTGCGGGCTTGCAAAATGAGCCGATGGCTTCCCCAGTTGCGCAGATCCGGTGAAAATGACAACCACACGTGAGCACCCGTGTCACTTACGGGTCGGTGGAGCAGGGCAAACTCGCCATCGACTTTGCGCGGCAAGAGGGCCGCATCTTTATCATCGGGTTGCATCACTAACCCGCACCGCTCGAATTTCCGGAAGTCCTCCGTTAGAGCAAGTGCAACGCCCGGGCCTCCCTTGGTAAATGCAGTATAGGCAACCGCGTATTTCCCCAAGTCCTCCATGAACGTAATCCGGGGATCTTCGACGCCCCACAATTCATCGACGGGGTCGCCCTGAAACGTGGGTGACTCGTCGATAATCCAACTATCGATTCCATTCGCGGATCGAGCCGCACACAGGTGCGAGTGGCCCCGCCGATCTTCGACTCTGCAAAGCAAGAGTGTCGTGCCTCCCACGAGCCGCACGGCACCCGGGTTAAAGACCGAATGGACCGGGTACGGCCAATCATTGGCGGTTAGAATGGGATTTGTGGGATGGCGCGTGAATAGTGATGGGTAGCCACGATGTTTACTCATTGGGTCTCGATTTCTGGTTGTCCTAAATTAGCTCGGTCGATCGCGCGCATCTCAAGTAATGCGAGAAGAAATGATAAGGTCGATTCTGCGCCTTGGTTTTGATTGACTCGGTCTTCATGCAGCCCGTCACAACAACCTCCGGTCGCATCGTCGTAGAGGGCTTGCTGCAGCTGATTCTCGCCTAAGAACCAGTAAAATGCGCGCCTGGCCTCTTTGAGCCACTGTTCATCGCCGGTGGCGCGCCTAGCCTCCAAGCAGGCCGAAATCATGCCTGAAGCCTCCACCGGTTGTTGATCGAATTGCGCTTTGGCCTCGCCGCGCTGCCAGAACCCGTTGGAGCCAATCGGCGCGAAATAACCCTCTGACGACGTCTGTTCTTGAACAAGCCAGCTGAGTGACTTCAGACCCACCGCAACCATCTCCGAATCCTTCATACTGCGGCCGGCGCTGATGAGAGCTTGCGGCAACCGTGCATTCGAGTAGGTGAGGTATGATTCAAACCAATTCCAACTCGGATCGCTCGCCTGCTTGTACATGGCCAGGAGTTGTTTGGACAGGATCCCCTGTACTTGTTGCACGGAACTGTCCCCCCTGAAGGCTCTCAAGTATTCATCGATGCCGAGCAAGGAAAATGCCCAAGCTCTGGGGCTCGTGAAACTCGTGACGGCCGGAATCGCTGCATGGAACAAATGTCCACCCAAACTCTGGCGCCCGGGATCGAAAGAACGTCCCACTACCGCTCCCAGAGCCCACAGAGACCGACCGTGGCTATCTTCCGAGCCACAATCCTCGAGCCAATTTCTGGAATAGGACATCTTGTTGCGAAATCGACCGAGTTCAGCATTGAACGCGTGGCTAACGAAAGCGAGATAGCGGGACGCCAAGGACCGAACCTCGTCGGCCCCTTCACTGCGAGAATCTTCAATGAGTGCGGTCAAGAGCAGAGCTCGCGCATTGTCGTCAATCGAGTAACCTTCATTGAAACAAGGAACATTGTAGTCGGCGTGTTGAATCAGACCGGTAGAATCACTCATCAGACGCAGATGACTGAGCTTCAATTCGGGAAGCTCCACGGGGCGACTCGCCGGCGTCTCACCGTTGAAGGCGTTGCGGTGTCGTTCGCTATGCCCGACGACGGCCTGTTCGAAGCTTTGAGAATAACGGCGCGCAACGCTTGGCCAAGCCATTTGAACGCCATAACTGGCGGCACGCTTTTGCATCGCACGGCGGGCTGTGTCGTTGCCCAGCAACTCAATGACGTTCTTGGAAATCGAATCAGAATTGCGCCACGGGACCAGTATTCCACGCCCTTCTGCCAGCAGCTCCTCGGCATACCAGTAAGGAGTGGAAATCACGGCTTTGCCCGAACCGATAGCATACGCGAGCGTCCCGGAAGTGATCTGCTCCGGTTTGAGATAGGGCGTCACATAGATATCGGCGGCCGAGAGAAACTCGCGCAATTCAAGGCGACTCACGAATCGATTGTGAAACCGCACATGCGACTCGACCCCAAGTCGTTTAGCGCGATTTTCGAGCATCAAGCGATAGGTCTCACCATGGTGCTCCTTGACATGCGGGTGCGTTGCGCCAAGCACGATGTAAACGGTCTTCGGGAAGCGCGCCAAGATGGCTGGCAGCGCGTCAATCATNNACGCCCAGCAAATCCTTGCTGCCGCCGTCAGTTGGTACTTCATCAATACCGTGCGGAATAAGATCGATTTTGCTCTCCGGGATTTGGTGCACTTTTCGAAGTAAGGCGGCGCCGTGCTCACTCATGACCACCAAGCGCTCGGACAATTGCGCCAATTCGTCCATCACAATGCGCTGAGGCACGGACGGCTCAGCCAAGATAGTGTGAAGCGTCGTAACGATCGGCATGCGCAGTTCGCGTAACAGTGCCAGAATATGTGCCCCCGCCTTGCCCCCGTAGATGCCATATTCGTGCTGCAAGCAGAGCACGTCGACTGCATTGACGTTCAAGAAGTCTGCGGCGCGGCGGTAGGAAGCGACCTCCCCTTCGGAGATCTCGAAACGCACTTGATCCCGGTAGACGTAATGTCTCCCAACGTCATTGACGGCGACGACAAACGAGTCACTTTCCGTGCTCTTTGCCTTAAGGGCGTCGCTCAAGTCACTGGTAAAGGTGGCGATTCCGCATTGTCGAGGCATGAAACTGCCCAGCAACGCAACTTTGCGGTTGGTTCGCGTGTAAATAACGTCCTCCGGAGTCCCCGATCGAGCGCGCAATCATTACTGCCGTGTGATGTCGCCGCGCTCGACGCCATTCACGAACGCGCATACTGGCTCCGTTTCACGTTTGACGCAAGCACGATTCGGGCCGACAGCCCATTGATCGGCATTTGTTGTGTTGTCATGAACACTTAATGTGGGTTCTGTCCAGAGACTGCGTACAGATTTTCTTCCGTTCACATCAAATGCGTGGGGTGAGGACATCGCATCTGCGAATTCACTGTAAGTCGCAACGAGATGTATCGGTGGACTCGGAGGGGTCGGTTCAGTGCAATTCACTTGGACGCTAACTTCGTGTAGGCGCGCCCGACTCGCCAGAGTTCGAGTGACCAACACACGAGTTCAGAAGCTTTTGCCGAGGGGCCGAGCACGACCAATTGATCGGCGGCGCAACGCAATCGCTCAGCGACATTGTGGAGATCTCCGTCAGGTCTGCGCCGAACGGCTAGGGGATCGTTAGCTTTTTCTCCGGCGTCCCAAGTCGACATGACAATCGCGATGGTCTGAATGTGCATCCCAATCGGGTGCTCTGCTTCTCCTCCGACCAACGTAGCGTTGTGCAGTGGGTGGGAATCCTCGAGCAACTGTTTGGATAAGGACTTCAACCCGGCAAATCGCTGCTCGTCAGAACGCGACTCGACGATCTTGCATTCACCGGACGGGGCCACGCCGCACTCGGCGCCTTTGGGCGTCAATGCCTCCGATCCGCTGCCGCCGGCACCACCGCCTCCACCACATGCTCCGACCGAGGACGCAGCGAAGAAAACGAGAGTGCAAGCGACATTCTTCATGGGTGTCTCCGGAACCAGCGTAGGGAACCCCGAGCGGCCACCGGCGTCAAGCGTTACTCGCTTGCGCACGTGCGAAACAGGCCTTTCCGCACGGAAAACTTCGACTGAACTTTTGATGGGCCATCCTGCTGTGCGTTGAGGAGCTGCTAACTACAAAACGGACGCGTGCAACGACGCTAACGTTACGTTGCGCCTCGTCCAGTCCCTTGCGCGCAAAAACTGGGTCGTTCTCAGCCCCCTGGTCGCACGTGCATCGGGGCCCGTCTGACACAAGGCAGTGCGGTTCGTGTACGCGGAGGCCTCCGGACTATCGAACCTGGGCACAACCGCGCCGCAAACCGTAGCGACTGGGCCGTTAATACAAAACAAGAGCACTACTTCGGGTTCGGAATCGAGCCCTTGGCGGCTTCAATCTTCTCCCACATGCGAATGACTTCCTCGGCGGAGTGAAAGAGGCTGCGCGCGACGTTGTCGCCGCCGGGGGCTTGCGCAATCGCCTGGATGAAGTCGGGGAACATGCCGATGTGCGCGATGCCGTCATTCGTCATGTCGAACGTGCGGTTACCCACGTGATGCTTCGGTAGCGCGGCGATGCCAGGCATGCCGAGGCGCTTGCCGATGTCGATGGGGTAGCGCACGGGGGTCCCCGTATAGCTGATTTGAGGCGCAAGACCGTTGATGTCAGTGCCCATCGCAACGGAGCGGCCGCTCATCAATCCGGTGACCTCTTGATAATCACGAATCCAGTTGGGGATTGGATCCGTCAAGGCATCGACGCGGATTTCGTCCATGTTCCAATTATCGCCTGAGATGCCACCGCCAAAGGTCGTGTTAATCGTTATCGACTTGATATCGGACACCTTGGTCCCCGCGGGCAATGCGAAGATGCGTTTGACGATCATGTCGTTGGCCCACGCGTAGCCCTCGTTGAGGGGAAATTGAATCTTCTTGTTCCCGGTCAACGTGAATATGGCAAAGGCATTGTCGTTGTTGCCGCGCAGATCATCTCCACCGGTCTTGATAGTAACAGCGACGCGGGAAGCTACGGTGCCCGCCGTTGCGTAGCGATCCGGCGGCGTGCACGGCGTGAGCGCCAGCGTGCCCGGATTGACGTTCCAGCGCTTTTCGTGCAGATCGCCCGTGAACCGCACCAGCGGCGCTGCCGACATGTTGAACACCGTTGTCGTGTGCGAGGCGACTCGGAACGAGACGGTGAGTCGATCCATGTTCCAATTGTCGCCACCCATTCCGCCGCCGAACGTGGTGCGAATACCAATGCCTTCGATGGTCGAAACGTCGAGGCTGGGCGACAAGGGAATCGTCACCGAGTTTGTGGAGTTACCGCCCCAGTTGGCACCGCCATTTAGTGGGAATTCCTTGCGGCCGCCACCGCGCAGGAACAGGACGGCAAATGCATTGTCATTGCCACCGCGCAGATCATCTCCGCCAGTGCGGATATCGAACGTCATCTGATCGAGCATGCCGGAGCGGAAATCGGGCAATTGAAGCGACCAGGTGTGAGTCTTGACGTCGCCCGTAAAGCGAATCACCGGCGAGCCCGAGACATAGAGAAGGGGAGTCGGCTGTGTATCGCCTTCGGTTCCAAGCCCCACGACACCACCGAGCCCCGAGAGGCGCCGAGCCTGCGCGAACGTCATCGATCGCTCACTGAGCGCGCAGCTGCGTTCATCGCGGAACCCCGTGTGCGTGTCGAGCACCGGCATCCGATAGCGCTCGGCAATCGCGAGCGCATTCTCGGTAGATTGCTCGCTCATGTGTGCGAGGTCCACCAGAAGTCCTGCTTTGAACATACGCTGCAGGCCATTCTTTCCAGCTTGGGAAAGTCCTGCGGCATTCTTATGTCCCATGTTCGCCGCGATGCAGCCTGCCACAGGATGATCCTGGCAACATTCGTACTTCAACGTGCAATAAGCCGTGCGCGACAGATTCGAGGGCATTTGCACATTGAAGAAACCTTCGAGGCCGCCCGGATCAATTAGACCCTTCGTGTCAGGAGAGAGTCTAAGTGCTTGTCATTGGCGCAAGCCTTCAAATCTTCGGGCAGACTCTGGTTTGCATCTTCGAGGCGCCCGCCGGGCTTGCCCCAAAACGGGCCATTGTTGCCACTCGCATCCGCGCCAAACGCAAAGTGCGTGGCTGGATGCACGTGCAGATCCGCAAAACCCCAAACGCCGGCATTCGCAGCCGGAACAGGCCCTTTAGTCACCGTTGCGGGCGTCGCCCTTGCGGGGGCCGCTGCCGGCGCTTGCGATTTTGGCACCGCTGCCGGAGCCACGGCTGCCGCTTTCGGCGCAGTCAAACCCTGTGCGCCAGCATCGGAAATCGCAACAATGCCGCCACCAATAAATGCAACCAAACCCAACGCCCGTGTGTGCTTCAAGTGAACACCTCCAAGCTAAAGCATAGTCACTCGTCAACGGGCCCACGCCCCCCAGAAATTCACCCTCCTTCCGACTTTGAATTTTATGTTATGACGGCACTCATACACAACTGGTAGGTCAACTCATGTCGCGACTACTTCCGTTAACGACACTCCTGCTAATCTGCGGTTGCACGCAATCTCTTCCGCCGAAAAATGCGAATCATGCCCGGCAAAATCAAATGGCCGCGGCTGTAACGTCGTTTGGCGATCCGCGCCCCGAAGCCAAAAGTGGGCAGCAAGCCAGCAAGAATCAATCGCCGTCAAACCAAGATCCAACGGTTACCGATGGCGACAAGTATCACGCAATCCTCGAGAACGAGCATGTGCGCGTGCTCAGCTACAAAGACAAGCCAGGCGAGAAGACCCATCCCCATCATCATTCAGAATTCGTGCTCTATGCGCTGTCGAGCTTTCGGCGGCGCTTGATATTTCCAGACGGCACTGTCAAGGAGCGTGATTTCAAGCCCGGTGACGTAATCTGGATGCCGGACCAGATTCACACGGGTGAAAATGTCGGAACGACCGACACGGACGTGGTCATCGTTGAATTCAAGCGATGAGATGCGGGGGGTCGTTACAGCGAAGACCGTGAGGCAAAGCGTTAGCCGGGGAGTTTGAGCCCGAGCCCCTCGGCCTTTTCGATCTTGGGCGCCGCGGGACGAGCCGCTTGCAGAATTATTGCTGAATTTGGCGCTGCCAACTGAACGGGCCGAAGGCACTGTCGCCATTGGGCGCGCTTGCCTTTGGATCGATTCTCAACTTCAGCCACTCGAGTGGCAACGTGCTGCCGTGGACGACTACGCGATGGAAATTCGGGACGTTGTAGCCGGGGTGCATATAGTTCAGCGGGTCCGATGCGGAAAGCGGGTTGCCCGACTGATACACGTGCGAGTCGCCATTGAACATCAATACAGGCCCGCCGAATGCTAGGGTATCAAATCCTCAACTGAAATAAGCGGAATCTGCTGGCCGTCGAGAGTCACCGAAGTGCGCCTCGTCCAGGCGGTGTCGAATGCGACGCCTGGAATATCCGAGAGAATATCCACTCGGAACGGGTTTCTTCCTAGCATGAGCAATGTCTTAGGATCCGCGAATATGGACGTTGAACAATCTGCACAGTTCGATCCAGTCCGGCAACATCGGGGAAGTAATTCCTAGCCCAAAATGAGTGGAGCTCCGCGCCAATCCGCAGGCGCTCCTCTTTCGACATTGCGGCCCATTCCGCCAGTTCGGCGGCTCGCGCCGCTTCATGACTGTCGAAAACGCGAATTCTCGATTCACGCTAAGACTCTAGCAGAATTTACCTCGTTCGCCCAATGTGAATCGTTTAGCAATACCTTAAGAACGCAGGCGTGCAGGACCCTCTAACACCCTTCAGGTCCGCAAACAGCGCCCTCCGCATACTCTGGTAAAGGCGCGTCGATTGCCAATTGGGCTTGTTCGAGCGCCTGTGAAAGCACTTCGGTGGGTTGTGCGCCGGATACCGCGTAACGCTCCGCCAGCACAAAAAACGGTACACCTTGTATCCCAAGTTCCCGAGCCTCGGCTTCGTCTTGCCGTACTTCCTTTGCAAAGGCATGGCTCTCGAGCACGCTGCGGACTTCTTCAGCTTTCAGGCCCGCGTCAACCGCCAGACGCATTAATGTCACGGAATCTCCAATGGCTTCACCTTCGGAAAAATAGGCGTAAAGGAGGCGCTCCTTCAATTCGTTCTGAAGGTCTTGCGTGAGGGCCAAGTGCAGCAGGCGATGGGCATCGAAGGTGTTGCCGGGTCGAATAGCATTGAAGTCGAAGTTCAGCCCTTCCGCTCTGGCGGTATCCGCCATGCGGGAGATCATCGCTTCGGCATCGCGGGCCGAGGTGCCGTATTTTTTGGCGAGCCGCTCGGAGTAATTGCCTTCATGGCTCTCGCGCTGAGCGGACGGATTGAGCTCGAAGGCCCGCCAAACGATGTGCACGTTTTCCCGCTGTGGAAAGTCTACAAGTGCCTTTTCCAGCCGACGCTTGCCCACGTAACACCAGGGGCAGGCAATGTCGGACCAAATATCGATGCGTAGCTGAGCTATGGTTATAACCTAAGTCGTCACGTTCAACTTTGCAGCCCCACCGCCTGCAAATGTGCACTTTTGCCGCCCTGGACGCCACCCTGCAGTAGGTTTGCGGAGATATTGCCCAGCCAATACGGCAATTTCAAAGTCTGCCGACCTCGGGAGCCAGGGCGATCCCTGGGATGCGCAAGAAGACATGTTCATGGCGCTCGTCGGAGCAATCGTGTCTCAGCTCGTGCTAGGTCAATTGCAAGAGAAGCAGTTATTAGAATTGGCGGAATCTAGAGTCACCTAGTGCAGCGTCCAATGATGTACTTGTCTATCTCGTGCGTCCGCCCGTAGCTTTGGCGCCACCGATGCCAGTCGCGCCGCCAACGCCCGATGTGGTGCTCGCCTTGGTGCCGCCAGCGTTCTTCGCGCCTCCGAGTTTCCGACGGATTAAGCTCAAACAGCTGAATTTCGCCACGCATTCTCAATAGCCACAGTGACGGCATCGAGATCAAAATTATAATGAGTCGGATCGCGCCTTGGCGGGCAATGTTCCAACCCTTGGACTCAGATCGGAGCCCGCCCAGGGCCACGCATTGCTCGCGGGCCACCACGCTGGTTTGGCGGATAGATATAGGGACGCTGGAAGTACCTGCGTTGCGATTGCGGGATTCCACAGAACACCAGGAGTAACGGTGTCGTAATTGCCGTGCCACCAAAGGCTCGTGTACGAGACATCCGACTTGCCGCTGCCGCCGAATTGAAAGATCGACGGTGTGTTCGAATCCGTGCCGACGTACGTCGTGCTAACTGGCGCCGTGCCGAGGTCGGTTGCCTTGGTGCTCCCGAGCACATTTCCAATCACGGTCATGTTGATATCACCAGTGTCGAACTGAATTGCGACTATGTTGCCCGTTTGCTTGTCCGTCGCTCCGTAAACGGCGGGCGGCGCAAATTGGCTGGACGAGTAGTTCCTGAAATAGGTCAAATAGCCAGCGTTGCCATGCGTGATCGTCGCCCCCATGTGCGGCGCATAGTTGCCTTCCATCAATTCCATGTGCGGGAACGAACAATGGGTGTCGATGTTGACTTCTTGCCAAGCGGAAGGCGTAGCCCAGGAATTGTCAGCATAATTGTAGCCAATCACGTTGCCGCCCCCAGATACGTTGAACATAATTGGTTTATTCATATAGCGGACGATGTTGTTCTCGATGAGATTGTCGGCGGCGCCACAGCGCAGCACAAGACCATAGCAATCCGCGCCAAAGCCATAATTGGCTGAATTATGGAAATGGCCGTCGCGAACTACACAGCGGTAGGTACCCGTCATCGAAACGTGCATGCCGCCAATCGTGCCGTCGGTTTGAACATCCTTGACCCAGCAGTAGGGCGCATTGGAAATGTCGATGCCTCCCGCCATTTGCCCATCGTAGCCCGGGTTGGTGCCGCCCGTTAATGCTATACTCTCGATCCCAGCCCATTTGATGATTGTCCCGGATGCCTTGGCAATCTGGGCCAAATACGGACTTGCCGACTTGAATGTCCAGTGTAGTGGCGTGGTTAGGGTGACGGTGCCCGCAGTCGTATCGATGGAGGCGATCTCGACGCGTTCGCTCACCGAGCGCTTATCGACCCGCTTGAAGTATTGGCAATCGCCTTCTTGCACCGTGGAATCGTCGACTTGATCGATCAAGGCCAGATCGCCCGCCGCAAAGTGACTGGCGTTGGTCCCGACTTTGACGGTCGCCGGCGCGCCCGCCGCAACGCCTTCAAGCGTTCCCGAGCCTCTGGTTCGGCCGGACGCAACAAGCGAGTCTGCCAATCCGGTGGCCCCTACGCCGGCAGTATCGGCTACCGGCGGGGCGGCGGCCAAGCTCGCCCAAAGGCATCGCGCTAATTCGTTCGCCCAAGCAAAGAATTGTGATCCGCCTTTCACGCTCGATGCGGCTGGCGTAAAACGATTCAAGCAATGGTGCTTCAAATGACGCGTCGGTATTTGCGAGTTGCAATGGGCTTTGCCTGGCTCGCCGTAAGCTCGCTGTCGCGCGCTCAGGGTCCAGAGGCGACTCCCAAAGCAGCCTGTTTCGAGGCTCACGAGCAGGGCCAGCTTCAGCGCAATAGTGGCCGCCTGCAAGCAGCGCGGGCGTCCTTTCTTCAATGTTCGAACGAGTCCTGCCCGTCGTTGGTCAGCAAAGATTGTCTTGAGTTTGCCGAGAAAGTTAGCGAGGCACAACCGACTGTGATTGTCGCCGCCAAAGATCCCCAAGGTCACGACACGGCCGACGTGAGGTTCTTCGTCGATGGGGTAAGAATTTCCGACCGTTTGACGGGTGCTCCCGTTACACTCGATCCCGGCGAGCATCTTCTTCGATTCGAGTTGCAAGGCTCTACGCCGGTCGAAGAGCGCGTGATATTACGCGAGGGAGAGAGGGACCGCAGCGTTCCCGTCACCTTTGCCACGCGATCTCCGGCGGTACCAGCATCACCCCACTTTGACGCGTCGGCCCATGCGGTCGGCCCTCGCGCTCCGACATCGACCTGGGTCTATGCTCTCGCGGGCACGTCCGTGGCAGCCTTGGGAGTATTTTCCTACTTTGCGATCGCCGGCAAATCGCTCGAGAAAGACCGCGCCGCAAGCTGCTCACCCCGTTGCTCGCCCGCTGAAATTTCGCCGATCAAGCGCGACTACGCGATTGCGGACGTAGCCTTGGGAATTAGCGTGGTGGCTGCAGCAACGGCAGGGTGGTTGTTCCTCTCACGAGGTTCGACAACGTCCTCTCAGAGCACGGGCTGGATTGACGTAAGGTCAACGACTGGTGGGGCAAGGCTTGAAGTCGGGGCCAGTTCTAAGTCCGAGCGTTTGTTGCCCTATAGCCCGACGACTTGCACCGGCTTTAGACTATCGACTCGACTATTGTTGCCGAGCTGACCCTGGTCATTTTTGCCCATGCAATAAATATGACCAGTAGAGATCACGCAAACAAAGTCGTAACCCATTGATAATCGGGTCGCGGGCGGCAATCCGTCTACAAGAACGGGCGTCAAGCTGTCAGATGACCCAGCGTCGCCAATTTCGCCAGCAATCGAGCGGCCCCAACAGTACGTCCGATTCGCCTTTAGTCCGCAGGTATTGTACTCGGCGATAGCAATCCCCTGCACGCTGTCGCCGAAACCCACGACCGGCACGGGCACGGCACTCCAATTCATAGTTCCGTTGCCACTCATGCCTTCCCAATTGGGACCCCAACAATAGGCAGCACCGTTGGCGATGGAACAGAGTGTCGTAACACCCACGACCACGGACTCAGCGTTGCTACCGAGCCCCGGAACGGCCATCGGAGAATCGGCGATATGCTGTTGTGACTGGGTATCAGGGCCGGCATAGTTCTGAGTGCCCCAACAATAGGTGATTCCATCTCGGACAGCGCATGTCTCGTCGCTGGTGGCTGACATCGACTGTACTCCGTCGGAAAGGCCCAGTACCGGCACTGCCGTGAGGCGGTCGATCCGTGTACCGTCGCCCAACTGACCCTCATTATTGGAACCCCAGCAGTACGCTGCCCCATTGGCTATGGCGCAGCTGTGTTTGGAACTTGTCGTGATAGCTTGAACACCACTGGGTAGCCCCTGAACTTGAACGGGTGTAGGTACGACATCATTCGACCCATTGCCTAAACTCCCGTTTCCGCCCTGCGTATTTCCACTCACTGCCCAGCAGTAGGCGTTGCCACTTGCCAACGCACAGAAGCGCCCACCGTACCAGTCCACTGTGACGGATGTTACACCCGAGGGCAGCCCGACAACGGGGCGGGGTGTGAGGCTGACTGCGTCACCGTTTGAAGTTATGTAGTCGCCTCCCCAGCAATAAGCAGCCCCACTAGCGACTGCGCAGCTATTCGCAGCGCCGGAAGCGATGTCCGACGGGCAAGCTGGTAACGGCACGTTGGACCATGAACTGCTCGAGTTCTGCGGTTGACAGACCTGTTCGCACCAGTTGGCCGGGTTTCGGTCACCGGAGGCGTATGACACGCCGCCGATCACACAGCCGGGCTGTTCCGGTTGCGTCCCCGCGTCATCGGCATCCCCGAGGGATCGAGGTACGCCGCAGGCAGAAGCTATTGTAAGTATCGAAGTGGCGCCTGTGAATAACTTGAAGTTACGTGGTCTAAGAATCATTGGAACCTCTGAGCGTGTCATGTATTCGCAATTGCTGAACCATCCATCTTTCTCACTCCTGATCTCGAATTAATTGTTCGAGCCGCTTGCGCTGAGCCACCGGTACGCCGCTGACTGGAATTGCGCGGGCAAGTTGGGCCGCCTCGGTCCGCCTTCCCAAAGCCAACAGCAGGTCAATCCGCACTAGCTTGGCTTCCAGTTGCAGAGCTATGTATCCGAACTTATTACTAAAAGCGTCAAGTTCGCGCATCGCCGTCGGTGCGTCGCCTCGGCTCGCAACAGCGCGCACTCGGTCCAGGCTCGCCACTTCGCGAGCGAGCCTGGGGTCGACGGGACCCGCACTCGTACGATTAGCGTTCGCCAATGACGCTGCCGCAGCCTGACTGGAATCTGCAGCCGTATCGGCTTGTTTACGAACTTCAGCAGCACTTGGAACGTCCAGATCATCGAAGCGTCCGATTGAAGCGACTGCTTTGACAGACTCAGGCGTATCAGGTGAAGATTCAACACGGGGTGTCGATTGCGATGCGGCTGCGCGAGAATTGGGCGAATCTACCGCACCGGCAGTTGTTGGCGCTTCGACAATGGGTGGTATCAGCGAATGATTCGAATCCGGCAATGGCCGCAGCGGCGCGGGTAGGGAACTAATCGAAGCAACGGAATTCCGCCCATTGCCAGTTGTCTTGGAACGAACTGCCGCCGCGCCCACCGCCAGGCTGAGCCCAATTCCTACTCCGATCAACGCGGCCTTGGTGGCGCCCAGCGCACCCAATGTGACGCCTGCCGTCGCCGACCCGCCTGCGGTCACCGAGGCCGCGGCCGAAGCTGAAGTTAGCGCGGTCGAAAGTGCCGCTGAAGTCAGTAGCGTCGCGGGCAACCCGAGGCGTCGAGCCGTGCGTTCAATTGCCGTGCTGTCAGGCAACTCATCGCACCCCGCGGCGAGGAGCCGCCCGCTTGCGCCCTGAAATTTAGCTAATTTGAGACGACGAGGCCCGTTCATGGTTCCTCCCAGCGGCGCGCAGGACGTGCGCTCAATTGCCGAAACTTGCGACCAAACTCTGCCCGCGCACGCCGCAAACGCGACGCGGCCGTTCCTTCGGGAATATCGAGTGCGACAGCGATTTCCAGCATTGTCAAATCTTCAATCTCGTACAGCATCAGCACCTCACTGAGCTCCGAGGTCATGGATCTCAATATTCGATCCAATAGTTCGCGCTGTTGCTTACGTTCCAATACTTCTTCTGCCAGAGGACCCTCGTCCTTAGCCAGGAGCTGATCTTGGCTGAGCTCGCCCCGTTCCATCCGAATCGACGAACGACGACGTTCATTGCTGGCAAGGCGCAGCGCAACGCCCAACAGAAAAGCCCGCTCGCGACCTGCCTGAATGCGATCGAGCCGCCCCGCCGCAAGCGCGAAGGCTTCCTGTGCGTTCTCTTCCGCCTGCGCGCTCGTCAAACCCTTCCGGCGACCCACTCGCCAAACGGACGGAAAGTACTCGCGCAGCATGAAAGCCAATCGTCGTTGTTGATCGCCGTCGAGCGCGGGAAATGGAGCCAGACAATTCGAGGACTGAGGCGGCTCCCCGGGTGCCGCCAGAGCTTCAGTTTGTCCGGCGTTCCTCATGGTTTCCGTACTAGGGCATGTACTCTCCCAACCGAAGTGATCACTCAAATGCCCAGCCGACTTCAACTTCAGCCACCAGGCCAAGGTTCGGCGGCGTGAATATCTCCGTGGCTGGCGAAAAGAAGAATCGGTCGCGCACGAGCGGCCGTATCAAGCCGGCAGCCAAGCGAAACCTCAGTGGATCCGGTTGGATCGACCAATTCAATAGCGCACCGGGTGCCAACCACCAGCCGGTATTCGAGTGGCCGTTGTGCGCGCCTGACCCCGTGCCACGTAACGCACCCATCTCGAACAGCGCGCAAGGCCCGAACGCGACCGACGACACCGCAATTTGGTAAGGGCAGGCGGTCGCGCGCGACGCAAGCCACAAAAAACGCGCATCACTCTCGCTGGTTACGTGAAGGCGATCGCTCCAGCCCACCAAACCTTCCAATCGATACTCGGACAAAATCGAGTGACTGCGTTCATGCAAACTCAGTGACAGACCCAGTGTCGGAGCCACTTTATCGGGTTGTATGGCCGTGTGAATGCCCCCTACCGCACCCACCGACCACCTTTCTGATTTTCTATGTCGTGACGGCACGTCCAAGTCGCTTCGTCTTGGGCCTAGCGATGCATCGATAGCCACGGCGGATATCAGGGCGAGAGCGCTAGTCACATCAACACAGTTGGGTCCTCCAATATCGCGCTCGATAATGGTTCCCTCTTGATCGATTAACCTAAGGTGGCCAGAGTAATGTGAGTCAAGACGGTCAATTCGAGCCCCGACGACAATTGCCGCAGCGGCTGGTTTCACCTGGGCCAGCCACTTGGACCGCGACCCAATCTGCTGCCAGAAATATTGCCGATCCGGACACTCCCAGGGGGCATCGTACGCTAGAGTTATGGGTGACGGGGAGGCCGCGAGGCTGGGCAAACATGCCCAAAGCAAGACATTCAGGATGGCAAATTGAAGGAACCTGCGCACCGCAGAACCCTTTAGCACGGTAGGCTCACATTTCATATTCTCCAATTGTTTCGCGCGGCGATGATTACACTCGATTGACGGTGCCAGAAACCAAGGCTATTGCCCACTTGTGGAAGGATTGCCGCTGATAGTTGGTGTATAGCGACGGGCAAGGGCTAGAGTGAGGCGAAACATTCAAGGACCATCACGGCGGGCGGCGCGCGCAACACTGGACGCAATCGTGTCGCCCAGGCTGAGGATGTGGTTGGTCGTATTGCCAATACTTGGATGCTTGACCTTCTACTACGTCTTTCTTGCGACCGCGGGGACCTACAGCAATACGACTGTCTCCTCCAATTACTACAACCAAATGTGCGAGGGATTTCGGCATGGTCACCTCTATATTCAGGCGACTCCCTCTGCCGCACTGTTGGCGAAACCCAACCCCTTCGACTCATCCAATTTCAGTCTTTGGCTTTGGGACGCATCTCTATATAAAGGTAGATACTACCTATATTGGGGGCCAGTTCCAGCATTGCTTCTGCTGCTATTCAAGGGCATCGCGCGATATCACGGCACGATAATCGACCAGTGGCCGACGTTATTATTCATGTTAGGCCGCCTGTATGCTGGTGCAGCAATATTATTGCGCTTGTCGCACTATGTGCGTACGAAAATGCCGGCTTGGTTCGTCGGGTTGTCGATTCTCATATTTGGCCTCGCAAGCCCGACGCCCTTCATCGTTGCCCGTCCGCACGTCTATGAAGCCTGTCTAGCGGCTGGGCAATGCTTCCTGTTTTGGGGCCTTTATGCGGCACTGTGCGGCATCATCAACTTCTGCTCTCGATATTCGCAGGCCTTTGGTTATTCCGGCAATCAAGCAGGCTCGCCCAAATATTCGGTCGATTCGGCGTTCGGTTCGTCCTATTGACGCTTGGCATCCTCACGTGTTTCGTCGGAGGTTTTTCGGGTATTGCCACTTACTATGATGCGTTCCAGCAAGATAACCCTGCTCTATACGCNNTTCAAAAGTCAGGCAAGTATTGTAATTGAGTCGGCAAACGGATATGTGATTAACCGCACGATGCTTGGCATTCTTCTCGCAATATCGGCGACAGCAGCGGCCTTGCCTAATCAAGGTAAAGAGCCGCAGGTTTGTTCGAATCCAACGCCCCAATGCGTCTCGTTCAGTGGCGGGCCGCGCCTGGGCGGAACGCTCAATGGCGACCAATGGGCACTCGGAGGCCACGTGCGGATCAACTTGCCTTGCTTGGGCGGTCTTGCACTCGAGCCGGTCGGGCAAATCGGTCTAGGAGGTAACTACATGACGTTTCGCCCGAGCTTACGTTTGTTGTATGAGTGGTGGATCGGGGGAAAAGGGGCGCTTGGTTTCTATCCCGCTGTTGGCACTTCACTGATTTACTACGTTCCCGTGGGCCCCTTTGCCACGTGGTGCAATCGCTATGATGTACACGCCTGCTGGGGGCTCGAGTCGGGGTACGAGTTGGGTGTTGGCGTCGAATATCGCTGGCTAGGTCTTGAAGTCATTGGCGGGTTTGGTGGGCTGCCCGCAGTGACAATCACCGGGACCGCAACCTTTCCCATCTGGGATGGCTCGAGCGATCGGAGGCACCCATGAAATGGAATGCGTTCGCGCTACGCATGGGGGTATTGATTGCACTGGCTGCTTGCGACCCGCGCGGCCTTGGCCGACCTAACCCCAACTTCCTTGTGATAGGACACCGAGGTGCGCCGAATGTGGCCGCCGAAAATACTATTCCCTCATTCAAAGTCGCAACCGCAGTCGGCGCCAACGCGATAGAGACTGATGTATGCATCACGAGTGACGGCATCTTCGTAATTTGGCATGACCGCGATCCCGACAGCATCGAGGCAGTTGCGCGTCAGAGTGGCGCGGAAGGGCTTGCGTATATTCCTCTGGTACCCCCAATTGGCTCCGACATGCGACGCCCGGTCGATCAACTTACGCTCGCGGAGCTTCGTCAGAACTACGGTTATGGTAGCATTGACGGCACCCGCGCCGAAATTTACCAAATCCCCACGGTGGCTGAGGCACTGGACTTTGCACGCGATGAGTCCGAACTCAAGGCTGTCTACATCGACACCAAGTTGACCGAGACACAGACGGCCGAGGCCAAGGCACTCTTCGACATGATCCACTCCGCGAAGGCCGCCGACACTGCTCTTGCGCACGTGCGCTTCTACATGCTCAGCGTGCATCGCAGCATTGTGGATACGTACGAAGCGGAGCGGATGGCGCTCGGAATAGACGACATGCGCGTGGTCCTGGACACCGAAGGCCTCGGCGCACTCCAGGGTACGCTCGAGGCGCATCTTCGCGACATCAGCGCGGGCCTCGTGCCCAGCGTCGCGTGGTCGGATTTCAAACGTGATGTCGCGCATAATGTCGACGCGCGCGAGGCCGGTCAAATCGATAGTGTCACCGTTTGGACCTTCGATCGCGACATGCAGCTAGCCGAACTGCTCTACTACTCGGTCGATGGCATCATGACGAACCAACCGGAGTCACTCTATAGTATCTGGCAAGATACGCTCGAATGATCCGTTACTCGTCGCCCCGGTGGCCGCCACTTTAGCCCCGTTGGGCGATGACGCAAATGTTGGTCAGAAATTGGTGGATAACGGCGCGTGTCGCGAAGCCGCGGTTCGGTTCTCCGCGAAGAGACTCGTGCGAACATTGGACATCGGTGATACTCGTTCAGAGTGGTACCCTTGAGAGCATGTGTTGGACTGAAACCTGCATGTTTGGCCGTCATCGGCGTCTATAGCAACCTGCTTGCGGGATGTTCGCGAGAGCGCTTGCACAGGCCGGACGCAAGCCTTCGCTTCTCTCATTGCCAGGACGCTGCAGGTTCGTCTACTGCTTGCGAGGCAACGGGTGTAGGACGACTCTTTCCGCACTAGGTTTCGTGCTCGCGAGATGTCGACCGAATTGCGCAACAATGCTTTGGCTGCTCTGGCAAAGCACTTACATATCATATTGCACTCCCAAAGTAATAAGGGGACCAACACGAGGCTCACTGAGGTAGGATTGGACATGGCCAATGTCTCGAAACCTACCAAACCCGTGCGCCTCGACCTGTTTGCCGACTATCACCAGATCCACCTGTTCGACGATGGAATGAATCCCGACCTCGCGGAGGCATGGACCGTCCAGGCTACGGAGGACAAGCTGGCGGTTGCCGAGGGAGGTCTGGGCATCGGCACCCAAGAGGCCGACACGCTGTCCGTTATCGTCGCAATCCATGCGTCCGAGCCAACGACAGGGAGTGATGCCGATCACGTCACCGAGGGAAGTATCGAGATCAAATCGGGTCAACTGGTCGCTCTTGGATGCACTGACTATCTGCCAGACGCCAAGCGCATTGCCGTGGTTGCGGGTTGGTACCGAGTTCGGGTTTCGCACTCGGGGCTCGCGAAGAGGGAGAAGATCACGATTGCGCTCTGGCCCAGTCCCCGGGCGGATCCGCGAGTCGTCAAACGCTGGACGCCACTGCCACTGGAGAAGCCGAAGCGTCAATCCAAGATCAAGAATGCCAAGCAGGCGGCGCACGCGGCTCGGCGCGGGCATCTCGACGAAGCCATCCCCGTACTAGAGGAGCTCGCCAATGCGGGCGAGGGCGCTGCATGCGCATCGCTCTCTGAGATCCTCGCCTTCCAGGGGAAATGGGCGGATTTCGTGTCGCGAGCGGAAGTGTATTTCGTCGATCCGTCGGTGGAATACGCCGGCAATGTGTTCACGGACCTGACCCGGCTCTTCCGACGTGCAGCTCGCGAGCTTGGCACGCCGGAGATTATCGAACGGGCTGCCGCGAAGATCCCCGCCAAGTACACATCGCAAACACAGGCGTCGCTCCTCAAGGACTTGGTGCGTCCCTCGCAGCGAGTTGCTGAGCCGACGCCCGAGGAGACCAAGGCTTACGAGGGAGCAGTCGCCACCGCAACCACGAGCAAACGCTTCGCCGGCAAAACCAAGGACCTGGGACGACACTGCTTCGCCCTGGCGACAATGTACAATATCGAGCCGGAGATCCATCGACTGTGGAACGAGGTGGGCGACGGGCTGCAGTTCGACGACGCGCTAAAAGTCGCCCGCTGGCATTCGTTCCGGCAAAATCCTTCCGCGGCCTGGGCCATCATCGAACAGACGGTGGTGCGCTGGTTGCCTGTTGGTCACGCTCAGGTTGCCCCGGTCGAGCTGCTCGTCGATCCACTGCTCTCCCCCTTGATGAACGCCGAGCGCTGCGACTGGGTGCTAGCTCAACCCAAAGGCCCGCAATGAACCCGTTTCTGTTTATGGGCAGTCACAGGTCTTGATGCCGGGATAATCCGACGGCCAAGCAATTCCTGCACACTCATGGGGGCAGCAGAGAACTATCAGTTCATTCGTCTTGCCACTTCGAAGATTCGACTCGTCGTGGGATCGGCAACCCAATCCTGCACTTGAAATTTAACACGCGATTGAGTCAAAGGAATAGAAGTCTTCCTCCGCACAGGAATATTGAAGATTGACTCGAGGTCAGCGCTTACCACTCTGACGGATTTCGGAAATGTGACCAAAACTTGGCTTTCCGATACAGCGTCTAGCGATTGGGTTCAGTAGCGAGTACCGGCACGGTGATGAAGCTTCGAGTAAAGTGACTCACTAGACTGGCGCCCGTTTCATCCCTCAGCTAGGGATCTGACGGCCATGAAGTTGCGGCAATCGCACCGACAATCCCCGATAGCACTGGCGATCGCTTCGATCTGCCTGCTCGGCATTGAGTCCTGCAATCACGCCGGATATGGGCAGCGCGAAGCCTCTAGTCTCGATTGCGCGAAGACGACCCATGTGAAATCTTCTGCCGAATCGTCATCGACCGATGCAGGCCCGCCGCCGTGCGGGCTTCCGGTTGAGCTTTGGCACCCGGAGTGGCCAAAGTCGCTCACGGCGACGCTCGATCGAGAGCTCGAGCCCGCACCTCCTGATGCCATCACTTTCGTGCTCTTGCCGGATACGCAATACTACGCCCATTGTCGTTACCCGCATCTGCGAAACCAGGGCAATTGGATCGCCGAGCAGCGCGCACAAAGGCAAATCCTGACGGCCATCACATTGGGAGATCTCACGGACAGAAATACCCCGGAGGAATGGGCATTCTTTCGCGACGCATTGGCACCCATTACCCAAGGGTTTCCGCTATTGCTGACCACGGGCAATCACGACCTTGGCAATGATGGCACCACCGACAGCCGCGAAAGCCTACTTTCGAACTATTTCGACGAGAAATGGGCGCAGTCGAACGGAGCGCTTCGCGCAGTCATGACACCGGGTCACATCGAAAACGCGTTTTATTCGTTGAATGCGGGTCGATATCGTCTAGGCGTGCTCATGCTCGAATGGAGCCCACGGCGTATCACCGTCGAATGGGCAAACCAGGTGCTCACACGCTTCAAGGATCATCGGGTCATCGTTGCCACACATGCCTATACGTATGATGACAGCACGCGATACGATCGTGCCACTCGTCCCGATCAGCAGTGGAGCCCATTAGACTACCATACAGCCGAGGGAGCGTTCGCGGAGGATGGCAACCACGATGGCGAGCAGCTTTGGAACGATCTCGTTCGGCGCCACCCCGGTATCTTCATGGTCGTCAGTGGTCACGTCCTCGGCCAAGGCACAGGGCGCCTGACCAGCCGCGGCAATGCCGGCAACGCCGTGCATCAAGTCCTGGTAAATTACCAAATGCTCGACCAAGGGGGGCTAGGGTACCTGCGCTTCTTCGAGATTCACCCCGACGGGCGTACGGTGCATATGAAGACCTATTCGCCGTCGCTGAGACTATACTCGTATGCAGCCGATCAAGACTTTCGACTCGAGATCGACCCGCCATTACGACATACTGACTGAAGCCGCGAGCGTGATCTGCATCAGGGGCTGGGTGCTGCGGCACGGAAAGCCGCGGGGCGGGCTTCATCGAGGTGCAGCGTATCGCCCTGCTGGGAATAAACCTCGTGCGCGCGCTCCAATTGATGGTATTCCGTGCCGTCATGTCGATCACGAATAGCTCGGTCCGGCGAATCGTAGGAGGGCTAACGTTGGCTGCGTTCACCACGCTAACCAGTGGCTGTCACACTGCTGAAGGTGTGAAACAGGACACAAAGAATGCGCTGGATGCAACCGGCAAAGGGCTCCAAAAGGCGGCGGCGAAAATCAAAGGAAACGACGACGCGGTCTCGCAGAAGGCGGCCAAAAAAGAGGATCAGCCGGATGCGCAAGCACCAATTAGAATCGGTGATTCCGTGCCGTCACGACATTAATAAGATCACGTTGCGACGACATTCAGTTCTTGATCAACGTAAAGTCATCCACCGTCACGGTCTGCCCTGAGCTCGTCACGCTGACGTCGCATTGGCCATTGCTGACTGCAATGCCCGTGATGGACAAATTGGTCCAAGCCGTGGAACTGGCGATTGCGGATGTCTTGTCGGTGCCGCCGAACCCCTTGGCGGACAGTTGCGCGCCCGCCGCGCTGCTCTTGACCCAAACGGCGAGTGATTCGAGACACCTTTTTGGAGTAGTGACGCGAGAGTAATGCCGGGGGTCACGGAAGCGATCTACCTTTTCGTCATTGTCGGCCAGGTGGCGCGAATTACCGGTTGAAACGCGTCATACGATTCGTGTCTTTTGTTTTTCCCGGCGCGCTCAGGCGATTGAACATCATCGTCGGGGTCAGCGCGGAGAGTGGCCCCGCAAATGGGAGAGAACGGCCACTATATGCTTCGGCCAAGTTGACGAGCAACCCTATGGACGAGTTCCACCGAGGCTTCGATTTCCACTTTTGACAACGATACACTTTCGACATTACACCCCAGAGGGATACCACGAGATGCCGCGAAATCGCATAAGTCCGCTGACACTTCCGTGCAAATATTCAGTGAGGCCTGCAGAATGTCTTTCGAACGACGCAAGTCGTTCTCAAGCCAACGAGGAACCGAAACACCCAACCATCGCATGAAGTCGAGTGTCCGCAGGGAGCCGCATGGGCTGAGCGTGATCAGAACGGGTGGCATGCGGCGCTGCTGTGCCTCGCAAAGGTAAAAAAGGTCACTTAGCAGATTCTTGGTAGCGTCAACCGAATACACGGCTTGGCTAATGAAAAAGGTGCAACCCGCATCGATCTTTGTCATAGCCCGTTGATCTTCGGCGTGAGACTGCTCGTGACGCTCGGCGATGATTACCCCTCCGATAGGCAGGCCGGGGTACTCGCTTTTTGCGAGTGCGCATGCTTCAGTCAGTTTCATCGAAGCGGCTTGGCGGCGCGAGGCAGCCCCCACTAATACGGAGAGACACGAAGACGCATTGAGCCGCCCGAAGCTTGCGGATAGTTCTTGCTTCGAAAGAGGCGCCACACAACGGTATACGACCTTGGGGATATCTAATTGCGCGAGAGCATCCAAGGCGTATCTCGTAGAGTTAACGCAGGCGAGGTACGGAAAAGGGCGCGGTGCTTCAGTCCGCATGGACTCATCCTGAATGTCATAAACGACAAGGGCATCGACTGGAAGTTGACGGATCCGTTCAGTTTGAGCGGTGGCGACATCGGCGAGTCTTTCACTCGAATACGATTGCTTGGGGGGAGTGATTCGGTAAGTAAGGATCCCAGACCGAAAGGTTCGAACGAGCTCGCGCATGTCGACAAGTCACGGAACCAAGCATGTCGTGAACAAATCGCCGTTGGCGGACTGCATGCAATTGTAGCCGCAACTGTCACCCGAGAGACACGCGCAATTCGGGTTCGAACCGCAACCAGCTGGCAGCGGTATGCACGTGTAGGTTCCGGGATTGCCGACATAACCTCCGATTACGGCATGGCAATATTGGGTCCCGTGTGCGCAATTGACGTTGCCGCAGCTGCCAGTCGAAGTCGCGCCCGCCGCCGCTCCGCCAACCGCCATTGTGCTACTGCTCGCCGACGTTCCTCCTGCAGATATGCGACCGCCAGTTGCCTTGGCTCCGCCGTTGGAGGCGCCTCCAGTCACCGACTGCGTTCCACCGGACGAATCACTGGCACTCGACATGTCTCCGCTGCACGCGATTGTTGCATGAGACATGCAAAGCACCACACATGCGATCTCCTTGACTGCGCCGACGTGCACTGATGGTTGCGACAACATTCTCGACTCCAGCCCAATTTTGACACCAGTCCCTCGATGTTCTTGCGAAATCGCATCTCAATCCTGATCTTCGGCGACTAAAAATGTTTCGCGGCACCCGTTTTGGTGGCTGTGCGCCCCAGCTAGTAATTGTGGTCAGAGTGCAGGGTGCAGTGGCAAGTGGTTTGTGGGGTGGGTTTTGTGTTGTGGGAGCGGCGTGGGATTTGGGTTGTGGGATGGGTGGTTGCGCGTTGCCTTGATCCACACCACCCAAACCCCAAACCACACCGCTTTGACCCTGCGCGCTGCACACTCCACACTGACCCCAGTTAGAGTTGCCTCTCCTTGGCTTTTTGATTTTACCGTCGTGCTCGGGCGTATCAAGGACTGCGCTGGCTTTGCCAGCTTGCCGCTTCGCGGGGCTTCGCCTCCTTGACACGCCCTGCGCGCGCCGGCTGTGGGTGGGGTGTTTTTTGAGGAGGTACCCAATGCTCAAGATTTACCCAGTTGTTCTTGAATTCATCGCCGCGTTGCGTCCGTTACTCGCCCAGATTGAGCGGCGGGATCGGGACTTGGGGCGTCAGCTGCGGCGCGCGTCTAGCAGCGTAGCCTTGAATCTTGGGGAGGGGATGTATTCGCGCGGCGAATTGCGGACTGTTCGTTATCATACCGCGCTCGGTTCCATGCGGGAGAGTTACTCATGTTTGGAGGTGGCTCGCGCGTTTGGATATGTGCGCACTCTGGACTCGGAGTTTTTGGCTTTGATCAATCGTATAACTGGAACCTTGGTACGGTTGGTTGAGGGGAAGAGGTAGTTGTTCGCGGTGGGGCTCGTCGCGGTGCCACGTTGCAGCGCCACCCTCTATAGTAGTCAAGTCTGCCCAACGGAGGCATCGACTCACGCCTTCAGAATGCCCGACTGAAAAGCTAAATCCAAGATTCACTGATTCATTCAGTCCCAATAATTTTGGAGACCTATCCAGAAGGAGGCGTCAAATTGCCACAACGGGCGCCAGCCGCAAAATGGATGTATAGCCACGGCTGGCGCCAGCATGAACCCAGCCAAAACTTGGCCGAGCGCTGCAAACGTGAGTTATGCCGCACGCTTACACTGTCGGAACGCCGCTCGACCGTGCCGCAGCAGACTCTACACGTTTTGCAAAAATTCCTTGTGGTACCATCAGAGCATCAGCAAAATGGGTGCACGGTTAATTTTGGTGGTGTGGTTGCTCGTAACGCTATTGAGTGGGGGAACGACACTGTGGATGGTTGCGCGCGTGTGGAATAGGCGAAAAGCCACTCACCAATGGAGAATTGCCAACCAAAGTCCGCGGTAGCAATGACTATCATGCCTAGACTGGCCGAAGCAGCATTCATAGATAGGTTCGCAAAAAACGCTCGACGAATGGGTAGTTGAAGAACTCGGACCACAACAAACAGTTCAATAAGGAGACCCACTGGGACGACCCACCAAGACCAATATCCAAACGTAAATAGGAGCCCAGGCCAGGCAAAGTCCGCAAGAAGGAGTCTAGGCATCGTATTCAACTCACGTCGGCATAGCGGATGGGGCTTGAGCCGCGAAGACCTACCCCAAAAACTCAAGGCTAGAATGATCGCACCAAATACGGTGTAAGGCAATGGGTGGCAAGGCAGGCCTTCGTCCCCGGCGGGGCTCCGATGTACCCAGTGAATGATTTGAATCAGTGGATAATTCGCGATGGGCGGTTGCCGGTTTCGAATCGTCGTAAACAACAAGGACAGTAACTAGAAAGAAAGCCTGGGCGTTCGACGTACGAGCTTTCCGACGGGTTGCGTCTGCCACCGAACATGAGTCCTCTCCAACTACGGTCGCGACGTCCAACCCAGCAACAGTTAAATGCTCGGCCTCGCGAGTCCCTAAATTCTCGTCAAGCTTGACCCTCACTGATCCTCGTTAGGCTACATGCACAGTACGTTCACGAGCGCGCTCTGACCCATAGGGGCGCTTACGCCAATTCAATACATATTGCCTCTCGACCCGGTGACCCCGGTGCTCATTGATATATTCGTCATGCGCAAGCCGCGGCGTTCCCCGCGCCTGTGTGAAGATGGTTATGAGGGAAAAAGGTTTGTCCTCAAAAACGAATAAACCAGCGCAAGCATACGTGCGGCTTGCTTGTTGTTGGCGGCGCCGGCGTGCCCGCAGGGCGACGAAATGACGTCACGTGGCTATGCGTGCCGTCATGCCATAAAGCAGGCACTGGCCGAAGCAGAGCGACAATTGAAACTGTCGCCAAGCGCAAGCTGAAGTCGAATCGTTGGCATCGGATTGCCTAAGGGGGCTCCGCGAGGAGCGTATCATCAGTAACGATATCGAAGTAGCTCCGGTTGAGTCGCTTCGTCGCGGAGTCAAGGAATGGGGTCAGGCGCTGGGCAATGCTGACCGAGCGTTGCCCGGGTTGTTGGAGGGGGTGGGGGCGTCCTTGATCGAGATAGCAGCGCAGCAAGATGCTCCCATGGTCGTGGGGCAATTGGTGCAGGTTATCGAGCCAGCCGCGAAAGCTTGGTTGCCCAATCAGGTACTGTTCGACGTTCGAGATATAAAGCGCGCTAAGTTCAAGTTTTCGTCGGCGCAGCTCGTCAGCTACCGCGCCCAGAGGCTGCGGTGCGGAAACATCGCCGACGAGCGGCACGATGCGGTGCTGTCGATGAAGTTGTTGGACGAATTGGAAGGATTCGCGATCGTCCAAGAAGGTTCCGACGCCGGTGCGAGATCGCAGCGTCAACAGGCGTTGCAACGAAGGATACTTTCGACCATTGGCTTTGTGCAATTCGAACCGCAATTCGAGTTGGCGCTCGAAGAACAGCTCGTGTATCCTTCCAACCCGCGCAATATCGGACTCGGATAGTCCTAAGCCATAGCTGTTAACTCGGTCAATCAATCGGGCATGTTGTCGATCGAACCAATCGCGACTTGGGGCAATGCCTTGGGCCGCAGCGATCAGGGCTTTGGCATGGGAGTCGGTTTCGGGCTCGAATGCTGGATTGTAGGGGCGACCCAACAATAGACAAAGGAACTCGAGCCGCGAGGCCGCAACATCGAACAGTGCCTTGTACAGCAAATGCAACAGCGCGTTGTCGCGCCGTAGATCGACGATAACCGCCAACTCGGGCCGGCTCAGCGCTATGTACGTGTAGTTCTGCTCTGGTCCAACTCCGATATAGACGCCTCCGCGCAGCGCGGCCAATGCCTGGGCGGGTTGCAGGAGGCTGGTCTCGTTGCTGACGACATTGTCACTGATGAAGGCCTCTCCTTCAGTGGACAGCGCAAAAAGTCGCCTCAATGCCGTGAGCTGGCCCTGCGCGGACGCCAGAGCAAGCTCGGACGATATCGTTGTCGGTGAGCTTGCGGTTGGGGTGGCGGCAGGCACCGGGTTTTGTTTCGGTGCCGGCTTGCGGCAGCCTGCCGTCTGCGCTGCAACGGCAAGGCAGCCCGCCAGAAACCAACCGTTTCTCGAGCAAAGCATGTGCGTTATACTAGCGCGATTCAGGCTCGAGAGTCTTTTGATGTTTGTACAATGCATGTTCTCGCAATAGGGTGAATCGAATCGCCGGGTCAGCCGTCCAAGGCTATCGGAACCCAATTGCGCCTTAGGTAGGATAATTTCGTGGATCGCCGACAGTTCCTAGGTTCGAGCCTGCTGCTCGCAGCAGAGCCGCTTCTTCCAAGCGCACGGGGGACCGACGGGTCACTGCTCGCGCGCTTCCCGAAGCTCGCAACGGTCTTACCGCGCTTGTCTTTGATAAAAAGGCCGATTCCAATCACGCACGCCAGGCGGCTCGCCGAGCAACTGGAACTTGGACAACTCTACGTCAAACGCGATGACCTTGCGTGTGACACGTACGCGGGCAGCAAGGTCTGTAAGCTCGAGTACCTTCTCGGTGAAGCGCGGGCAATGGGGTGCAGCCGTCTTGTCACCGGTGGCAGTGTCGGTTCCCACCATGCGCTCGCCACCGCGATTTACGGCAGCCAGCACGGTTTTTTCGTCGAGCTGCTGCTGATGCCCGAACCCCCGAGTGAGGAAGCTCGGCGTGTGCTCACCGCGAGCGCCCACTATGCTCAGGTTATCCACTATGTTCCGACTGCGCGCGATTTGACGCAAATGTGGCAACAGGCGCTGGCGCGTTATCCGGGCGTGACTCATTCGATACCACTTGGCGGATCCTCACCGGTGGGCAACGTCGGGTATATCGATGCTGCTCTCGAACTCGAGCATCAAGTCGAACAAGGCATACTGCCCGAGCCTGCTCGAATCTACGTGCCGCTCGGCACGATGGGTTGCGCCGTGGGGCTGCTTCTGGGGCTTAGATTGACACGGCTCAAGTCTCGCTTAGTTGCAGTGCGCACCTCCAACCCCGGCACTTCCTCGTCGCGCAAGTTCCGGCAGCTTTACGATGCTACGCAGCAATGGTTGCGCGCACGCGACTCGACGTTTCCCGAATTGCCGTTCGACGAAACTACCTTCACCATCGATGGTCGCCATCTTGGAGCAGGTTACGCAATCCCAACCAGTGAAGGAAAAAAGTCGATGCTTCTTGCCCAGCAGCGGGAGAACCTGCAATTGGACCTCACGTATACGGCCAAAACATTGGCGGCACTCGTCACGGACGGGCCGGCGCTCCGCGGGCAGACTATACTGCTCTGGAACACACATGCAGGAGACGCGCCACAATGCCCGCTTTACCCGCAACGATTGCCCAAAGAGCTACTACCCTACGCGGTGACCGGTGCGAAGTGACGCTCCTGTAGTCCGACGTCTCGGTTTGGCGAGCGGCGCTGCTTTGGTCGTGTCGAGCATGATTGGTACGGGTATCTACACGACTACGGGCCTTTTGATCCGCGACTTGGGTTCGGCGAGGCTGGTGCTTCTGGCGTGGGTGTTAGGTGGCCTCGTGGCGTGCTGCGGTGCCCTCGCCTATGGCCGGTTGGCGACTGCGTTGCCGTTCAACGGAGGCGAGTACCAGCTGCTCGGTCGTCTGTATCACCCCACAGTCGGATTCGTCGCTGGTTGGGTGTCGATTGTGGCAGGGTTCTCGGCTCCATTGGCGGCGTCCGCGGTTGCATTCGCCACCTACTCCGGTCGCTATTTTCCGCAGGTGCCGCGCGAGTTGCTAGCGGTTGGGCTGATCGGTGTGATGACCGCTGTTCATCTACGCGGCGCTTCCTTCAGCGGCAAACTTCAGGTTGGCGCGACAGCGCTTCAAATCGCCCTGATGACAGTACTTGTAATTTGTGGACTGGTCGTTGGACACATTGGACGCACTTTTGCGCCGCCACATCTCGGAACACGCTGGTACTCGCTCCAATTCGCCCACGCGCTCGTATATGTCACTTTCGCATACAGCGGATGGAATGCCGCGGTCTACGTGGCAGGTGAAATCAGGAATCCCGAACGCACTTTGCCGCGTGCATTGGTCGGAGCAACGGCCCTGGTCACGCTTCTTTACGTTTTGGTCAACGTTGTCTACCTGGCATCCGCGCCGCTTGGTGAATTGTCCGGCGCACTCGACATCGGAGCGGTTGCCGCTCGACATCTATTCGGACAAAAGGCGGCTTTGGCATTGACCTTCTTGGTCTGTGTGGGACTTGCAAGCTGTGTCAGCGCGCTCACATTTTCGGGCGCTCGCGTGCTTTCGGCGATGAGCCTCGACTCCGCTCGACTCCGCATCTTCACTCCGAAAAGTGCGGCTGCCCCACCGATCCGCTCCACTTTGGTGCTGTCGGGCCTTGCATCCGTTCTCGTTCTAACGTCGAGTTTCGAGGCACTACTGACCTACGTGGGGATCATGCTCAGTCTTTCCACGTTGATTGCCTTGCTCGGGATATTTCGGCTGCGCGCGCTGAGCGACCAGCACGTCCCGTCGGTCTCAACGCGAGTAGCTGCCTTGCTCGCCGCATTCTTGGTAGTTTGGATTATCGTTGCCACCAGCCTTGCCGCACCGGCATCGGCACTATTGACACTGGCAACGATGATCCTGGCGTGGCAAGCTCACCGGTGGCTTCATGCAGGCCAACGGTCTAAGTAGCTACGGGCCTTATGCAGGGCTCAAGCGTCGCTGTGCGCAGTGTACCGTTCGAATAAGTGATGCCGTTAATCGCACAGGAGGTCGGTGCGGTGCAGGAACCGAAGTTGTTCAGGTCGTTACGTACCGCCTGTTGAGTCGTCGTCGTCATGCTGGGGTTTGAGATGCGGCCCGTTGTGGGCCATGTCGGCGTAGCTAAGTGCAACCTCAATCCCGGATGTTGAGCAAAGTACATGCCACAGGGCCGACCCTGATGCGCGGACAGCCTCGTGCTCGGCGGCACGCTCATTGCTCAGGCGACCCCCATGGCTCCCCTGACGAGAAAGCTCCCGGTATTGTGCCTGGGTTCCGCCCTGCAGTTCTTCGCTGTTTCCGCGCCGGCACAAGAGGCTGCGACTCAGCCGCCCAGTGTGTCGCAAAACGGCAACAGTGCCGCTCGTGAAGATGAGCCGACCCGCGAAGGCGCGCCCGCGGGTGAAAGTGAATCCAAAGTCGCTGTCGCGCCCGGTGTTCCGGTCGGTGCCGCTTCGGCTAGTCCTGTCTACGTGGAGCCGCTGAAGCTCTACGCGTTCAGGGTTCGCTCGCGCACGGCGGAGCGTCGCATCGAAGTCCGCTCGAGTCACGACGAAGCGATCGCGCGCTGTGTTGGCGGTTGTTGGCTCAGCCTACCGAGCGGCGACTACAAAGCGCTCTTCTACGATCAGTCTGGCGCGGAACATGAGTTCAAGTTCTCAGTGCAAGGACCGGGGGGCATCGAAATCAAAGACGCCGACCCAGACACTGCATCTACTGGCTTGGTGTTTGGGATCCTGGGAACGGCCTCTGTCGTGGCCGCCGTGGTGCTTATGGGAGAGGGAATGCAGCATGCGTGCCTCATGGCTGAATGCCAGAACCAGGACAACTCCGGATCAGGGCTGTTTCTCGGTGGCTTGGCTGCATTCGTTGCGGGTGCCGTCATGACGCCAATCGGCTGGGTCACTTGGGCGCACAATCGCCACCCCAGACTGCATGACGATCCGACTGCCATCAAAATTGCCGTGGTTCCGAACCATGACGGCGCATTCTTAGGACTCTCGGGGCATTTCTGATGCGCAGGCTTGCCGGGCATTGGAGCAACGTCGCGTTGGCAATAACTGTCACTCGATTAGCCTTGGGACAGCCGGCACCCGCACCCGCGCCGACATTCGTGCCGGCATCAGATCCTGCGCCCGCACCAACGCCAGCATCTGATCAAGTACCTGCGTCTGCACGCGCACCGGCAGCTGCACCCGCGCCGGTAGCTGGAGCTGCGCCGGCACCGATATTCTTGACTGTCCCTGTGTGCCAATGGGGCGATTGCGCGGCGTTGTGCCAAGAAGCCTGCCCAGCCGGGAGCGTATGCGGCGTCGATGGCATCTGTGTTCAGGTGGTGACTCCTCGCAACATAGCGCTGGAAATCGCCAAGGCGGCAGAACACGAGCGCGACGCGATCCGCAGCATCAAGCGACGTCGCCGTGCCCGGTATTGGCCGCGATACGCGATCGGTCTTGGTACGGGCGGCGTCAGCATGGATAATAGCCTAAAGACAGCCGGAATGTTCGTGGCCCACGTCGGGCTCCGCAAACAATTGACTGAGCTCGTCGGAATCCACGCGCAGCTCATCGGTACTTTGGGCCTGAGAATCGTCACGGACGAGTCCGGCAACTCGAAACAGCTCACGCTATCCGAGGCCGAAGGGAGCGTCTCAGCCTACTTCGGGCCCTTCGAGCGTTTCTACGTCGGACCTGCGTTGCTCGTAGGCTATCGCTGGTACTCGAATGAATTCGTTCAGTGGCTCGCACCGACCACATCGATTCAGAACCACGTAGTTCGCGAGGGGGGCCTACGGCTAGGAATCCTAGCAGGCAACGAGGAACAATTCGACATTTCGGCTCTCTTGACTAGTTCATTCGATAAAGATACGCCGCAGCGAGGTCTGTTTAGCTTTGCGTACGAGTTTCGTTGAATGCTCACGGTAATGGCACGGTGAGCGGAACCTCGGAGGCGTCGATCCCGACGCTGACGCCGCACTGTCCGGTATCGTTATGACCACGGCAAAAGACGCGACCTTGTGCGTCAACTCCACACAGATGCCCGTGTTTGCTACCCGCCGAGCTCTTCATGCCCTCGAGCAGCACCTCGTCTTTGCTTCCTATGAAGCACATGACATTGCCGGACGCCGTGCGCCCGCACGGCTCGGGGCCTTCGAGTAACGAAACGATGGGGCTGTTTTCGCGGATCACACCGCTCGTATCTTCCGGTCCAGACTGCATGAAGCTTCGGATTTGCCCGCCCGCAAACAGTGCCGTTGCGTATGCCACATCGAGGGCACCGTTGAGAGAACCGCGCTCGCGCTTCTCGCTGAGTTTGCCTGCGTAGATGCTGTCCACGAAAACTCGCCCCGCGTCGTCGAGTGCCACAAGTTCGTAGGCGCCCACAAGGCGCCGGATGCCGCTCACTCCGCGGACGGGTGCTAGAGACAGGCCTTCTAGGGTGTTGGGGTTCGGCGTCTTGCCCAGCAAGAGCTCGCCATCGTGGCTCGCTACGGCAACCCACGAGTCCCAACCTGATTGCGGCAACGCCACCGAACGTGCCCCCTCGAACACGGGAACACGAACGGGGCGCCGCTGACGGTCAGGCCCCTCGATGCCCGAAAAGCAGTGGACTTCGCCGCCAGCAGTTTCAGCGCAGCAATAGTCCCAGGCCGCAAAGATATGGTGGATGTGTTCGAGTCCCGCGACCCGTTCCATGTGCGGCTCGCCGCAGTGAGCGTCACCCCCCTTGCCCTTCTTTCCCCAGCACCAGACTTCGCCGGCTACGCTGAGCGCACAACTGAACTTCTCTCCCAGCGCTACTTCGGTAGCCTCGGGGACGCCCGGGACTCGCATGGGCCGATCCACATGGCACAAGTCGGGGCGCGCCAGGGCTCCCCCCGCGTTACTACCCCAGCATGCGACGAGCCCGCTTTCGTCGCGCGCACAAGCGGTGGCCCCTTTAACCCCGAGCTCAACGATACGACCGAGTTCGCCCGCTGGAACCGGACCCGCTTTGGGGAGCTTGGTAGAAGAATCCGAGCCAAAATCCTCGAATCGTTGGCACGAGATTGCCTTTCCGTGCGCCGCACAGACGACCGGTACGCCGTCATCGCCGTAGTAGCCCCGCTGATCCATTGCAAGCGCGTTGACCTGGCCGAGGTCGTGAATCTTCTTGCTGCTGGATTTGAGGCTCGAGCACGCTGCGCTGCCGTCCGTATGGCGCACACAGATGGCCGAGCTGCCCATGGCTAAGCTGCTAACGTCCTTCACACCGCGCAAAGTGAAGGCCGACAGGACCTTCGACGGCGACACCGCTGATGTCATCCGCCAGCATTTTACCTCACCGCCGGTGACCAGCGCACAAGCGTAGTCACGGCCAAAGCCGAGCTCGGTTGCTCCACGCACGCCACGCACCTCCAAACCGGCGGCCTCCTTGCCCCTATGCCATTCGTAAGGCGGGTTCGAATAGCAGATCACTCGACCTTCGGCAGCGATCGCGCATAACGAGTAAAAGTCTCCGTTCACACGCGTGACGCCTGTGAGCCGCTCGAGTGTGCGGGGCGGACCACGACCATCCACAGCAGCTACAAGTACGCTGCCGTCCGAGCGCACCGCCACGATACCTTGGGAGATTGCGACGTCCACAACGTCGGTTAAGCCTGCCACGACACGGGGCGTCGACGAGCCGTCCCGTCCCCAACTGGCTAGCGTATTGTCTTGTCCCCAGCAGGCTACGGTGCGGTTCTCGAGGATAGCGCAGGCGCGGTTGTCTCCCACAACGAGCCGGCTCGCCTTCGAGCGAGGCCGCGGCGTCTTCTCATCAGCGGTGGAGGGATTGGCAACGAATATGGGGACGCTCGCAGCACCTGCCGATCGAAGCGTGGGTGTGGCGGCAGACGGAGCAGACTTCCCCTTGCAGCCGACAACCAAACTGAAGATTGCGAAAACCGCGAAGCCAGAAACTTGAACCCCGGCAGGTACACAATGGGAGCAGGCGGGCATTACAGCTCTTTTACCATGCGCGACGCGCAGTTGGTCGACTCCGCCGGCGTTTGTTTTTTGTCTTACACCCACTGAACCGAAGCCCGTTCCCACGGGACATCGCTCTAGCGCTTGCAAGCTCGTGTGACCTTGCGCAGAGCCGCCGAAGGAACGACTACGGGACCCTCGGATGCGACTTCCACGGTTAGGTGGCCTTGCCCTCGATGATCGAGTCATTGTCGGTAACGGCCTGCATGGCGCGTTCTTGTGGCATGCCGCGACGGGGCACTGGCTGGGACAAATCACATCAGCCCCGCATGGAGGTTGGGATGCGCAATCCCTGCCGCGCAAGAGTGGCGAGTTTCGTTGCAAAGTTGGGGGGCGTCGGCCGTTCGGCAGCAACGCTTCGGCAAGTCGCCGAGACCATGGCATTGTTACCTTGAGCCGTGAGACTATCGGAATGGTGATAAACGCTCGCGTTTCCTCAACCGGGCTCATTCGGCGGGCGCTGCTGCTGAGCGCGCGAGGCGCATGCAGGAAATTACTCGGGCGTACGGCTGTTTGCGAAATCACTGCACTTCTAGTGGCGTGCCAAAGTGCAAATTCTCTTTCCGCAAGCACTCCGTCACAGTCGAAGATTCCCGTATCGGCAACCTTGTCGCCCGTCAAAGTGCCGACGCCTACAACAACTGCGGATGTGCCGGACGCAGTTGAGCAAGAGCCGTCCCCGGACACCGCTAGTTCGTTCCGTGCATCGGTGGCGCAGATTGCGTGCCTTGACCCGACGACGGATGTGGCAGGCCAAAAGTGGACCCGTGCAAGGGAAAGCCGGCAAAAGATGAGCACCATTTTGAAATCGTGGCCGGTCCGCCGAAGCCTGTGCCGGAACCCCAACCCGTCAGTGGCTCGCCGGGGTTACCGCACGAGTTGGAGCAAGATTCGCTTGCTGCAGCCCGGGTTTAGCATCGAATCCTTGGAATTGGGCCCTGACGGTTCGCTTTGGGCAGCGGGTTTCGCAGCAGCCCGCGGTATTGTCATTCGACAATCGTCGAACGGCGAACAGCAACTGCTGACAGTGCCCTTTGCAGCAACCATCGACGAGACACGAGAGTCGTACCTGCCAGTTGCCCTGGGACTCACGGGGCACAACGATGTGTGGCTCCTCGCGAAACACCCGGACTGTTCGCTCATTTCGGGCAAATGCCGCTACGGCATCTTTCACTTGGGTTCAACCGTTGCGCATGAACCTCGGCCAACGCGCATCCAACCCGTCTGCAAGAAGGAAGCGGAACCCGACGAACCCCTCGTTGCGCCAACAACCTCCTGCGCAAGCGTCTTTGTGCGCCTATCCGGACCCCGGCTATCAGATCCAGCCGATAAGTATCTGGCCATTCGACGGGTCTTGCGGGGGCATCCTGAGTTCGCCAAAGCCACGTTTGGAACGTTCCACCCATCAGGTGGCGCCTGGTTTGGAGCGGGAGGATTGTCCTACAATACCAATGCCGCCCAGGGAAGTGTTCGATGATGCGCAAGCAGAATTTCATCTTAGGTTCTTCGGTCGTCGGTATGGCCTTCGGAGCATCCGCTTGTGGCTGACGCGCTGCGACTATGGGTGAATCGTAAGAATGGCTCTTCGGCCGCGACGCAAACCGCATAGAAACTCAGGGTTTTTGTTCGGACACTACAGCGGTCCCGGCGGTGGCCGTTTCTGGTGCGAATCGTGGACAATGGCTGACGCAACATCGAACACCAAACGAAAGGGTAGGCAGTCGGGGGCAACTCGTCTCGCGCTCGATGCTTCGTCACTTGGTGCACTTGTCAAGCAAGTTCTGAGCCACTTCGAGCGGCATCAGCTGGAGCCCACCTCGTTTCCCGCGATGGCCTCGCGAGTGATCGATCTCGCCGAACACCCGGATGTCGATATCGGGCGCCTCGCCCACCTGATCGAGCGTGACCCCGCGATTTGTGCCGCCGTTCTTATGGTGGCAAATTCGGCGGCAAATCGCCGTGCCGACCCCGTTCAATCGATTCGAACCGCTATTTCCCTGCTTGGCTTGAAGCGTGTCGCCAATGTTGCGGTTGGCGTAGCGTGTCGAGCACTGTTCGATGTCGAACTTCGTGTGGAGCATGAGCTGTTCCATGGGTGGTGGGAACGGCTCTTTCATGCTGCTATGACCGAAGCTTTTGCGGTTTCATTTGTGGTGATTGAGAGAGAGCGACACGCGTCCGAGGGGATCTTTCTTGCGGGGATGCTTCACAACATCGGCAAATCTTTGGCGTTGCGCTCGCTTTCGAAGCTCATCATCGGCGGTGAATATCCGGGCGTTCCCAACGACGAAGCCATAGAAGTAATTTTGCAGCAAACTCGAGTGCCGATCGGCGTGTCCGCATTGACGACTTTCAACATGCCCGTCTCTCTCGTTAGTTTGTGTCAGCACGAGGACGAAACGCCACTGCCGGCAACGCGCGATAACGTCGAGACCCACTACGTGCGGCTCGTGTCGTCGCTCAACGAACTCAGAATGGAGACGCTGGCCACGGATCTGCCTATTCGGGTTCTACTCGATTCGGTTCAAGCTCTGGGGTTGGGGATGGAGGATATCCTCACGATTGCTAAACAACTTTGTGAGCACTCCGCGCAAGTTGGCTTACTCTTCTCGTCCTTTGACGGCGCGGATGAAACGGGTTATCTAGAATTCTTGGCACGGTGTCTGGCCAATCAGTAAAGTCCGGTCGAAGCAACGCGGATCGCGGCGGATGCATGCCGGCAACGGGCGGACGTTCGTCGCCGGGCGGAGCTACGGCAACCGGCGGGTCCAACGCCAATGGATGGTGCCGGGTCACGGGGAGCAGCAACGGAACCCGATGCCGAGGTTCACGAAGCCTGAATCCCCGACGGGCAGGTTGATGCACTAGTGTTCGTGGACCCACCCGTCGAAGGTGAACCCCCCGTGGCAATGTCTCCACCAATAGACGAAAGACCTCCAGCATTGGAGCTTAGCACTGCTGCGGTCATTGCAACAGACCTACCCCGACAGCCCCGAAGCACTGATATCGCGTGTATCTTTGGGCAAGCTGTATATGACGCGCGGCGCCGCAGCCGCTGGGGGGACGTCGATCGTCAAGCGTTCGTGCGCAGTCCCGTCGCGCTTGGCTCCGCCAACGCCTGGCGATCCATCGCGCTCGGACATGCCGTCGAGGTTCGAGTCGCGGAAGGTGCAGGATTGCTTCTTATCGAGACTGGGCACTTTGCGGTACCAGCCACCTCCACGCTGACACTCGATCGACCCGGCGAGCGTCGAGAGCTCGCGCGCAATATTGCGGTTGAAGGTTCGCTCCTCGACCTCTACGTGAACCGTGACAGCCTCGTCGCGCGGACAATGCCGTTCGAGACGCACCGCGAGCGATGCCAGACGCTCACGGCGTCGGGGCGCCTTGAATGAATCAGTACTACTCACTCAGGCAAGCCCCACGAGTTTGTAGGGCGACACGCCGTGTGCGTGGCGTCACGACAATTAATTCGGATACCGCGCGTGTTCGGTGATGCAGTCTCAGAACCATCCGAATTGAACGGTGCCACCTACGACGGGCCCCGAGAGGTCGCCTGCTGAAAGATTCTGCATGTTGACGCCACCGACGAAACGATAGCCGGCAAAGGCCCCCATTCTGGCCCAGCGCGTTAGGTTGATGTATCCCGTCAGCCTGGGCTCAGCCACGAACAGCGCATCGTGAGTCTTGAGGTGCCGGTGTTCGTCGTAGTCATCGTCGCTCCACGACGTGCCCCTGTAATTGACGATGGCCGCGCCGCCTCCCCCGAACATCGCGGTGAGCGAAAGATTGTAAAGCTGCCTTGGAAAGAAGTGATAACCAACGACCAGGCCACCGTATCCAAGTTCAAGTCGGTCGCCCGCTTCGTGAACCACGTTGCCGTAATTCTGTCCTGAGATCCGCGATGCGTTGCCGCAACCGATGAGGCCCAGGGAAAATGAGTGATCCACGAGCAGCGCGCCCCCGACACAGGCGAGCGCCGCATCCTTGCCGACTAGGCGCGTATATCCCACGTCGAGGCCGCCGTAGCCGCCCAATTTGCTGTCTGCTCGGATCAGCGTGCGTGGACCATCGTCGGGGGCCGGCGCGCTTTGAGGCGCATGGTTTGGTTCAGGGCTTGCGGCGTTGGGCGCACTGGCGATTGGCCCCGATGAAGCGGGTGGCGCCGAGGCAACTACGTGGGCCCCGCTCGGTTCGCCCTCGGTTGACGTCTGCTGCGCTGCTGGTTGTGCTTCATTTTCAGTTTGCGCCGGAGCGGACTGTGGCGACCCAGTGGCTGGCTGTGCCGCCGAGATTCCGCTGAGCAAGAGTGTGGAGATGCCGAATAATGCGGTATAGGTGCGATACGACAGGGCAGACATGGTGCGACTCCTGGTCTATGACGCATTCGCCGTCCGCTCTTAGGGGCGACGCGGCTTGCGTACGCGCTTACGAGAGCATCGCGCATGCCACCTGAAAACCGGGCAGATTCCTCGTCAAACCCGCGATAGGTTGCGGCGGACAGATGTTCGCGCACCGAGCACTTGTCCGCGCGACCCCGGCGATATCATGTCCGAGCATAGTCAATGTCCCTCGCTACGTAGTCAGCGTACAACTACTGCCCGCATCTCCTCTGGTATCGGATGGATCGAGTGCACCACGATGCCTTCTTGCTGCGTCGTATAGAAGAGTGGTTGCGGATAAACACACAGAGCTAAGTATGCAACGACGAGTCCTCCGGTTAGGATGAGCCAGCGGCGCCATCGACGGAATTTAGCGGAGAGAACCACTCAGCCCAATCATATAGGGCTTGGGGAAGCCGTGCCATCGGGTCTTGCGGTCGCAGTCGCCTGCGCGCGATGATCACGGTTATCCCGGCAATCTTGTCGGAAAATGGAGGCAAGGTACCGCCCGACGACGCCGTGTTTATCGGCAGTGCAGCAGCGCCATGATGCGCCAATTGCCCGTTCTTGACGATGAGTGCGCGGTCGACAGCGAAAACTCGGCGGAGGTGATGGCCAGGGCAATGGTTTCAGAGTCGCGCAACTCGCCCACCAGAATGACGTCGGGATCCTGGCGCATGGTCGCGTGCTGGGCATTGGCGAATGCATTGCGTGTGGGGATGCAGGTCCGACGTCGAGCAGGCGTCATCAGTAGACTTCCGATCGCGCTAGAAAGTAACCTCCCGGACGGCCATCGCCCGCTGTTATGAGGACCTTCCCGTTTGCAAGTGCCACGGCCGTGTGGGAGCAACTCGCCGCGGCCATTGAACTCGTAGTGGTCCAGGTCCCTGTGGTTGGATCGTAAATTTCTGCACTCGCGAGCGTTGGGTCGGACAAGTTCGTGTTGTAGCCACCGACAGCCAGCACCGTTCCATTGCAGAGCAGCGTGTTCGTGCCGAGGTAGTGCGCCATAGTCATGCTGCCCGTAGCAGTCCAGGTCCCAGTTTCAGGATCGTAGAGTTCCGCGCTTGACAGTACGTTCCGCGACTCCACACAACTAGTGGCACCAACCGGGATCTTGCAGGAGCACTCGGCACCACCCGCCACCAGCACCTTGCCGCTAGGGAGCAAGGTCGCCGTGTGGTAGGTGCGCGATTTTCCCATGTTGCCCTTGGCCGTCCAAGTTCCGGCGACGGGGTTGTAGACTTCTGTGCTTGCGAGGCTTTTGAAAGCGTCAACATTGTCCTGCCCTCCCGTCACCAGCACTGTCCCATCGGCAAGTACTGTGGCCGTGTGGTGAAGACGCCTGGTAGTCATGCTGCCGGTGACGGTCGAAACCCCCGTAGCCGGCAATGGCAAAAAGCAGGTTCAGTAGAGTTCCGATCGGGACAAGATAGCATTGCCATCCGGGTAGTAGGGGCTGCAATTGACAATGTGCGTACTTGTTTGGCGAACGGTCGTTGTCCCTTATGAGGGTGCCAAGCATGTTCGTCTGGCCAACGGCGGTTGCTTTACTTGCGGCCGATGCGGACTCGCAATCACGTTTCAGGTTACCAGAACAAGTGGCAGGAGTATGATCGAAGCGCGCGGGCGCGCCACTCCTGCCACTGACCACGACCTTGCAAAATGGAAAGCCGGCAAGTGCAAGCAGAGTTAGCTAGCTTCGCTGGATTCGAAGCCACACGCTATCAGGAGCGCATTTCTCACTTCGGGCCAGCGTGCATTCCGCAAATGTACTCAGAGCAGAACCGATGCGATCCTTCTGAGCGAGGGCGACATGATCGAAGTTCAAAGCACACGTTACGGGCATTCCGTCATCTTGAGTCAGGACGACTTCGGTTGCCAGTCCACGAATTGTCCGCGTTATGGGAACAACAATCACTTCGTTTAGGTGTTCAAGAACCTCAGTTCGGCTTAGGACCATTACGGGTCTTCTTTTGTCAGGCAGTCGGAACGTGCACCAGCGAATCTCACCACGATTCACTTTACGTCCTCCCAGCCCTCGGCATCCCATGCCAAGGATTCGTCGTCGGCAGCGAATTCATCCTGCCTGATCGGCGCGGTCGCGTAGATAGCGGCATCACGCTCAGACGTGGCGCTGATCAAGCGAGCCAAACGCTCCCGCTCTTGGGGAGCTAGCCGAGCAACGAGGGGTAGTAGGTCATTGGCCGTCAGAGGCTGCGACATGATGCCACCAGTATACCATGATTCAGGCCCCCAGCCGATAGTCTGTCCATGTTGCTACAGTTTGGGTTGAGAAATCGCCGAATACGCCGTGGGGGCCACACTTGCGGCCCCATTAGGTCCGCACAGCACTTGTCAGGATGCCATAACAAGCGGCAGCAGTAAAATTGTTGCGAAGCCACCGCTGCCGCTGACCACAACCTTCCAGAAAACTAGGCCGTCCGGTGCAAGCGTGAGTTGGTGCGCTCAAGTGACGCTCTTATGATTGTCGACGCTCGGCTGATTGATTGTTCTACGACGGCGCCCACCATCGCTAGGGTAAGCCTTGGAATTCCGCTTCGAGGCGCACGACATCCAAACGTGTGTTTCGTCACAGTCCCATGGGTCCGGGCTCGTGCTCGATGCGCACGTTCTCGCCGAGGTGAGGCATCGGCAGCTTCTCGAGCCGCCCGTTTTTCCAAACCATCAAACACGATCGCGAGTGGTCAAGGTCGTTCTCGAACTCGAAGCGCGCCCGTGTGAATAAGCCCGCGCTCGCCGCATCCACCTGCACCGCGAGCTCATCGAGCTGGACGCTTTGGCCCCGTTGGAGCGGGTGGCTTGGGGAGCGAAACAGCGGCTCGAATAGATTACTTTGCCGCGGCGGGTCCAACACTTCCAGCTCTAGGACGTTTGATGCGGCTCGGGAAAGGCGCTGAGGCTGCGGCGCCATGGAGAGAATCCTTAGGCGGTCGGCGCCCGGCTTCTCATGCCTGTAAAAGAGAATCGCGGCCCAGCCGTACAGCGTTAGCGTCGGATCGGGACCGTTCACGACGTAAAGAGAGCCACCATGAGAACAGGAACCGATATCGGCCGCCAGAGCAAGCTGCTTTTGTCTTTCACCCGCCTTTCTGAACTGGGATGGCATGCTCAGCCGCATCAAAGGTGACAGTCCGAGCTGGAACAGAACGACCACACCGAACGCCATCCACCAGCGCTTGTGACCCATTGAGCCCTGTTGCGGACGTTTTGAATGAGAGCCTCTTGGTGCCACAAGCCCCACCTTGCCGCGAGCCATCGCCCAGGAGCCCCACAGGACGTGACCCGCTACCGCAGCGGCTCCCAAGAAAGGCAGCGGTAGGACCCGGCCTGACACCGGTGCTCCAACGAGTGCAAGCAGGCTCACGACCGAGCCGATTGCCAGCCAAGCGAGCAACCGCCGGTTGCTGACAGACAGTGCCGTGTTGACGGCACGCAACAGCAAGACGGTTCCGACAACGGCGCACGATCCAGCGCCGACCAACAGCACCTGTGTGGAACGCCCTCCGATGCTTAGGACGATGGACGGCACACCAAGCAGCAACTCCGTAGCGAGTGCCGGAACTCCCCAGAACACCGCCTTCAAATAGTCGAGGGGTGCGTTAAAGGGGGAGACATAGAAGTTGCTGCCCCGTGTGCCATAGCCGAGCGCCGCGTATAAGGCGAGGTAACACAAACCCAATCCCACCGGTAGAGCTGCGCCTCGTAGTCCGCGCCACAAACCCCGTGTGCCGAGCTCGTAGCAGGCGAGCAGTCACCAGCCCCGATTCGCTGGATAGCAAGCTTGCGACCAATGCGACCGCTGACAAGGCGAGCCCCGGCTTATAGCCATCCTCCCGAAGGCGTACCCAACCCCATAGGGACAGCGCGCCGAAGCTGGCTGCCACTAGGGTGTGCCGCGAGGCGAGCCAGCTCAGCGGGATCGCGTGCACGCCCGAAAGCGCGAACACGACCGCCGATACGAGCGCTGCGGGCGCACTGAACCAGCGCTGAAAGAGCCGGCCAACAATTCCCGCAAGAACTGCCATCCAGAGCAACGAATGCACGTGAGCGATCAGCGCATTGCGCCCGAACAGCGCGTGGTCGAGCGCCAAGGTCGCGCTCGACAGCGGTCGCAGAAACCTCAAAGCGAGCGCGGGATCCGTAAACCAAGGAAAGATTCCTTGCCTAGTCAGTGCGGACGCCGGCAAGCTGGGTGATGTAAAATCGTAGAGCCCGAACCAGGTCCCCGAGCGGCCTGGGACACGCCCCTCGAGCACCAGGCGGTGGTTGAGATCATCGTTCACAAACCCGACGAACAAGCTTGGCAAGGATGCGAGCACCGCCAACAAAGCCGCCCAGAGCCAAATGAGCCGCGCTACGATACCGGGCACTGTGTCGGCGCCAGCTGGGCTCTCGAGAGATGACATTGCTCGGCTTCTACCACTCCCGCGAAAGGTGTGCCGAAGCATAGGAAAAGAAACACCCAAGCTGCCCGAATGAAGTGGAGAATGGCATTGAAACAGCGGGCGTTGCGGGAAAGTGGGCTCGTTCAAGATGTTGCAGGCACCGAATAACGCCATTCAACTGGGCGAGAGTTAGTGACGGCGCGAAGAGCTTGAGAACAACGGAATGGCTATTGATCAGCTCGATCCCGAACACCACGCCGACGCTCTTCTCCGCAAAGAGTGGACGGGAAGGTTGGACTCCGAAGTGGGCAGAGACCAGTGACTCGACGTACGCGGCGATCTTTGCGTCGGACCAAGATGCGGTGGCCGCAGCAAAATCTTCACGGTATTCCCCGGTGAACTCTTTAGCGAGCACCTCCACGAGTGCATCTTGGAACGAGGATGTCATCGGTCCGTCCAGTCATGATGGAACGACCGACTCGCGCCTTAGGCGTGGGTTACGCTCGGTCTCGGTAAGGAAACTGAAACGCAGAGCCACAAAGGAGGAGTCGGTCATGAGCAAGAATACACGATATCTGGGTTTGGATGTACATGCAGAAACGATCACGGCAGCAATCGCCGAGGGAAGGCAGAAGATCCGAAGCATTGGGCAATTTCCCAATCGGCCTGAAGCGGTGAGGAGATTCATTGAAAAGCTCGGCGGCCCCAAAGGGCTGAAGGGTCGAATCCGGCACGCACGGTTACGAGCCAGGCAGCCCCAGTCAGCAGGCAGCGTTTGACCTTATCGCCACCATTCGAACCCTGCGAGCGATCATCCGTCGTTATCGCCGTAGCCGGCTGCGCGCTTTGCGCCCATCGCGATCCCTTCGACTCGATGAATACTTCTAACCAGTGATCGCTGTCGAACCACAGTCCGACGGAATTTGCTTGTCTTGGCTTGACTCAATGCGTCCCTCAAATATCTTGAGAATCCGTCCCTCAAATAACGTGAGCGCGCTCAACTGACCCTCGGATATCAGCTTGATGACCGTCGAATAAGCACGCTTTCGGTCGTTCACTCTTTGTTTCATCCCCCGCCAAGAAGAAAGAAAACTATCGAACAAGGAAAAAAGCGAAAATGACGTCACGCCAAGACTTGACGGGTCGTTCCATATCAACGGGTTTGCGCTTCACCTGCGGGCCCGTCAGACCCGCAAGTACCTATCAGCATGCCACAACAAGCCGCCGCCGTAAAATTGTCGCGAAGCCACGGCGGCGGCTGACCACAACGCCCCAGAAAACTAGGCCGTCAGGTGCAAGCGTGAGTTGAACGGTCTCGCTCGGGCAGACACGGAGCGTACAAACGAAAGATCGGTTGAATGTCAACGCGTAGGTCACCGTACCACTGCTGCAAAACTGGTTACGCACTACCGGGCGAGTTCACAATTAGCTCGCCTACCGAAAGGCACGCCATAACAGCAGCAAATGTGTTTCGTGCCGCCCAAAACAATGGGGCCAATAGCTGCGGCGGTCAGCGTTTTCATTGTGGTACAGGTACAAAATTCATTGCAGAAGAATGATCTATTCACTCCTGTCGTTGGCATAGTAGCTGCTCCCGTGGTGATACAGAAAGGGCCGTGAAAGCGAGGAGGCAAATTGCATGGAAATTGGCAAACATTGGGAAACAATCCGAGCAATCTTTGAAGAAGGCAGAAACAGCTCTATGCACTTTGCCGTGGCCACGGTGGCTGAAGACGGCTCTCCGCATGTAGCGCCGATTGGTGCACTTTTTCTTCGTGACGATAAGACGGGCTTCTATTTCGATGAGTTTACCGTTACAACATCAAAGAACGTGAATCGGAACCCCAGAGTGTGCATTCTTGCTGTGAACAGCACTCCAGCTTTTTGGCAGCGATCACTACTCGCCGGAAAATTCTTAGCACCTCCTGCAGTGAGGCTCATGGGCTCTTTGGGCAATAAGCGAAACGGGACTGACCAAGAGATCGCCATTTGGCAAGACCGCGTGAAGACCGCACGGGGAACGAAGGGCCATGAGCTACTTTGGAAAGACATGCGGACGGTCAGAGATATCTTCTTCGATTCCTTTGAACCGGTTTCTTGCGGCGCAATGACTCAAGGTCTATGGGGGTAGCCAACTGGCCAGCGCAATGTTCGCAGAGTTCGATCCGCTGCGTTTCGAACACGCCCGTTTTTCGCGCGTAGACGCAACACGTTGACAGGTCTGCCCAACGGCTTTGCGTTTCAGCGGCGGCCCAATCCGGCGCGGAAACATGCAGCCGTATGCCACTACAGGCGCCAGCCGTAAAATCGTTGCCGAGCCACGGATGGCGCAAAGGCCAGCGTCAACCTCAAGGTACGGATGATCGCTTGGACCGCGACAAAAGGCAATTGCTTGAGCTACAGGCCTTTGGCTGATCCAACCGCGAGTTGGCTGGGCTCGGCAAAGCGTCGCTGGGCAACGGCACGGCAGCATATCCACGCCGACGCACGTCGGTGCGTTCAGAATTTTATGCCGCCGTCGTGCTCGCGAGAGTCATTCTTCGACGAAGACGCTCGATCGTGGCTTCGGCTAGCGCCTGTTGGGAGGGACTTAGGTCAAGGTGGGAAAACGCTGCTTTGCCCTGCTTGGGGTCGAAACAATCCACGTTTTTGTTCAGAAGTGCAAGCATCGAAACAACGAAGCGAAGTCGAGCGGACGACGAAATGACGGCAACCCGCGGAGCGCGGCCGCCAACGACCGACGTCATTCGACTCTGTTGACAGCGGGTTGGAAAAGCTCCTTCGGTCACCACCAAGGAACGGGAGAGTCCTCCCGATTGAAAGGCCTGCCTTAACTCGGTAAGGTATGCATCCCAGGCGCTATCACTCGCGTTCGTGGCTCCTTGATAGGAGACCATCAAGCGCAGTTCAGCGAGATATTCGAATTCGAGATTCGACACGATACGCACCCTCAGGAGTGGGCGAACGGAAGTGGAGCAATATCGGAGTACGGCCGAGCGCATGAACGGTTAAGCGGGAAATGAAAGCTCCGCTGCCATGAGAATTGACGCGATGGCCGGTGGTAGGCGTGAGCAAAGTATAACCTTACGGTACAGACGCCAAAGGCGACGATTCAGATTGCCGCAGACTTGACGGCAGTCGATGGAATCCCTGTACTCAGTCATGCTGGCCCTGCCTTTCGTTATCAGCGCCAGCCAACGGCTTGTGCTTCTGCCGCGGCTCATCCAGCAGCGGAAGGTGCCATTAGGATGCCCGAACGGCGGAGCGCGACGACGGCCGTGTTGCGACCCATTGGGGTGTCGCAAGGAAGCCAGACGACTCGTGCATGACGAGCCCAGTCTTCTGACCCAGCCCAAATTGAGTGAATCCAAAGGAGATTCGTTCTAACCCGACGCGCTTGGCTAGTTCGAAAGCGTACACGTTGCAGGAAGCAGCAATTGCATCTGGAAGTGTGAGTGTCCCGTGTGACGCGAAGCAGTGAAACCCGGATTCAAACGTGCTGTTGCACGAGACCTCTTCGTTGGGTTGAAGCAGACCGGCGTCGGCTGCCAACCACGCGAGGATGGGCTTTACAGTTGACCCAGGCCGCGCCGCCAATGTCGTGGGCTCGACACCCAGGTGTCCAACAAGTGCTACTGGCTGCTGGCTTTGACGTGAAAGCACCGCCGCAGCCACAGGCTTAGCGCACTGGTCCAAGCCGAGAAGTTCATTGCCGAGTTAGCCGCGCCTCCATATCAATGAACATCTCGTCGCGTCCAGTTTCCACGAATCCATGAATTCTGTAGAATTCACGGGCCCGATTTAGCTTTGCTATATGGAGACGGATGGACTTTTTGAATGTTCGAGCATGATCAAGTTCAAGGCGAAGAACGAATGAACCGATACCTCGATTCTGAAATTCCGGCAGAATGAGCATTTCATGTAGAAATACGTGATCGTCATGCTCAGACGAGCATATGGCGCCTACGGGTTCATGATTGAGCTCGATTATGCGAAACTGAAGTTGCTGGATCTTGTTTTCGAATCTAGATTGTTGCGACCTGTTGTCCCACAAGCCGAATAGTCGAATCGCCAGCGTCTCGTATGCTGCACGGTTCAGCATCAATAGGAACTCGTGGTCCGCAGAGATTGCCGGACGAATTTGAACGTTCTTCATCGAAGTCGTCAACGACTCGCGCTCCAGCGACGCGCGTCGACTTGCCCGTTACCGGTGAGAATCTTCTGGCCGACGCTCTTGTGGGCTACCTTCCAGTCTTCAATGGTTAGAGCCCAGCGGTCGTGGTCGCGTCGTCTTCGGTGAAGATTGTCGTCGATGTTGCCGATCTCGCGGGTCAAGTCACCGAGGAGAGTGAACACACATAAATCTTTGCTTTCGCTTAGCTTAGTTGGATTGTAGTTTCAGACAGGATGACGCCTTTACACCTTCGAAGGGCAGGGTCGGTTTCGGCTCTGCCCTTCGGCTATTTCACTCCACAAATTGTTGGGTCGTCGTGAATCAATCGAGTCGGGTTCGACCGGCCGGCTCGGTATCCTGGGAACCTGAAAATGTTTGAGCCGAATTGGGCGACTCTGCGCATTTACGGTGAGACTTCGCATGCTCCAAGTGTCAGGATTTCCCATTAGTCGGGCCGCCGAATGTTTGCCCGGCCACGAACATTTGGACGCCGCGACTTGCCGCAGACTTCAAGAATTGGACACGGAGTCTTGGGGACAATTTTACCTCCAGCATCGTCGACTGATTAGGGGCGTACTCGCCGGGCACCTGGGATACGGCGCTGACTTGGAGGATGTAGCGCAACAGGTATTCGTCACTGCGTTTAGCTCGGTAACGGCTCGGAAGGTCGAGTTGGCGGGCGATGAGTCAGGGCTAAGGGCTTGGTTGGTAGCCATCGCGATTCGTCTTGCTTACGCGGAACGGCGGCGCAGGAGCAGGTTCGATACTCGGTCTGAGCCTTACGAATTGGCTCATGAAATGTTGCCCCCCTGCGATCCAGTGCGCGCCGAAGTATTTCGCAGGGCCCGCGAGGTAATAATGCAACTTCCCAATCGCCTTCAGACGCCTTGGCTGCTGCGCCACTTCGAGCGCATGAGTCTTGACGAAATTGCGAGCAGTGTTGGTGTATCGTTGGCAACCGTGAAGCGGCGACTCACTAGTGCCGACGCTCGCTTTCGAAAATTGGCCCAGCGCGACGCCGTTCTGCGCGAGCACCTGAGCGATGGAGGCGACGCATGACTGAGCATAAGGCATATGACCGTCTCGTCTCGGAGCTCGAGTCGCTGCACGCACGAACGCTCGATCAAGGGGAACCATGCCTGCCGGACTTGCGCATGGACTTCGAGCAACGACTGAAGCAAATGAGCAATTTGCAGCGCCGTATAGTCGTACTTCAAGGCCTTGGCGACAAACTGAAAGCGGCCTTTGCGCGACCCTTCACTTGGACTGCAACTGGGGTGGCAGCGCTGGCGCTGATTGGTTTTTGGGGGTGGATGCGTCGTCCAGTGCTCAAGGTGGAGGTGTCGCCAGAACCCTTACGGACGGCTGTGCAGGTTCTGCCAGCACCCGCCGCCGTAAGTTCGGTGTCACGCGTCGCAGCCGATCCTTGCGTGGCTCATATTCGAGCCGCAGGTAACCAGCCGTCGATCGATGATTTTGAGGATGGCAATCCCTTGGTTGGCTCCTTCGAAAGTCGCGTAGGACTTTGGGGCTTGTACCGGGATACGGATACGCCAGGCGCAAGTATGCCGCTAACGCCGACGATTCGTCCGCAACCGACGCGAGGCAACCGATTTGCTCTACACGCAGTAGGTGGCGAGCTGCGGGATTGGGGTGCGACGGTTCAGCTTTCATTTCAACCCTCTTGCTACGATGCGAGCGTCTATGGTGGCATATCGTTCAGCGCGAAGGGCCCGGGGCGCGTTTACGCGGGAGTGCACGAAGTGCGTGTCGTGCAAGTTGAATGGGGAGGGACCTGCACGCACGACTGTTACAACACACATCAGAAGAAGGTCGATCTGAGCGCTCGCTGGCAGAACTATTCACTCAAGTGGAGTGAATTGCGCCAGCGCGGTTACGACACTCCACCGCTCGATGCTACCCGAGTTCATAGCATCGCCTTCTTGATTCAGCCTGGTGACACTCCTTTCGATATTTGGATCGACGATTTGAAATTTATCCCGCGTTAGTTAGATACGTCCAGGTTCGAAAAGCGCATGAACCTGCCACAAACTTCCTGAGTTTCGCTCACTACCTACAGAAAGTGTGTATCTATGACAATGCTACAAACCGACACTAAAAAACCCGCATCGACTTCAACTAGTGCTGTCGCATTGGCGCCTAATCGGCTCCGATTGGGACATATTGCGTTCATAATCTCGATCCTTGGTGCCATAACCGTAAGTGCTGCCCCTTCGGGTAGACAAGTCGTCATTGGCAGCAATGGAAAGCTCGAAGGAGTTGCCAGCGGATATGCTTGGGTGGCTGCAAGCGAGTCAGCCACCGTATATTCGCCTAGTCCCTGCAATTCCAACGGCTGCTTCAAGAACACCGGAGGTCCGCTTTGCACTAAGGGTAATATCAAGGCACTGTCCTGCACTGGGCAAGGTACGCCGCAATTCAAATGTGACTGGGACAAGAACTGGGGTGTTGTCTTGGGATTCAATACAACTCAACCGGCAGGGCCCTGGGGCGACAATGCGCCTCGCCTGGTGACCGTCAATTACACGTCCGTCGCGCAGGCTGGCAGTGCGGGCCATTTCCGCTTGACCGCGCATATTGCCGGTGATCCGTATTCCAAGCAGTACTGCATCGACTACTATACGCCGGGTGCAGTTGTGCAAGCCAGCGACATGAAGTCTCAATGTTGGTCCGGCAGCGGCGACACACTGAAGTACTTCCGGCAAGTGGATACGATTGGACTACTGCGCGTGTCCGAAAACACGCCNNCGCCGTCTACGAGCAGCGTGGCGCCGTTGGTGAGGGATTGGCAAATCGTCCCGGGTCCTGCCTCGGGTCATCGAACCGCCCTTCGGTGTTCGATAAACATATGTAATTACAGGTGAAAGTCGCACCTTGAGTGCAGTCTTTCTGGAGTCGGTTCGGGAGCCGCTGAGTTTTTCGCTGAGAATGCGTCAGAAGCATTTCGGGTGCTCGGCAGTGGACGTTTGTCTTGATGCGACATGACAAAGTTCACCAAATTCTCATTGGTAGCGTTACTCGGCCTCCTAGCTTCGCCAGCACTTGGTGCGGGCGAAGACACAGTGACGAAGGTTCGAGAGTTGGCTAAGCAGGCTCAGGTTGACTCCAGCGCGGGTCGCTTCGATGTTGCCGTACAGAAGCTGAAGCAAGCCTATCAAATGGCTAAGGTGCCGACGTTGGCTCGCAATATTGCGCGGAACCTCGTAAAGCAGGGTAAGCTGGTAGCCGCCTGCGACTACTACCGGGAGGCCTTGCAGCTTGAGCAAAATGAGCTTTGGCGCGCGCAATTGCAGCAGACGGCGCAACACGAAGCGGGCGCGGAGCTTGCGGTGCTATTGCCGCGGTTGTCGCATCTTCAAGTCGTAATTGACGGGCCACCGGCGCAAGACACAACCGTGAGCGTGGACAACGTGGAAGTCCCGAAGAACCTTGCGGAAACCGAATGGGTCGTCGACCCGGGGGTGCGTCACGTAGTCCTGAAGCAAGGCAAGCAAGTAGTCGAGCGGGATGTGGAACTCAAGGAAGGCGAGCATCGCAAGTTGATGATGCGATTAGCTGCGAATTCTGCGCCAGAACCATTAGCTGCGAGGCCTCTCGAGCCGCTCAGCGATGCCAGCCGCCCGAGCAAGCGGAGTATTCAACCCACCTTGGGGTGGGTTAGCTTGGGAGTTGGCGCTGCGGGTCTCGCCGTCGGTACCACGGCTGGAGTCATCGCTGAGATGAAATTGTCGAAACTTCACGATGACGGCTGTCGCGACAGGTGGTGTCCATCGAGCTTCTCTGGTCGCGTGGATAGTTATAACCAGTTGCTCACTGTTTCAACGGTGGGATTTATCGTAGGCGCAGTGGGAGCGGCGGCAGGTGTCACTCTATTGTTGACCAGTCCGCACCAATCCAAGACGGACGTTGGTGTCTTTATTGGGCCGAGTTCCGTTGCTCTAAAGGGAGGATTTTGAGCCATGCGCAAATCCAATTGGGCAATCTTGATTAGTGGAACTGGTCTACTCACGGGCTGCCTCCTACAAACACTCACGGCTGGTCCTGATGAAAACGAAGCCGGCAGCGCTGGCGTGGGTCAAGGCGGTCAGAGCAGTCAAGGCGGGACTTCGAAAGGTGGAACTTCTGCGACCGGCGGTTCGCAACAATCCCTTGGAGGCACTTCGACGTCTGCAGGTGCAGCGAATACGGGCGGCGCCGGCGGAGATTCGAATGCGGCTGGGGCAACTTCGATTGGGGGTGGCACCACTGTCGGCGGCACATTTGCTGCTGGAGGAGCAGTGGGTAGTGGTGGTTCGGTCACCGTGGGAGGTGGCGCATCGACTGGTGGAACCGTCAACACGGGAGGATTGCCTGCGACCGGCGGAGCTCTGGCAACGGGCGGAGCCGTCGTAACGGCTACGGGTGGCACAATTGCCACGGGAGGATCGCCGGGCGCCGGTGGTTCGGTTAGCACAGGGGGCTCGTCGGTAACCGGAGGCGCAACCGCGACGGGCGGCTTGCCCGCGACAGGCGGCTCACCCGCGACGGGCGGTTTACCCGCGACAGGCGGTTTACCCGCGACGGGCGGCTTGCCCGCGACGGGTGGCGAACCAGCGACAGGCGGCTTACCCGCGACGGGTGGCGAACCAGCGACAGGCGGATCGCCCGCAACTGGTGGCGAAGCAGCCACGGGCGGCTCGCCCGACACCGGTGGAACGTCCGGCACTGGGGGAGCTTCAGATACCGGTGGCAACGCTGCAACCGGCGGGACCAGCGCGGTGAGCTGCGACTACTCGGGAAGTTGCTCTTGCGCGAATTCAACGCTCAACCCGAATACGAATATTGGTTGCCAGCCGCTGGTGGACTGTTTCGTCAGTACGCCGTGCGCTCCTACGGACACCTGTGCCGCGCCTGACGGCGCCTGTGGGGTGAACACGTTGCTAGTGAATTTGGATGCGATGGCTGCGGCAACTGCGGTTTACAACTGCGCCTGCGGACTGCCCTAGGGGAATGGGATCCAGAGAAGACCCTACGAACCCAGGCACGTAAAACTAAACTCCGGCAGCGTTGTGGGAGTCGGCAGGCGTTCCGTGATTGTCCATGTCGAGCCGTCACCCGGTTCGAGTGTGCCCGGCGGATGTTGGACGTTTACCCCGGCATCTGCCGGCGCCATCGTCAGGACAAAATGGGCCAAGTATTGGGCTGAGTCGACCTGGAACGTGATGTACGTGTCGTTGCCGCGGCTAAAGCTTATAAGGGGGCGCTCGAGCATCGCTTGGGCGGTACCGTAAAAGACTCTGAAGCTTTTATCGGTCCAATCATCTTGGGGCCGCGTGACGATGATGATATTTCCGTTAGAAACATCGGCGACGTATTCGATGAACACATCGCCCGGGAGGTTGCGGAGTGTCATCCCGCTGATGGCACTCTTGTCGAGTACCGTCAAAGTCTGTTGACCGGCATCTGCTGGTCCAATGAATGACCGCGAGTCTCCGGGTCCGACCGCCATGGCCGTAGTTACGCCACCGCGAATTTGAATAATCAGAGCTGGGTTGCTAGTCCCATCCACGTAAGAGAATGTGTAATCACGGTCTGCGGTGCCACCGCTTTGTCCCGAGCCGCTAACGCGTTTGCGCCACAAGGAATTACCACTCGAGACAAATACTCGATCCGTGTAAGGGGCCGTCACTTCGTCGGCCATGTAAATGGTGCCGGCCGAGTCCTTTCCGACGCCCAAGATCGCTCCCAGTGTTACAGGGAGTTCATGCGGTGCGAGTGGGTCACAAGGGCCAGCGTGACTTCCGGCATCGGACGCTGTCACATGAGCATTCGAACAAGCTGCAACCGTTAGAAGTAAAACAGTGTATAAGTATTGACTCATAGCGATTACAGATTAGCACTGTGTGAGGGACCTGTCGATTCTAGGGTGTCGGTATCGGCAACAGTTTCAGACTCGCAGTCGAAACTCCCTGATTACCGTGTGAAAAGGGTCGCAAGCCCCTTTGAAGCGAGACATGTGGACGGCGAACTAGGTCGTGGCTAGAGTATCGTGAGTGGAGTGGCAATGATGAACGCACCGTTGAAAGGCAGTTGCATTTTGGGGTTGGTCCGTCGCGCTGGCCACGGGTTGCGGCGGTGACAGCGGCAGGCGCTTGGCCGAAGCGGGAGGACAATTGTCTACTAACATTGGGGGTACGTCTGGTGTTGGCGGTACTTCCGGACTCGGCGGCACGAAGAGTCTTGGCGGCAATTCTGCTTTTGCCGGTGCAACGATAACGGGCGGTGCGGTGAATGCAGGTGGCAGCGCTCAAACCGGTGGCATTACGAACATTGCCGGCAGTAGTAGCAAGATCTCGACGGGCGGCGTTGCGAACACGGGCGGCACCTCTGCGTCTGACGGCACTAGCATCGGCACCCACGCCATTCTGTGCTGCAGCCCTTAGGTTTTTTCCGTCTTTCAGAACTGTACGCCTGTGTCAATGTAGTACATTTCCGGATCTTGACTGGGGTTCGTCGACGCCCAAGACTTGACGGCTCCGGCGGCTTCGACGACCTGGCCCGTAGGGCTCGTGATACGCAGTGACATCGGAAGCGAGAAGGGCCCGGCACCTTGCGCAACGACCCAGGTCCCGTAACGTTCCTGAGGCCTGGAACTCGTGTAGTTGGCATCGCGGTGAAGGGTCGACCAAGTGCCGTCCGCCAACTGCGCTTCGACATTGACTATCGACCCGGGCCCGCTCGCGTTTACGACACTGAGCGCAAAGTAGTAATTAGAGGCACCGCTTCTAAGCCAGATGTACATGTTACCCACGACTGGGCAAGGCACGCGCTTATACTTGGTGGGAATGACGCCGTTGACAATTCCCAGGTTAGGGTCGCCCGATTGTAAGCGGGCCATGGCAATATCAGACAGGTCAAGGTGAATGCTTTCGTCGGTCTGCGGTTGATGATCCGGGGTTAGATTTCCAGGTGGCAGTGGGCAGCCATACTTGAAGTCAAGGGTCCCGCTAGTTACTTCGCCACAATGGTCGCGCCCTGAACCACAGCACCATTTCGAATTAGCCGAACAAGGGCAAGAGTCCACGATTTGAAGGACGATGGGTGCTGTATAGCCCGTTTCACCCGGTTGATATTCCGTGCCATCCTGCTTGGTTTGCACGAGCTCGAAGCATTCACCGCAGCTGAGGTAATTGTCGCGGTCACCGGGCAGGCTTGGCCAGAATTGGGTGTAATAATTGCCGTTGGGGGCTGCGAAATTACCGCGTAGCGTGACGTTGTCCGGGTCTTGACATAACTGTGGGTAGGCCGCGCAAAAGGCTTGGCATTTTCCAGCCAGCGTTGGGTCGGTGAAGTTGAACTTGGTCGTGCATAGGCCGTAATAACCAAACGCGCAGGCGCCGCCATTGGTCAGCCCAAAGTGCGTCGAGCGCGAGTAGTGCCAGGGCTCGCTGTCGCCCACGCAATGCACCTCCGGCCATTGCCCCGATACGCAAGCCTTACTGTTGACGGCCGCGCACTGCGCGGAGCCCGCTCCACCGCATTTGTCGCAACTCTCCGAGGTGTTGTCGTTGCTGCAGTACTGCGCGCAGCACACATTGTCGACCAGAGCCCAGCTGCCGCAACCCGCCGTCGTTGCATCAATGGCGGGATAAGCCGCTTCGAGGCGCGTATTGGCGTCAATTGGGACAATGCATTGCTGAGTCGCACCGCCCGCTCCAGCATTTCCCCCTCCGCCTTGTGCGCCGCCTCCGGTATTGCCACCCGCCGTGGCGCCGCCGCTTCCTGTTGAGTTGGCGGTGTTGCCCGAACCAGCGGAGCTGTTGCTGCCACCGCCTTTGCCGCTGGTGCTTGGTTGTTGCGTACTACCCGCGGCACCCCCTAGCGATGCGTTCTTGTTCGCGCCATTTGAATTGCCGCACCCGATGGTACTTCCGAGCGAATAGATTCCGACTAAACCAAAACAAAGCAATAATCTACGTGACATATACAAACCTCGAGGCGCACAGAACGGAAAGTTACGCCTCCCTTCAAGCCAGGTCAAACGCACGTTATGCGTGGCTGTTGCCCACCATGAAACTAAGGCGTTAATTACGCTGCAGCCGTTTCTTGTTTATTTCGCACCGGCACGGAAAAGCGGTTTCAAGCAACACGCGGCGGTCGTCATCACGCTATAGAAGGGTCATGGCGAGTCGCGGAACGCGGGCCCTGACTCAGCGCGCTCTCCTAATTGAACCTTGCCCCGGCGCTCACGCGAGATGTTCTAAGCGTGAACCAGGGCGAGGACATATTTTTCCGTGTCGCATCAAACAAGAAAGGCGGTCACCCAAAGTGGCTAAACGCCCAAAATAGGGTGCCGGAAAGTACAATCGAGACTGGCAAGGTAAGAACCCATGCGACAAGCAGATTGCGTATCGTAGCCATCTGTAACCCCGACTTGTTCGCAGCCATTGTTCCGGCGACACCCGATGAGAGCACGTGCGTGGTGCTTACTGGTAGTCCGAAGGCATCAGCGGCACCAATGGTTGCCATCGCCGTGATTTCCGCCGCTCCACCCGTACGATCGCAAGGTCGCTGACGAGTTGCCGGGCGGCGTAAATGATGCCTCCGAGTAGCGCGAGCGAAAACGTCACAGTGCCAATCATGCCGGGGCCTTTGCCGAGCTTCGACTCAAGGCGCGATTCGATGACTGCTATGGGAGCGGCTTGGATTGCCGATGATGCGTCGTTCATATTCCTGAGGTCTCCTAACCCCCTTGACCGACAGGAGAATAAAACGCTTCTAGTCAGGCTTATGTGACGGTCTCGTGAACGATCAATAGTCGGGGCCGAATCACTCGGGTCCGCTCACCCGCACTTCTTCACGCCGTTAACATAGACAAAGTTGCACGTGCAGCTGTCGCCGTTTACTTCCCCGCCCACCCCTTTGCACGTAACGCCCGTTGCTGTACCGCTTGCGTCGAGCTGCTTGTCGCAGCGTATGGCGGAGCCTGAATCCCAAGTAGTGTTCCAGCCTGTTTGCGGCGGGTAGTCTTCACAATGGTTCTTTTTGTCTTGAAAACAACCCTCAGTCAAACACACGTTGGTTTCACTGCAAGTCATCGTGCACTGACTACCCGCGCAGCCGGTGGCTGTAACCACGAGCGAGGCGGGCGGGTACAGAGATACCGCCAACGCCCATCCCAGTTTCCTTGCGATTCTCGAAATAGGTTGAACGGAGAACATACGATGCATCTTGACCTCGACCCAGACCCGTACCGCAAAACTTAGCTTGTCTTCGTGCAAACGGCAATGTTTCCTGCCCCGTATCTCCGAGCAGGGTCGCTATTTCGGCGCGCGCTCAGGTCTTACTTAGATTTATCCTTTCGCGGACGCGGCAGACCGTGCGTTGCGATGCGACCGACCAGTGCCCGTCGCGAGATCCCGAGTAGTTCCGCAGCGCGTGTCTGGCTGCCCCCGGCGCGTTCGAGCGCTTCCACAATGCGTGCCCGTTCGTAGCCGGCAACGTCGTCGCGCAAGTCGGCGCCTTGCGATAGAATTGACCCGGGCGAACCGGTAGCGAACCCCTCGTCATTGTCCAAGACAATGTGCTCGACTCTGAGCACGGAATCTTCGCAAAGCACTATAGCCCGCTCGACAACATTTCTGAGCTCGCGAATGTTTCCCGGCCAAGGCTGGGACCGCAACAATTGCAGCACGTTCGAATCAATGGGTAACGCCTTCTTTCCCGAGCGAGCGCAGGCCTCTGCCACGAAAGCTTGCACGAGCGTTCCTACCTCCGCGAGACGTTCACGCAAAGGAGGAATACGGATCGAAATCCCATTGAGTCGATAATAAAGGTCGCGACGAAAACGCTCATCCGCGACGTGCTCAGCCAAGTTTCGATTCGTTGCAGCGATGAAGCGCAGGTCAATTGGCCGCGGCTCGAGGCCACCGACGCGACGCACCTCTCGATTCTCCAGAACGCGCAGCAGCTTTGCCTGCGTTGCCAGAGGCATCTCGGCCACTTCGTCGAGGAGGAATGTGCCTCCGTTGGCCGTCTCCAGCAGCCCCGGTTTGCTATTCACCGCGCCCGTAAACGCACCGCGCTCGTGACCAAATAACTCGGACTCGAGCAGCGGCTCGGGAACTGCGGCACAATTGAGTCGAACGAATGGCCCTCTTGCGCGCGGGGAACGCGCGTGGATCGTCTCCGCGGTCACGTCTTTACCGACGCCCGTCTCGCCGAGCAAGATGATGCTCAGGCCGCTAACCGCCACCAGCTCGATGAGCCGTCGCACACGAGCCATTGGCCCCTCGACGCCCAGAGCGTCCGGCGCAGACGTTACTGCCACGAACACATCGGATACTGACGACTGTCCCGGCGCGTGTACCACTAACACCGCTGCCCCCCGCTTCAACGACCTTGCCGGGCTCGAGCAACGTTGCTTCGTTAGCACGCAGCGCTACCCCGTTCATGACGGTCCCATTCGCGCTCCCGAGATCCTCGACTCGAAGCGGCGGCCCTGCATGCACCGCGACGTGTCGCCGCGACACGGAAGGATGAATCACGTGGACATCGCAGTCCTGCGCGCGCCCAATCACCAGCGAGCAACCGGCGCGAACCTCCCGTGCTGCAAAGCCTCCCTCCCAAAACACGAGAAGCCTCGGACTATCGCCCGCTTCACTGGCCCAAGCCAGCGAGCGGGTTCGTTCTTCGAGCAGGTCTTCGGTCTCCATGAATGACTGTTCCGTGCCGTCAATTCATCATAAACTCAAGCCGACTACCCAACAAGCCCATCAAGCTAGCACTTTTTTGTATTGCCGGCCCAGCAAGCCTCACCACGCCCGCACTGTGCCGGCTACAGAGTGGTGCGGTATGATTGAGCACCCGCTCGCGCCGACACGAGATTTAGCCTGCGATTGAGCGCGCCATTCGAGAGATGCTTCTTTGCCGCACGCACAAGTACCGAGCCAGTCGATTGCACAGAGAGATTCTAGATTATCGTCGTGTGGGGTCGACAGCCAAAGCGCAGTTCGACCGCCCCGGCAGAAAGGTTGGAGCAGGTACACGGGCAGAGCGTAATCTTCGTAGGATTCGACGGATTGTCGAAATACCAACCACCATTTGGACCTCCGCAGTACGCAGCGGAATCCACCCTCGTAATCTCCTGGTTGTTTCCTGTATACGGCTTGTAAACAATTTGAACCTGACTGAGGTCGAGTACTTGTCCCGCGGGTGGAGTGGGTAAAGACCAGTCACATCGCACACCGGTTGAATTGATCGAAGTTACAACGGCTTGCAATGCAGCGGCAAATTGATCAGGCGCAGTCGGCCCATCCACGATAGTCGCCTGGTTGGTCCCGCCCGCTTGTGCAACTGCGTCAAGGTTGAATTTATCAACGGCTACGCCAATTACGTATGTGTAAATCGAAGGTCCACTCGCAAAGATGCCTCGAGCTTGAAGTGCGTCGCTTACGACTGAAGTAATGTGAGTAATGTCCGTGTCGCATTCCGTCGGGTAGCCGTCGGTGACGAAGGCGAATACCGCGCGGTGAGTCGGGTTTGCTAACTGCCATTGTTGGGTAAATTGAAGACCGCCCTGGATCGCGGGATACCACGGCGTTTGCCCGCCCAGAATCGCTCGCTCAGCGGTGACGCTTTGGACAAACAGAGTTGAATTGTTGCTCCAATAGTCGATCGGAACCACCGCTTGAGCGTATGAGGTTGCATCGCATTCGGCGGGGTCATTCGGGTTGCCGGTCTTGCCGAAGTAATTCAAGCCAACTCGAGTGGACTGGTATGAGGTAAACTTTTGAAATCCTTGCTCGATGGCATCCCATCGCTCTAGCGCCGAGCCCTGCAGCGTGTAAGTCATCGACTGAGTGCGATCCAGCATGACGAACAGATCCGTGGGAACCGCTTCCATATCAATTGCTACGCCCGCGCATTGCGCCCCCGCATCGGGTGGTGTCGAAATGCTAAGACCCGGGCAAGTGGGAACAATCGACGGCACTCCTCCCGCAGACGGAGCATTGCCAGAACCCCAAGAACCCCCCGTCGATGCAGCTCCGCCCACACTGAGCGCGCCGCCCACGCCCCAATTGCAAGCCATAGTCGTACATCCAATGGTGCCGTAGCTCGAGCAACTGCAGCTGTTGCATCCATCCGCAGACCGAAAACTCATACCTGGCGTATACAGCGAGCCATTGTAAACGCAGACAGCCCCGGTCGCGCCTGCCGCGCCTGAGTCCTGTGGCTGCATGCAACCGGGTTGTGTGCATAGTCCTGGTGTCGCGCCGTTGGTTGCCGATGTTCCACCCGCGCCCGATGTTCCGCCCGCGCTGGTCAATGCAACCAACTCGACTTTGCCGGCGCAACCCGTCTGTAGGACGAGGCCGCATAGCAACCCATTTTCAATGCCGTGGCGAATCCGTGAAGTTAACTTCGACATGGGGTGGATTTCTCCAAAGTTGAGGAAGTGATCGGGATGAACGGGAATTTAACGGGACTATCCCCGACCTCGATAGAATACCTCCGGTTCGCTCGCCGGACTACCCAACCCGCTCCAATTACTGCGAATCGCCGCAAAAGCCCGCACGGAATGCGGCTGCGGGTTGCACTCCGCACTCGCCTGGGACAGTAGTTGCAACACGCTCGATGGACCTCCGCTCTCTAACCAAGCAGCTCGCCCAAGCAGCCGCCAATTTTCGCCAACAGGCGATTCGACAACCGCTGGTCCAGGCAACTAGTGCCCGCCTGCGCGCGTTGATGGACAGGCGACCTGGACGGATTGTCAGACACAAGAGAGATACTGCGCTAGAACTTTACGTAGCCCAAGCGCACATCGCGACGGGTCATGTCGTTGCCGACCATATTGCGAACATAGTCCAAAAGCGTCTCACTCGTCTTACGCAAACAAGGAACTTCGACACAGCCAAGGATCCGGTGGAAGCCCTGCATGACTTCCGCGTCGCCTCGCGCAGACTCAGGGCATTTGTGGACGTGTTCGAGCCCTTGCTCGATCCGGACATGGGGCGCCGCGCGAAAAAGCCCCTTCGGAGGATCACTCGCGCGGTACGAATTGCGCGAGACTCGGATGTTCAATTGGGGCTCATGCGGGAACGCCTTGACCGCGCAATTACGGAAATCGAGCGAATTGCCCTCGAGGACTTACTTGCCACGACCGCGGCCAGGCGAAAGCAGGAAGCAAAACTCGCGCTCAAGCGCCTGCGCAAGGTCGACTTCGACAAGGTTCATTTTGCCCTGTGTGCGACGCTGGGCAGAGCGATCACCCAATTGCCTCCGCCTGGGTCAGCGTCGGCGCAGCTTTCGTGGGAGCTTCTCGAGCCCTTCGTCCGTCAGGCCACGGCAGCTCGGCCGCCCGACGACGGCCTCGAACACGTGGATGAACTGCACCAACTGCGAATCGGACTAAAAAAACTTCGGTATGCCATCGAATTATTCGAACCTGCACTCGGTTCCGCTTTCGCACAGCTTTACGATCCCATCGAGGCGGCTCAGGAGCTATTGGGACAACACCATGATCTCGTCGTCTTAACCGAGCTTACGGAGCGACATAGGCGCGATCTGGTGCAGGAAAATCGGGGGACGCTTGCGCATGCGCTGCAATTGCTGCAAAACCAGCTCGCACAGGAACGGCAAGCCCTCGTCGTTCGCTTTCGAGACGAAGGATTCGATCCCGAACTTTGGCGACAAACATTGCGCTGCCAACTAGAAATCGGTGCAAGTTAACCGGGCGCGAGCGCTGCGTAGAACCGAAACCAACCAGAAGCCACGCAAGCCGCCCGCGCTGCGTGGGCACGGACGCTGTCGTTTTTCGTCAAGCACTTGGCCTAGATTTGGGTGGGACTTGAGTGGGGTGTCTACTGACCCCGAGTGGCTCCTCCTCCCTTAGTACCCAGGCACTGTCGTGTCGTTTGAAGCCTACGCGAATGTAGTAGTCAACTGCACCGGGCGCGGCCAACAGCACGAGCATCGAGCGCGGCCCCATGCGTTCGCGGGTCTTGTGAATCAGTGCTAGCCCGATACCTTGCCTTTGATGCGACTCCCGTACGGCCAGATCCGCTAGGTAACCCACGTACGCGAAGTCGGTCAGGGTTCGGGAGATGCCAACTAGCAATTCGCCGTCCCACGCCGTAACGACCAAATTTGCGTGTTCGAGCATGCTGCGCACAATCGCTGGGTCGTCTATTGGGCGCCGCTCGCCCAATGTGGATGCTTGATACAGTTCCGTTACTTGACCAAGATCCAGTTGGTTGCCGTATCTGTAATCCATTTGTCCGACCTCCACCGATCTTTCTTTATCCCGTCCGAGCCTATCATTCAAGCAATCAATCTGGTGAAATCAGGAATGAGCCCTGATCACTTCGCTCGACCCGTGAATTTCTCCAACCTGGGCAAAGCTCTTGCTGCTAGGCTCCTCGAATGCGATGCAGAAATCTCCTCTGGGCTGTAGGCTTAGCTTGCTCTCTCTCGGCTTGCGCAGCAAAGCAGGCTGTGCCGTGTGCGCCTGGTAGTGCGCAAGCAACGGGCGGCGACGACCTCCCCAAGTTGTCCAATGAACAGCTCGCCCGCAAGATGCTCGAAGTCACGGGTGCAGCCGGGCTCGGCAAACAGGTCATCGACGGCATGAGCGACATCCTCAAGAAATCGCCCGGCTTACCTGCGGGATTCATGGAGCGCTTCAAACAAAACGCGATCAAGGAAGATCTGACTGAGCTCATCGTTCCAATCTATATGAAGCACTATGACCGCGAAACGATGATAGCAGCGGTACGCTTTTATCAATCCGAGCCTGGGCGTGCCCTGGTTCTCAAATTACCGCAAGTCACCGATGAGAGCATGAAGGCAGGGCAAGCCTGGGGGACACGGTTGGCTGAGAAGACTCTAAGAGACCTCGGCGTGTCTGTGCCGAATCACGAATAAGTTCAGACTCGACGGTTCTTTCCGAGGCGCAAAGATGGGCCCATGTTTGTTCTGGAGACTGAACGTGGGCGACCGGTGACACGATGCCATCCACGATTCCTGAGCCCGCCGGTTCACTCAAATGTAGGGTGATTCCGCTCCCAACACCGAGCAATGCCCTAGCTTACTGCTGCCCTTGCGGGTAATAACCTTCTGTCCGAATGGGTAAGTCGGAGCGGGAAAACTTGCGTCCTTGGCACAATGAGCAATTCTTGGGTCACCCACATGGACAGACTCACCGCCGCCGAGCGTTACGCCAAACTGAAGTTAATCACGCTGGCGCTCGGCCTTTTTCCCACTCTTGGCTGTGCTCATAGACACTCGCCAACCCGAAGCCAACCCGGTACCGTTGCCGCACGAGGTTTCAATTGCTCTCCAATTCGTGCGAGTGGGGACGCGCCACTCGTCGACGATTTCGGGTCCGATCCCCGCAAAATCCTTGGAAACGAAGGTCGGCAAGGGTGGTGGTTCAGCTACGATGATGGCACTTCGGGCCACCTGCTAAGGGAATCCATTGAGTTGAACTCCAGTACTGGACGGGTCCTGCATGTTACTTCCTCGGGATTCGCGAAGTGGGGTTCGGGGTTCGGAGTGGTCATGCATCCCTTGTCTTCCCAAAGTCGGGCATGTCCATACGATGCTTCCGTGTATAGAGGGGTTCGCTTTCGGGCTCGAGGAAGCGGGCGCCTGCGCCTGATGCTCGGAGATGTAGCGAGCACGCCTAAGAGTCGGGGCGGAGCCTGCAGTCGTACCGGTGCTCGTTGCGAGGACCGCCCCGGCGCCTGGGTTAACCTTGAACCCGAATGGAAAACCTTCGAGTTCCCGTTTTGCACGTTCGTGCCCGAAGGCTGGGGCGGCTCCACTGAGGGTGTTGACCCCTCGAAACTCGTGAGCATCCACTTTCAAGCCGGGCCCCGTGAGGCCATTGAGATGTGGCTGGATGACTTGGCCTTCTACCGTGCCGAAGCCGGAGCGCCCGCGCCGCGTTGCGGAATTCCTTGCCCGCTCGAGGCAATGCCGCGCACGGCCAAAATCGAACCCTCCTCTCTGATGGGAAAGCCGTCGCCAGGGCTCAGCGTACGCACTTTCGTGCAAGCTACGCGATCCTGTGGACCACTAACGCGTCGATATCTCAGCTACGTGCCGGCTCGTCTGGAGCCACGTTCCAGCGCACCAGTGTTGATCATGTTGCACGGCGCTAGTACCAACGCAGAAACGGCTCGCACATATCAAACGCACGATCGCTTCGAAGCCCTGGCAGAGCGAGACGGATTCATCGTCGTATACCCCAACGCCGCGCCGGGCTCTGACTCAAGTCCCGACCCTGATTTCCCGAACACCGGGGTTTGGCGTCAGGGCTATTTCGATGACGGCCAGGTCGACGACGTCGAATACCTTACCCAAGTAATCGGAGATCTCGTGACGCGTGGCGTGATCAGTGGCAACAACCCCATGTTCGCAGTGGGGATCTCGAATGGCGGCGGCATGGTCCTGGAAGCGGCAAGGCGAATGCCCAATCGGTTTCAGGGCATTGCGGCATTCATGCCCTACGACGGTGAGCACCCGAAACCCGTTCCCGACCTATCCGCCACGAAGTTGAAGCGATTTCTTCTCGCCTACGCAATAAACGACCCGGGTCTGTCGGACCGTTACCACGAAACTCTGGCGCGCCTGCCTGCACAATGGGCCGCGGCCATGGGCATGCCTGCTGCGGTTATTGCCGCACCACGCAAAAGCGAATTGCCCAACCTCGTCGCCGAGGGCGCGAGTTATCGCGGTACCAGCAAGGTTGCTCTGGCGACGCGTGACAGTCATGTCACCGAGGCAGACCTGCTTGGTCCCGACGGTATTGGCCAGGTTCGAGTGTTGGTATTGGACCATGCTGGCCACTTCTGGCCGAACCCAATCGAAGACAAAGAGGCCTTCATCCTGGATCGCTGGGGTTTTCGCAATCAGGATTTCGACGCCGCCGACATGGCCTGGGAGTTTATGAAACCCGCAGCGAATGCCCATTGAGGGCGCCATCAGTGTGGTCAATTAGGCTATGTCGGCGGTCCGGCAATGTACTTCTTGCAAGAGGTCGTGCATTGGCTCGTCGCCGAACCGTTGCCCTTCGGGCCGGTGCCGTCGTCGCATTCTTCCGGGTCATCGACGGTGCCGTCGCCGCAATGTGGGCCGAGCAGACAAGTGGAGTAGCAACCACCGTAAGCGCCCGTGTTGAGAGCGGTGCCCAGGTCGCACTGCTCAGGCGGATTCTGAGTGACTCCGTCGCCGCAGTAGGGGGATAACGTGCAATTGGAATTGCACCCACCGTATGCCCCAGTGTTCAACACGGTGCCGTAGTCGCACTGCTCGCCGAGTTGAGGCTGCATCACGCCATCACCGCAATACCCGGGGATTCTACAATCCCGAGTGCAGTTCGGATCGTCAGACGACGTGGGTTCGCACTGCTCGCCCCAATCCGTCTGAACGATTCCGTCGCCGCAGCGCGGCGGCAACGTGCAGCCGCCGCTGCAGGTATTGTACGTTCCATCGTTGATGCCGTCGTCACACGCTTCCAGATGGCTGGCGTCGCCGTTGACGATGCCGTCTCCACAGTAGGGACCCCTTTGGCACACATTCGTGCATACGCCGTAGCAGTCAGCCGTGGATGGATCGCAATTGGCCGACCCGTTGTCGCACTGCTCGCCGTATTCGAGTTGGACCTTTGTGTCTCCGCAACTCGGTGGCAGTTGGCAACCCGGCGCGCAGGCGTTGGAGCTCGCGGCGGCATAACCGTCACTGTTCGTACCGTTGTCGCATTGTTCATGGGAGAGCTGCACAATGCTATCGCCGCAGCGTGGACCTAGCTTGCAGCTGGTCGTGCATTGGTTGAAGCAATCCGACGTCGTCGTGTCGCAATTGCCCGCGTCGCCGTTGTTGCATTGCTGCCCGGGAGACACCGCGGGATTTACACCGCCGCATTTCGGTTTGCAGACGCTGTGCGCGGCGTTGAAACCACTCAGGTTAAGCTGGTAGGTCGAAGCCACCGTCTGACGCTCTGCCTGGAACACGGCAATTTCGTAAACGTTCCCGTCCTGAAGGCTACCCAGGTCGGGCGCCGTCGTGATTGGAGTTGCTCCGGTCGCGGTCACAGCCGTTACGATGGACGATGGCGCGCCAGTGCTGCCGAACGTCAAGACGCCCTGAACGGAAGCGTGGATGCCTCCGAGATCCACCGCCAAGTGCTTGTCGACGAACACCCACACGTCGTCGTCCCCTATGAACGTCAATGTGTAGGCTTGGGTCGAGTCGTATGCGAAGTAGTACCGCACTTCGGTCGTGAAACTGAAATTGTGCTGCTTGCCGGAGGGATCCGCTACCCAACGCGTGCCGTTGCCGTAGTTGGGGGGGATCTGCGCCGTACTGCTCGGGTCAAACTGAGTCATTGCATCGGCCGGGAAGAACAGCGGGTTGCCGTCGAACGTAAGGGTGCCTTGCGTGTACTGCGCGCTCGTTAGGCCGTCGCCGCCGTTGCCAAAGCGGTTCACATATGTGGCCGGGCTCGAGTTGGTGATCAGATACAGATTGAGCGTGGTCGCGAGCGTCGCATGGTAGATATTGGCCGAAGCTGGCGCGGCATCGTTGTACCACTGGGCAAAACTTGCGACGCTCGTAATCGCGGAAGGTCGACTGCCAGTACCATTGTATGTCCCCGTCGTGGATATTAGGACGGGCTTTAGGCCGTTAGAGTCGAGTGTGGCCTGTACCAACCCTTGATTGGCATAGGCCAGGCCGTTCGAGAAAGTCGTGCCAGGCTCGAAATCGCCCCCGTGATTGAAATCGCGCACGACCATCGGCACGACCATTGTGTCGCCGAGCGGGGGCTGCGAGCACGTGTAGCCGGGCTCTATTTGACAGGTCGACGAGCAGCCATCGCCGCTGACGGCATTGCCATCATCGCACTTCTCGTTGCCAAGCAGTAGACCGTCACCGCACTTTGTCGTGCACGGCCCTCCTGCAGTTGGGCAAGTGGGCTCAGCCGTGCAAAGTGGCGTACAACCATCGCCGAGGTTATTGTCGTGGGGCAGAGGATCGCAGCCTTCAGTACCCTCGACAACCCCGTCGCCGCACACGGTCTGGTGACAATCCGTCGTGTTGCAAGCCCAGCCGTCCTTCACGGTGCAATCCGCGTTGCAGGCTTGAGCGATATTCGGAATAGTCATGCCTGGATCGCACTGTTCGGCGGGAGTGATCAAAATACCGTCGCCGCATTCAGGCACGCAGGGGGCGTTTGGAAACGGACATTGATAGCCGGGTTCTATCTGACATGTCGCCGAGCAACCGGGGTACGCGCTCTTGCCCTGGTCGCATTGCTCGCCAGCCTCTACGACGCCGTTGCCGCACACCGGCGTTTGGCAAACGCAGGCATTCCCAGGCGTGCAAGTGCAGGAGGAGTCCTGCGTTTTACAGTCTGCCGAACACCCCGGACTGCCTTGATTTTGGCCCTCATCGCACTTTTCGCCGAGGCTCGCCTGCACGATTCCGTCACCGCAGTAGGGAAGCCTGGTACATGAGCCTGGCACACAGCGCCAGCCGGCTTCAGTCTGGCAAGTGGCGGAACAGCCATTGCCTGGATTCGGCGGATCACAGGTTTCACCCAGCTCAATGCGTCCGTTGCTGCAGACGTAGAGTAGAACGCATTGTTGGCCGGGAACGCACTTGTAGCCGGGGTCCTGAGTCTTGCAGTCAGCAGAACAACCGGGACTCCCCTGGTACTGGCCCTGATCGCAAACCTCGCCTGGGTTGACGACGCCGTCCCCGCACCTAAAACTTACGGTACATGCCCCACCCGCCGGGGGACAGGTGTGATTCGGCTCGATCTGGCACGTTCCACTACAACCGTCCCCAGCGAGCGCGTTGCCGTCGTCACACTGTTCACTCGACTGATTGACGACCCCGTCTCCACAACCGGGTGGGGCGGTACCCTGGTGAGTGCTGGTCCCCGCCGTGCCGGCGGTGTTGACGGTGCCGCCCGAGCCAACCTGAAAACCGCCGCCCACGGCGCTCACCGAGGTCATGCCTGAAGCGCCAGCTGCCCCGCCGACGCCCGCATCAGTCGACCCTGAATCGGCATGCGGGCTTCCGCCGCAACCCACGGCAGCGGCGGAGACGTTCACTAGAGATACGCAAATTAATAGAAACTTGAGTCGTCCCATGATCCATCACCCTTCGAACGCACCGGATCGTTTCCTGGGTATCGTCGGCACTGAACGAAAGCCTCTCGCGAGCTTTTCGAGCGTAAGCGAGTAATAGCTACAACTGCCTACATGGTTTGTTCAAACCCAGGTGATCACGATCCGTCCATGAATAGTTATCGAAGTTCCATCCATCCGTGCATTATGGGGCCCGCCGGTCTCGTGCACGGCCCTGCAATAGCACGAAAAGGCCCAGCGCGCCTCGGTGTTACTATTGCATGCCGCTGAATAAATGACTCCGTTCCGCTGATGGGCTGCGGCTGATTGAACCTGTTTTTCCAAGCGTAGCCTGCCAAGGCTAAGGAGTGCCTGCAGGTGTTGAATCTGGCGGCGGGCATCAGTCCCACTTAGAGCCAATCCAGCCCAGCTGGAAATCGCGATGTTGTTGGCTGGGCGGCAGTCGACCGCGCAGCGCGATGGGCTGACGTTGGCGCACGTCAGGACCCACGGGCAACAGCCCCGCCATGGCAGCCGCAGCGAGCTGAGTCAGGGCCGGTTCACTCTCGGCGAAGTCGTCGTCCACAAGCGTCAGCTCGTGGTGGCTTTCGATGACGCCGCGGCGCAGGATGCGGAGGCGCACCGATGAAGAACGTGTTTCGCACCCTTAAGCTCTTCACTCGTGGAGAACTCCATCTGCATCTGGCACTGACGACCCTGTTCGTCTCGCTGCTTTTCGCCTCGTCGGTTGCCGCCATCGTCTACACGTACGTACAGACGTCGGATGCCGCGCTGCGTTCGGCATGGCAGATGATGAAGTCGACGAATCACGGGATCTACCGCGACATTCTGCGCTACCTCGGTACAGGGAAGCACACGAGTAGCGCTGTAGCCTGGGCGCTAGAGGACGTGAAAACGATTCACGGCGACGGGGACAGGATCTTGCCGGTGATCGAAGGCCAGTTGCGCGCACAGCGCGAGGTCTTCGCTGTCAGCGTGGGCGATCCGTCGGGCTCCCTGCTTGCGGTGGCCAGGATTTTCGACGACCCGAAGTACAGCGTGAACAAGTCCAAGGCGCTTCCCCCTGCGGTCAAGTACCGAATCCATCGTGTTGACCTACTGAGCGATCCGAAAACGGACCGCTACCAGTACATGAACGCTGACATGCAGGCACTCGACGAGGAGTCCGTACCGGCCGACTCGATCCAATACGACGCCCGGACCAAACCTTGGTATCGCGAAGCGGAAGTGCACAAGAGTAACGCCTGGACGGACGTAACCATCTACCCGAGCGGACAATTCGGGACTTCAAACGTCGAACCGATCCTCAATCCCGACCATAGCACGCGGATGGTCGTCTCCGCGATGATCGCGCTCTCGCTTCAAGACGGGATCACCTCGCGCCTCAACGTCGCCCAGAATGGAATCGCGTTCGTCTTAGACGAGCAAGGGGACCTCATTCTCCATCCCGACCGAAGCAAGATAACGCGCTGCGAAAAAGCGGGGAAATGCCGCTTCAACAAGGTGAGCGAGATCGGCGACCCGGCCTTGGTGATGGCGTACGAACACTACAAGGCAAAGTCTGATCTCAAGAACCCTTCGAACACTCCAAAGAAGCTCAACTATCGAGACTACTCGGAGGCCGTGGGCAAGCTCGAGCCTCAAGTGCGCAAATCGTTCGACGAACTCTACCTGCTCGACGCCAAGAGCCAGACCATTGTACTTCGCGAAGACGTCCCCGCGAGTGCGCGTGGCGCCCTGCCCCAAGTACTCGCTTCGATCCGGTACACGTACAACGTGCGTTTCGCGAGCGGGAAAAACGAGTATCTGGCGAGCTTCCACGGTTTCCCCGGTCACTACGGCAAGCCCTGGACGGTCGGCACCCTCGTACCCATCAACGACTTCGTCGGCGGTCTGAAGCACACTCTCGTGCAGGTGGCGCTGATGTCGATATTGATCTTGATCGTGGCCATTGCAATCATCATTGTCGCTGCACGTCGGATCCTTCGGCCTCTGGCGCTGATTTCGCAGGACATGAACCGGATCCAGAATCTCGAGATCGACGAGTCCGTGAGGTTTACGTCTTTCTTTTACGAGATCGATACGATCGGCAGTGCGCTCGGTTCCATGAAGCACGGCCTCAAGGCCTTCAGTAAGTTCGTGCCGGTCACCCTCGTAAAGCAGCTCATTGCATCCGGGACGGGTGCCGAGCTCGGTGGAGAGAAGCGACGCCTGACGATGATGTTTACGGACATCGAAGGTTTTACGACAATCTCGGAGAACATGCCGACCGAGGCGTTGCTGCAGCACGTGTCCGAGTATCTCGAGAATCTCACGACCATCATCCTCGCCGAGAGCGGAACGGNNCGGATCCCGATCACGAGCTCCACGGATGTCGGGCTGCTCTACTCTGCATCGCCAGGCTGAAGACTTTGAACGCGAAGTGGCTCAGCCAAGGCAAGCCGGAACTGCGCACGCGCTTCGGAATCAGCTCCGGAGACGTAAGCGTCGGGAACATGGGTTCGAGCGA
>PMCK01000102.1 GCA_003154095.1 Myxococcales bacterium | reverse complement strand
AGATTCGTAATGTCTAAATCAGTGACTAGAAGCATCTCGACGTTATTGTCCGCCTCCGCCTGGATTCCGTCGCGCGCAAACTCGAAGTCGCTGGGCGTGAACACGGCAGCTCGCCCGTAGTTGATATCCATGGCTTCTACGTCGGGAAGATTGCCAATAATACCAGCCGTCGCCACATACACCTGATTTTCAATGGCCCGCGCCTGGCTGCAATAGCGCACGCGCAAGTACCCAGCGCGCGTGTCTGTGCAATAGGGTACGAAAAGTATTTCGGCGCCTTGGTCTGCAAGGTAGCGGGCTGGCTCGGGGAATTCCGAGTCATAACAGACCAGTATTCCAATCGTGGCTTTCGAGGTTGCAATGGTAGCGAGCTCGTTCCCACCGTCAAATCCCCAATCGCGCTTTTCGGCTGGGGTTACATGCAGTTTGGACTGAAGGACGCTCCTGCCATCCGGAAAGAATATTGGGCTGACGTTGTAAACGTGCCGATCACGCTGCATCGGGTAGCTCCCGGCGATTAAGTGGATTCCGTATTCTCTCGCCAGTCGAGACATCAACTTCATGTAAATGGGCTCGATGGATGCCAGCTGCAACATCGCGGCGCGCGAGGGAAGGTGCCGATACTCCGCTTGCGACAACAAGTTCATCCCAATCAACTCTGGCAACAAGACGAAATCTGCATGGTAGCCAGCGGCGGCATCCACGAAGTACTCAACTCGCGCCGCAAATTCCTCGAAGTCCGAGATTTTGCGCATCTTGTACTGAACGCAGGCGACGCGCACATTGCGATGGCCCGCATCCTCGCGAGGCTGATAGTCCGGGTTGAGCCACTCGATCAGGGTCGCGCAGTTCCTGCTCTGTGGATCACGGATGTAGTTGCGCATCACCTTGCGTACGACGAATCCTTCCCGTAGCTGAAAGCTCAGGACCAAGTCTCGCAGCGTGTCACATTCCACGGCGCGGACGTATTCCTCAGGTGTCATGGTCGCCGATTGCTCGACATACCCGTGAATGCGTCCACCGGCGAGAATTCGGCGTAAATTGAATTTCCGGCAAAGATTACGGCGCGCCTCGTATAGGCAATGACCAACGCGAAAGCCCCGGTATTCCGGGTGTACGTATACGTCCGCACCATACAACGTGTCCCCTTGGGGGTCGTGATTGTGGAAGTAGCCGCCGTCGGTAATACCGGCGAAGGTGTGCACGCGGTACGGATCGATACCCAGGCTAATGATCAAGCTCGATACGCCGCCGACAATCTTGCCATCGAGCACCGCGATGATTTGGCCCTCGGGAAAGAGCCTCTGATGATGATTGAGCTGTCCCTCGTTCCAGACTATGTTTTCTTCGAGCATTGATGGGAAGCAAAGGCGATTCAGTATTATCATCTCGTCAATGTCGGCTGGGGTCGCCGGGCGAACCTCTAATCGCTCGAGAATCTTTACCGATGCACCTGCGCTCATGACTCCTGCGTGACACGAGTTCATTGGCCCTGCCAGTCCAGGGGGAGCTTGCCCTGGTGTCACGAATTCGTCACATTATTGTCACACTTGGAGAGAGCCGATGCACCAGCTCAGCTCTTATCGGGGCCAGAAACCTTGAAAATCACGAGTCGCCGCAACGGATACGCAAATGTTATGAAGACCAAGAACGTACCTGCGAAACTCAGCAATTCCGGTGGAATCCCGCGCGTATTCGCGTCGAGCAGGCGAAACAACAGCCAATTTAATGCAAGTGTGCAGAGCTCGGCGGCGAGGAACCACTTAGCCTGACGCGAAAGACTGCCTGCTTGAGCACGGAACGTGTAGATACGGTTACCAAAAAACTGAATGCATGCACCCGCGCAAAGCGCAGGCAGGCGAGCAACGGTGGGCGCGATACCCGCCAGACGAATGAAGGTCGTGAAGATAGAAAAATCGACGAGGGTAGCTCCACTGCCTACGATCAGGGCGCGTACGAATCGCAGTAGCCTGCGCGAAATCGGTTGGTTACTAGTTACCAAGGAACGAATCTGTCACACGAACGCAAGTCGAGCTAGGCTTCGGCGGATAGCGTAGCGTTACGGGATTGTCACAAACTGGAATTCCGGCGGTTTTGCCGCTTGCGCCCAAAAGGACATAAGCTTGGACTTCTGTGTAACACTGTAGTTCCACGTTGATACTCGGGATTTCCGAGATTTGTCCAGATCGCCAACTGAGCTGCGTGCTGGGGCAAATCGACCATTGGCAAATCGCGCACGCCGACGAAGAGCACGAGCATCAGGGCGCAAAGTGCCGTTTCGCAAACTAAGAGCCACCTCGAGCCTGAACCCTCCTTGCTCGGAGCGAATGGATGGGCGGGCGCTAATGCAAATCGGGGTACCCGAGCATCATGCTATCGATCCTGTTTCAGCGGGTATTCGGCAGCCGCTGCGCCGCGCAAATCCTCGGATTCACCGGTAACACTGATTCACTTTCGGGCCCCGGCTTCCCGGGCGGCCTGAGAATGATTGGGCGGAGCGTGCCGCACACTCCCCAAAGTCAACGGGTTAGCGTTGCCGGGATCAATCGTTGTCAGTCCGATCTGCAATTTTGCCAGTTACGAAGGGTGACTCGGTGCCGTGGCCGCGGCGACTCTCCCAGATGGCCCGGTTCAGGATGTCTGTATTCGCGGAATCCGGTTTGGTGAAGTTCAGTACCAGCGACTCGGCTGCGAGTGGCGCACTTGACGGTGTCGTTTCAGTCAATGACTGCGTGGGAGTAAGGGCGCGATACGGACGCGCGTTGGGTCGGCTTGCGAAGGCGGCGCTGAGGGGCGTAGCGAGTGCGTCGAACTGAGTCATTGGTCCTATCCCAGCGATAAGTTCGATGGTTCGAAGCATCGACACCGTCGAGTAGAACGTGGAATCGACTTTGGCGGTTTGTGTGTAAGGGCTAATGGCGAGCGCTACCGTGCGATGCCCATCCACGTGATCGGGCCCATCCTGTGCGTCATCTTCCACCGAGAAAATTACGGTATTTTGCCAAAATCGAGAATGGGAAACTGCATCCACCAGCCGCCCGAGCGCAAGATCGTTGTCCGCTACCATTGCCGCAGGCGTTTCCCAACCCGGACTTGCGCCTACCGTATGGTCTCGCGGTAAGTACACGAATTGTACGTTCGGCATGTGCCCGGTCTCCTTGAAGCTCGCGAACTCCCTCAACCACTCGTCGATGCGAACCTGATCGGGGGTGGCCATGTCCCAGCCCGGATACGAAAGATCCGTGTGCCCAACCAGCCCCGGCATCGAGCTGTCGATACTGACCGGAGCTCCATTGACGAAAAAGCCGTAATTTCGGTAAGAGATGCCTTTTTCCGCCAGCAAATCCCACATGAACGACTTGAGTGTCGTGCGTCCCGGGAATGCTGCCGTGCTCGCGTCGCCAAAACCACCAAAGTCGTACAGCCTCCCCGAATAGCCGTAGTCGAGCGGCCAGTTCTTTTGATTGTACGTATTGGCATTGGCCGCACTCGACCATGTCCAGCCGTCGGCGGACACTTCGCCGTCACAATAGAAATTGTCGAAAGTCGTGAAGCGGCGCGCGAGCTCATGTTGATTCGGAGTTACATCCTCGCCGAAAATAGCGACACTCGGATCGCCATCACCGCGATCGAGATCACCGAGTACTTGATCGTACGTGCGATTCTCCTTGAGCACGTAGATCACGTGTTCGATGGGCGAGCGTCCGCCCACGTGATCGGGAATGACGCTACTCTCGTTCGTTGAGCGAGTAGGGAGCTTGACATTTTTCCATACCTGTCTTGTGTACTGTGCCAAGGCGCCATCCGACGGGACGGGAATTTGCGAGAGTGACCCCCGCAACATGGCGGCAATGTACTGATCCGGAGCCACCGGTCCAATCCCTGAGCCTTTCATGTTCGTCACGAACAAGTTGCGACCGCTCGGATCGAGCGCCACGCCCGACGGATACCAACCGGTGGGAATCAGCCCCGCGACTTTGTCGTCCCGGTGAGCGATTGAACCGTCAGCGAGGCGTATCACCGCCACGTCGTTGAAACCGGCGTTTGCCACGTACAGCGTGCTACCGTCGGGGCTCACTGTGAGTGCATTGGGACTCAACCCGACGGGCGCGGAAGAAAACGGTTGCAAGTCGATTGTTCGAAGCACATGCGCTTTTCTTCCATCGATTACACTAATCTCGTCGGAATCTCCATTGGCCACGTAGATTTCGTCGCGAATCGGATTCGCGGCAACGGCGTTCGGGTGCGTACCGACATTGACGGTGGCTTCGACGCTGCCCGATTCCAATTGAATCACGGTCACGGTGTTACCTCCCCAACTAGACACAAAGACACGTCGTTCGTCGCGTGATAGTGCCAAACCGTACGGAAGATGCCCTGTGGGTACCGTGCCGAGGAGCGTCCCCGTTACCGCGTCGAGCGTGACTAGATTATCTGTCAAGTTGCCGGCGACATAAAGGCGCTTGCCGTCGGACGAAACAGAGACGCCGGCGGGCCATGTGACACCGGGCAGAAATATTTCGGCGGTCTCGCTTAGACGCCCATTTTCGATGCGAAAGGTTCGCACACCGCTGCCTGCGCCATCGGATGCGTACGCGTGTTTGCCATCGCGCGAGATTGCCAGCCCAGAGTAGTAGCCACGGCTGCCGTCAGTGGCCCCTTCGAGCTTCTGCAGCAGTGCTCCGCTTCTTGCGTCGAACACGAGCAGTGCATGATCGGAATAGCCTGCATCCTCCACGAGCACGAGTGCGCCGTCGGGCGTTACGGCGACGGCGAGCGGTTCGGGTCCCAGTTCGATTTGCTTACCTGCCGGTGTGACTCGCCAACCCTCGGGCGTAACCGAGGTTCCACCAGCCTTGGGTCCCGGCGTGAGCATTGCCGATCCGGCGGCGGCGGATGCGCCAGCGATCAATACTGAAACGATTGCCGCTGCCAGCGAAATCTGTCGAGGCGACCCAAAGCGCGCAAACGATGTTGTAATAAAAGTCGACGTGGTCATAGGCAATCCGGAACATGTGGGCAAAACGGGTGTTTGTGTCAGAGCAAGCCCCGCACACGCGTTAGCCCCCTGATGCGCGTGTGCGGGTAAATGTGGGTCCATGCCGTGGCCTCGCCTGTGGGGCTTGCGAAGCACGGGTGCCGTTACGACGTTAGCCAGGGATCCGGGACTTCCCAAGCCGGCGCGCTCTCCGCGGCAAGCCCTCCGAAAGGCGAATCGCGCGTTGCAGCTCTACTTCGTCCTCGTCTGGGCGGCTAAAATCGATGCCCTTGGTCAGGATGCGCCAGAGCCGATTCGGTTTCATAGCGAAGGCAATGGGCGCGACGTTGTAGGGCGTGAAGTCTGGCTCGGACGTGAACATGTCGCGCAAATCGCTAGCGGCTACGTCGTATTGATTCAGGGGTGGCGTACCCAGAATCAACTCGACCGTCTTGAATACGCTGCCCAGGCTCGTATGCGTCTTGCTTACGTATTCGCGTTTAACCCAGGGACTGATGGCGAGGAACAGCGAGCGGAACCCGTCGACGTGATCGAGGCCATTCTGAGTGTCGTCTTCAACGACGAATATGACCGTGTCCCGCCAGCAAGGGCTATTCGACAGCAGCTCGACGGTTAAACCGAGGGCGGCGTCGTTGTCCTGCACGAACCGTTTGTAGGACCATTCGGGGCCATTCGGGTTGATATCGAAAGCGCCGCCCCCATGGTCATTCGGATAATAGAGGTCGACGTAGTTCGGAAGGTTGCACTGGTCGGTCTTGCGATTTACGTATTCGGCCTCGAATACCTGCTTGAAGCGGCCAAAGCGGCTAAAGCGCGTTGGATCCTCGGCCAAGGGTGCGTCGGGAATGGCGGTGTTGAATTCGGGAAAGAGATGGTCGCTGTTGTCGCGAACTATTTTTTCCATCGGTACATTCACGTGCTGACGGATGCCAGTCGGATCAGTGCCCCTGTCTTCATCGACAATCGCGAACTCGTAGCCGTTGCCGAAGTTGACGAACTTTTTTCCATTGCGAGCAAGGTGCAGGTAGATGCCGCCGTGCACGTTGTAGTCGTTGGGTTCCGGCGAGCTGTTGGCGTCCGTGAATCCAAGGCGGCCCGGATAGTTGAGGTACGAGTTAGGATCGTCGCCGGAGTCGCGTCGCCTTCCACCATACGAGGCGGGCCAATGCGTTTCCTCCATCTCGGATGTATACATGTCAGTGAGCCAGCGGTGGCCGTCGGATGAAACGCTCGGATCTAGATAGAAATTGTCACTGAATGTATAGCGCAGCGCAAGCTCATGGTGGTTCGGCGAGGCATCCGCGCCGAGTGAATACCGTGGCTCTCCATTGACTGGCACACCGCGTCGCGAAGCCGTGATGTCGCCGAGCAACTGATCATGCGTTGAATTCTCCTTGTTGATGAAGATAACGTGCTTGATCTGCCGGCTACCGACGCCAAACTCGGTCGGAATAGGACCATGCGCGAATGACGGAGGCTTCGGAACGAATCCATTGTTGCGCAGTACTCGCTCGGTCATTGATTGCAGATCATGACGGCTCGGCACGGAAACGATGTTGACGGTACCGAGTGTGCTGTGTTTGGGTGAGCCCAGGTTATCGGGCGGCGCATCATTGTCGGGCCCGGCTCCGCGTCCCTTGGCGTTGGCCACATAGAGGGTGCGCCCGTCAGCACTGACTTGGATCGCGCTCGGCCACCAACCTACCGGAATATGGCCAATGACGCGGGGCTCTTCGCCGTCGATATCAACGACTGCCACAGCGTTGATGCCGGCTTCCGCGACATATAGCCGTGATTGATCGGGGCTCATTGCGAGCGCCACGGGCTGAATGCCTTTGAGCTCGGAATCAGGACCGAATGTCGTGCGTAGCGTGATGTCTGAAGCGCGCCTAAGAGCGCGTGAATGATATACGGAAATGGTGTCATTGTTGCCGTTGGCGACGTACAGGGCCTGCCCGCTGCGCGCGACCGCATTTGGATGACTTCCGCCATAGGCGGCAATGCCGTCCGCCATCTCGCCCACCTTTAGGCCTGGTTTTAGGACTCTGACCCGATTCGCCTGGGTGGGGTTGCGCACGTCGACAACGTAGACCGATGACGATTCATCTACGTTCGGATCGCCGAGGCCCGGAACCGTATAGCTGAGGTCGTGACTCACGTAGCCGCAGCGGATCCCTTCCGGATCGCGCTGTGACTCAGGCAAATTGCGCGGGTCGACTTTCTTGATTTTGAGCTCGGTTGGGCCAAACGTCTCATCGGGATAACCCACGGCAGGGTAGCACAAGGGGTAATCGACGTTGTTATCTCCAACCGGGTTCTGTGGCGTCAAATGAGAGTATTGAAAGACGCCAACGTGAGTCACGTAAAGCTCGTCGTCGTTCGGCGACAAGCTCACGCCGAATGGATAGCGGCCCGAAGGGATGCGATTCACGATAGCAGCGAAATTGTCTGGCTCCGTAACTAGCCCAGCACTATCGACGCCCGTTATAATCTTTGACGTATCGACAACGTGGACCTGGAAGGCGCCCTGGTCGACTACGTACAGGTAACGACCGCTGCCGCTAACGGCCATATTTCCGGGAAATGTGCCTTTGAAGCGCTGCGCCGGGGCGGTCGTCGTCGAAAGCGGCCGATCGAGTGGATGCCCAGAACCATTCAGGTTTACCGAGCCGACAACCTTCGAGAGAGCCGTGTCGCCAACCCAGATGTTGCCGTTCTCGCC
>PMCK01000634.1 GCA_003154095.1 Myxococcales bacterium | reverse complement strand
TCTGTATGAACAGTGTTCTCACGAAGGCAAGATATTCAGAGGTATCTCGAACTATCGCATTCACCGTCTACGTATGATGAGTACTCGTCCAAAAATTAGCGAGCTTATTGAGTACAAATGGAACGATTTCTCTTCGGGCAAGGAGCGTGATCTCGACTCCTACGCTGCGGCGCGCGGGCTGTTACTCTACCTCCAAGACAACGGAAAAATCACCGAAGTACTTGAATCGTTGAACGTCGCACCACCCGAATCTGGCCCAGAGCCAGCGGCAGATGTATCCCGACAAGCACTGGAGCAGGCTTTCGGAAAACCGCTACAATACGTAGAAGCCGACATGGATACGTGGCTCAAGAACTTAAGAGACGAGAAGGTGCCTAGTCCCCTTGAAGGATCTGCACAGGAAAGTTCTACTCACCAGCTTCGGATCAAACCATCGAGAGCGGGATGTGCGTGCGACGTGGTACACGCTGGTGCTGCACAGTCGTGGATGGTGATTATGGGCATGGTGATCCTGTTTGGCAGGAGAGGACGGAGCCTGAATGTTGGGGCTAAATTTATGAACTAAGTAGGTCTTGCATCCGACGACATTGTTGTTCGGCAATATCATCGTGGTTCTTATGATTGGGCCCGAGTCTTGACAGGACGATCGGCGGCCGGAAAGAACTGAGGCTTCTAGTAACCCCTATTGAATAAACGGGCCCGATTGGCTAGTCTTCCGGCACCCGGCCGACTTAGCACGAGGAAATCTTGTGAAAACGATGACTTGCCTTCTCTCCCACATCGCCCTAGGATACTGAACATATGAGAGGCATTGCCCTTCGTGAAATTCCGGTTGGCAGTGGCCACAAGTTGGCGGCTACTCCGGTCTTTGATACCTACTGGCGCTTCGCGTGCGCCCGTCAGGATGTTTTCCATAAGCGCGTACGAGGAGAGGCTCCCCCCTGGACGGAAGATCCGGTTATCGGTGCGCACCGCTTTACTAATGCGTACCGCGCATCAGATCGCGTGAGCCAGTTCCTTATTCACGACGTGTTGTACGCTGGCGACCCGTCTCTCGAGGAAGTGTTTTTTCGATGTCTGCTCTTCAAGATATTCAATCGAATTGATACTTGGAAACATCTCGAAGCGAGTCTAGGCACGGTGAGTTGGAAATCGTACCATTTTGAGCGATACGCGGAGTCACTCGACTCGGCGCTTGCGGGTGGCGCGAGCATCTACTCCTGCGCATACATTATGCCATCACCACCGTTTGGGAACCGTCGGAAGCACCGCAACCATCTTCGTCTTCTGGAAACGATGATGCGAGATGGACTGCCGAAAAGAATTGCGTCGGCTGCATCATTGGAAGCAGTGTTCCGCTCTCTCTTGAGTTATCCGTCGCTAGGACCATTCTTGGCGTTTCAATTTACGATCGATCTAAATTACAGTTCGATATGCAATTTCTCGGAGATGGATTTTGTTGTAGCAGGCCCCGGTGCTCGAGACGGGATTAGGAAGTGCTTTGCGAATACAGCGGGTGTCGAGGACGCCCAGATTATTCGAGCTGTCACTGAGCGTGCGTCAGACGAATTAGCACGCCTTGGCCTCCATTTTGAGGATCTCTGGGGTCGCAGCCTACAGCTCATAGACTGCCAAAATCTATTCTGTGAGGTCGACAAGTATGCTCGTGTCGTACACCCCGAATACTGCGGCGCGTCAGGGCGAACGCGAATCAAACAGCGATTCAACGCTGGAGTGAGAGCCGTGCCGCAGTGGTATCCGCCCAAGTGGCAGATTTCACCACCGCCAACTGAGTCGAACATCTGCACTTCGCGACGCGCGACGCAGTTGCCTCTCTTGATGGATACTGGTGTGCAAATGGTATCAGGCTATCCGTAAGTTGCCACGGCTAGCGCCCAATTGCCATCCAACAAGAGAGCCAACCGGATAGGTGTCGTAAGCACAATCAGGCGTGCGGGAGTCGTTTCCCATCGGCCTCGACTCAGTGTTCCATATGGCGGTAAACGTAGCTCGATGTCCTCGAAGTCAATGTTTGGTTGCANNGGTCTAGCACCGAACGTTCTGCCGCCACGAGCACTCGCTTCAGCAGCTTTCCATCGCTGTCTTCAGTGCATTCCACGTCAACGCCAATTCCTTGCGACGAACCTGTCGCGACAGCGAACGTGAGCGGGCCCTTGTGGGTTATCGATCCGGCGAATCCATCCGGCACTGCGGGCGCTCCTGAAGCCTTTGGAAGAAGGGGTACACGGATCGGTGAAACACTGGCCAGCGCTGCCGTAAGGCATTGCCTTCCGGCAAGNNCGTACCAGGTTGCCCAAGGGACAGTCATTCATCGCCGTAGGAGTCCAATACTCAGGGTTTTGACCTGTCAACCGTTCTGATGGTGGCGTGAGCACGACCGCATTCTTGCACAATATTGTCTAAAGTTCGAAAAGTTTACAGAATCTATTGACTATGTTCGATATTCGAACATACTGACTTCCCAGTTGAAGTCGCAAGAAGTTCCGCCCTTCGGAGGCCGCAATGAAANNAGGTTACCCGCTCAAAAGCCGAATTCGATGGGAAGCTAAACGAGCTTCGTTCGATTGCGGGCGACTGGGCAGCCCGCGAGTGCACGTCGTTCGATGCGGCCGTGCAACGAGCTGCCGGCATTGAGGACGGTGACGGGTCCATATGGGATATGCCAGCGATTGATTCGAAACGGGTCGTGTCGTTACTAGTCGAACTTGAGCCCGTTCTTGGCTGCAGGCTTCCGACATCGCTAATCAAGCGTGGTGGATATGCTTCGGCCGAAGAGCTCAAGGACAATCTTTTCACAAAAATTCGGGAACTTTGCAGCGACGCTAATGGGCCCGGATTGTCCACAGCAACGCCTTCAGTCTCCACCAATATTTCCAATTCTCAGGTGCCGGCATGAACGACGACAGAAGGAGCCTCGGCGTAAGACTTCGTGAGGCGCGCGAATACCTAGGTCTGTCCCAAGACGAGGTGGCCAAAGCAGTTGGTCTCACAAGACCGGCGGTATCGCTGATAGAAAGCGGGCAGCGAAAGGTAGATGCGCTTGAGTTGAAGAAGTTTGCGACACTATACCAGCGGCCTGTGGCGGACTTCACTGGAGACGCCGAAATTATCAATGCCCCGATGCCGGAGAACGTGCAGCATCTCGCGCGCGCAGCCGCGAAGTTGACCGAGAACGACCAAGCGGAGCTACTCCGATTCGCGGAATTTCTCCGAGCCAAAGCTCCGACAAACCGGGAAGATTGAGCAATGGCCAAACGTGATGCCATTCTTGAGGGCACGCTCGCGGCGCAGCGTCTGCATGCACAACTTGGTACACGAAAGGCGATCGAGTGCGGCGAGTTGTCCCACATTGATGTATTCCGAGTGGCAATAGACTTAGGCGCCAAGCTGCTCTTCCGACCATTGAAGGGCCTTCTCGGCGCATATTTGGGAATGCCTGATTATCCCGTGC
>PMCK01000385.1 GCA_003154095.1 Myxococcales bacterium | reverse complement strand
CGACGTGACGCCCCACGATCGGTTAACCGCCTTCAGCTTTGGTTCGTATGACCTCCTGGGGCAGACGACCAATGGGATTGAGACAATTGTTTTCGGTTCGGAGTTCTATCGTCTCGATTTGCGTCACGATCACGATTTTGGTCATTCAACGACTCTGCAGACGGCTGTCACATTGGGCTATGATCAAACGCGCATCGCCGACCAGAGAAATGCGCAAGATCGCATGATTTCGGTGAGGACCGTGTTGCATCATCCTTTGTCAAAAGAGGTCATGTGGCGGACCGGTGCCGATGTGACGGTAGATGGATTTACGGCAGACAATGCCAAATGGGCAGATCCAGAGGATCCGGACACGATCCGATTCAATAACCTGTTTCCTCCGCGAACCGACCTGGCCATGGGGGCCTGGTCTGACCTGATTATCGGCGTAAGCCCGCGGCTCGAATTGACACCTGGATTGCGTGCAGACGTGTATTCGTCTGGGGGCACAACGACGCCCGCGCTCGATCCACGAATCGCCGCAAAGTACAAGATTACCGATCATTTCAAGATCATTCATGCCTACGGGGTCGCTCATCAGACGCCGTCATTCGTGGTTCCGATCCCTGGACTAACTCCCGGTGATCTGCAGGGAGGGCTGCAATCATCGGTTCAAACCAGCGCCGGAATCGAAGTCGATCTCCCCGAGTCAACGACTGCGACAGCGACGGTCTTTCACAACGCTTTTTACAACATGAATGACGCGCTTGGTGATCGCAGCAACACAACGACGGGTGGCATTGGCAATGCGCTGACCCAGCGAGCAAGGGGTCAGGCATATGGCTTCGAATTCTTTCTGCACCGTCGTTTGAACAAGCGCCTCGGTGGCTTTCTAACGTACACGCTTTCACGTTCAACGCGTACGCTCAACAACAGCACGTTTCCAAGTGCTTTCGACCGCACTCACGTTGCCAATGCGGCACTCGCTTACGACTTGGGTCGCGACTGGCGCGCTGGGACGCGCTTGGTCTTTTATACCGGCACGCCAGTCATCACTCCAACCGGGGGATTGGTAATTGCTCAGCCAACGCTCAGTACTTCGCGCAATCCAGCGTTTTATCGCGTCGATGTGCGCCTCGAAAAGCGCTGGAAACTGAGTCAAAAAGCTTGGATTTCGTTCATCGCTGAGGTGATGAATGTCACGTTAAGCAAAGAGACGTATAATACTACTGTAATTGGACCCATTACTATTCCCAGCGTCGGCGCTGAAGCGGGGTTCTAACCATGTTTCATCCGTATCTGAAGCGTCACAGCATCGTTGCTCTTGCGGCGGCCGCTAGCGCAGTCGCTTGCCTGCCCAAGGACACGCGCCCGTCCCCAGCTAGCGTATTCGTCACGACATCATCGGACGATGCGGTAAAGCAAGGCTTTGACACCGACGATGGGTGGCACATCAACTTCAGTCGCTTCGTTGTGTCGATAGGTCGATCAAATCTTGATGGTGATCCGTGCAATCCCTATTCTGATTCGGGCTATATGCGTGTGTTGGATTTGCAACAGCCTGAGCCGCAAAAGGTCAGTCTAATATATGGCCTAGGTCAATGCGACTTTGGGTTTCGCGTGGCAAACCCTCAGTCGGATTCCTTGCTGGGCCCTGGCGTTTCCCCTGCGGACGAACTCTACATGCAGACTGCTGGTAACGACAATTACACTGCGGCACGCGGATTTACCGGGACAAGGGCATCAACCGGAGTCAATGCGATCATCAATGGTGTCGCAACGGGTCCAGATGGAAGGAAGANNATTAATGAGGGTCTCAATCTGAAGGGATCCGACTCAGATCCAGTGAACATATTGGTTAGGGGGGAGACGCTATTTCAGACCGATGTGACTCTAACCGGCGCGCCCCTGCGATTTGGCCCGATGGCACTCGCCGATTCACAATACGGGAACAATGATGGTGCGGTGTCGATTGATGAACTCGGTCTGGTGCCNNGCGATGCTGGACAATTGGGCGGAGGTTCCGATGCCGGCGTAGGGTCTCCCAATGCTTTCCCTTGGGACTATGTTGGCGGGAACCTAAGTGTATTTACTGGTGTTTCGGGCTTAACAGCTTTGAACAATCTCGAGGCATTCGTATACAGCGTGGCGTTTCCAATGATGTTTCATTATCGCGATACCGGCCAGTGCGTAACGGCAATTCCTCAAAACCGGGGTCGCTGAGCGCCGGAGATCGGCGGTCCGATCGTTGCATTTGCCAGTGAGCTCAATGCGGCCGGCACTATCGGTTGGCAGAGACGGAACCGGTAACCTGGGGGCAGGCAAGTCCGATCCGGGATATCTCGAAGTGGACGACGTGCAATTCCTAACGCCGTAGGCCTTGTCGACTCTTGTTTCTAGAATCCGCCTGCGCACGTGGTCAAGTGACTCGAGAAATCAGGGGGCTTTGCTTTGTATCGTAGTGGAATTTGCCTTCAGGCCCTCGGATTGTGCGGTCAATGTAATCTTACCCGCTTGACCGGACATTGACCGCAGTACAACTAATGCTAGACCATTGAAAGCCTTGTGGCTGCTGCCCTGAAAGGGCTCGAAACTGGTCGGATCGCCATTGTCCAGAGCAACGATATTTCCAGGTCCGGCCACCGTAAATTGAATGAGATTGTGGGTCCTTGGGACAAGTGAACCTTGCTCGTCCGTAATCTTTACGGTCACGAATACCAAATCGCAACCATCCGCAGATAGACTCTTTCTGTCAGGTTCGAGAGTTAGCTGATGAGCAGGTCCGGTAGTCCTACACACGGCAGTAGCCCATTTCTTTTTCCGCTTGTAGGTAATCACCTTGAGTTCGCCTGGCTGATAAATTACTTCGTCCCAGCGGAAGCGATATTGGAGTCGCTTGCGCTTGCGGCGGCCTAGCGACTTCCCATTTAGAAACAGTTCGGCCTCGTCCGCAGCTGAATAGACATGCACCGGCGTTATTTCGCCTAGTCGTTCTGGCCAATTCCAGTGCGGTAATATGTGAGCCATGCGTAGGTTGGGACGCCAACGCGCTTGGTAAATGTAAAACCGGTCCTTGGGGAAACCGGCCAAGTCTACTATGCCGAAGTACGAGCTACGGGAGGGGACTCGAATTTGGCCAATGCGCTTCAGTTCTTGTTCTGCAAATTGTCGCTCTACCGGGTCCGTGAAGTTCAGCAAATTGCTGGAATCCGCGTTGTACGGTGTTGGTTCGCCCAAATAATCGAAACCCGTCCAGACATACTCACCAGCCACCGCCGGACATTCATCCAAACCCCGAAACTCAACGTCCGGGATATGCGACCACCAATTGGCGGACAGGTCATACGAGCTTACTTGAAAGTTCACTTGCCCCTGAAGCTTGTCGTTTGTAACTGGGAAGAAATACTCACCTCGCGAACTAATCGTCGAGGCTGTCTCACTGCCCACGATTGCCAGGGTCGGGTTTGATCGGTGAAGCTTTACGTATTCTTGCGGCTTGTAATTGTAGCCGACCACATCGAGAGCAGTTTGAAAGCCGCTGTACCCAGCCATTTCACCGTTGAATGCAGAGGTAACTGCCCTAGTCCGATCTTCCTCGCGTACGATGCCGGCGAGGCGCGTGGCCAACTTCCAGCCGTCGGGGTACCACTGCTCGACAACTTCGTTTCCGATGCTCCACATGACTACGCTTGGATGATTGCGATCGCGTCGGACCAGGGCTCGAAGGTCCCGCTCGTGCCAATCATCGAAATCCGTTGCGTAGTCGAAGTATCGGATATTCGGGTCACTTTCAGCGACGTCCGGCGGCCATTTCTTTCCGCGCCTCCAGCAATCGAATGCTTCATCGATAACCAATATCCCCATCCGATCACACAGATCCAATAGCTCAGGCGCTGGTGGGTTATGGCTGGTGCGAATCGAATTGCAGCCCATTGATTGCATGATCTCGAGTTGCCGCTCCAGCGCGCGGATGTTCACGGCGGTGCCCAGGGCCCCGAGATCATGATGGAGGCACACCCCTTTGAGTGTGATATGCTCGTCATTCAGGAAAAAACCCCGGTCGGGATCGAATCGCACCGAGCGGATGCCGAACGGGGTCTCGACTCGATCGATTTCAGTGTCGCCACAGCTTACCGTAGTGACGGCTAGGTAGCGATGACGATGTTTCAGCGACCACAGCTGGGGCTTCTTGATCCGAACCACATGAGTTCTCATCGTTTGGAAATGTGAGCGAAGCTTGAGTTCGGACGGCTCTGCTCGGGCCACAGGCGCTGCGCGCCCGTGATCAGCGAGCGCAAAGATAGTCGTATTCAGTATCAGTTCACGCTCGGCATCCGTCGTGTTTTCTAGCGTGATATCAAGGTTTATCGTTGCCTCGCGCGCTGACACGCGGCGTGTCGTGATGAACGTTCCCCACTGCCGCACACGCACCGGGTTTGTCTTTACTAACCACAAATTGCGATATAGCCCGCTGCCCGGATACCAACGCGAGGAGTTGGGTGGATTCTCCAGTCGAATTGCCAGTACGTTGTCACCTCCGACATTGACGTACGGAGTCAATTCGACTCGAAACGACGAATACCCGTAAGGCCAGCCTCCGATGAGTTTGCCGTTTAGCCAGATCGCCGAATGCGACATGGCGCCATCGACGTCCAGAAAAATGCATTTTCCCGAATCGGCCTCATCCAGCGAGAAGTGCTTTCGATACCACCCAATACCTGCCCAGGGAAGCTTTCCAGTTTCACCCGGCAAATCCTGAGAGAAAGGTCCTTCGATTGCCCAATCATGCGGCAAGTCTAACGGCCGCCATTTGCCATCATCGAATTGCGGCAAGAACTTGTTTTCGTCGATCTGCGGTTCGGCCGCTGGTCGAGCAGGTCTTGCGACACCTTCATTTATTAGCTCCGCACCCGTTGAGAGTATCCAGTCGCGGATCTGCGAGTACTCGAATCTTGGCGCCGCGTTATGCCCGTCTTCGCGATGAAACCGCCAGTCGTCATTGAACAAGATGCGTTCACGAGGGGGACGAGTAGTTTTCGTACGAGCCATGGGAAACGATTGTCCTTCGAAAGACTAGTTCGGTTCTTGGTCTGCGCCGCCTGGCGGCCTGCCCAAGGAGGCTACCATGCTTCTTGCTGGGGAAGACAACGGCGCATATTGCGAGTGCCAGGGTGGGCGGCCTCTGCAGCACGCCTTGAATCAAATCGATTTTTGCGTGCCGGCAATTCAAAAATTTTGAGCAAAGGGTCGCATTGTACGCCAGGATGCCTTTACAAAGTGCCTTGGGTTGCATAAGGTCCGCCGGCCAGCGTGACGTTACACATCGCACCGGAGTTCCTTTCGTGATCAGCGACGAACTTGACGTATCTATTGTAATACCGGTCTACAACGAAGAAGCCATCCTACACGCAGCCATCGTTGATTTGCGTGAAAGGTTGGAAGATGTTTCTTGGGATTATGAAATTGTGCTCGCGGAGAACGGATCGCGAGACCAAACGCTCCAGATTGCCCANNACAATCCTTGGCCAACAAGTATCGGCAAGTGAGGGTTATATCCGTTCCCGAACCGAACTACGGCCGGGCGCTACGCGAAGGTATCGTGGCCGCCAGAGGTCGATACATTCTCTGCGACGAGATCGATTTGTGCGATGTAGACTTCCAAAATCGGGCGATAGAATTACTCGATGCCAACATGGCTGATGTGGTGATTGGTTCTAAACTCATTGGTGGAGCTAAAGACGAACGACCCATGCTCCGCCACTTAGCCAGCAAGTTCTACACTCAAATGCTGCGCCTTTTGGTGGGTTTCCGCGGCACGGATACGCATGGGCTGAAAGCACTCCGTAGGGAACTAATATTGCCCGTCGCGCAGGTTTGTGTCGTGGATAAGGACGTTTTTTCGAGCGAGTTGGTGGTGCGCGCCGAACGGTCGGGGCTTAGAATGCTGGAGATCCCAATACGAGTCATCGAAAAGCGCACGCCGTCGATTAACCTGATTCGTCGGATTCCACACGTTGTTAAGAGTCTCGCCCGGTTGACTTGGGCAATTCGAATCGTTCGCTAGCCGGGTGCATGCTGCAAGCCCAGGCGAACATTGGTACCGAATGCCAGACCGCTGCTAGGTTCGCGCGGGTGGATTCGACTTCGTGGGTAGCAAGAGGGATAGTGCTATGCCAAGCGTGAGTAACGCCAATACCACGCCTAGGCTAATTCCATGNNTTGTCGATCATTCCCGAGAGCAGGAAGAACAAAGCGCGTAGTCCCAGCACTGCCAATATGTTCGAAGTATAAACGATGTACATATCTCGGGATATTGCGAGGACCGCTGGCACGGAATCCACGGCGAAAATTATATCGGTGAATTCTACGGCAATTAGCACTAGCACCAACGGGGTTGCGTAATTTACGCCATCCTTTTTCGTGAAAAATCGAGTGCCTTCGAATTCATGTGTGGTTCGCAAGTATTTACGAGCTAACCGAAACACAGGCGAGTGCTCGGGATCGTCAAAGCCCTTGTCCTTCTTGAGCAGCTTTATTCCGCTAAATACCAGTATTGCTCCAAAAACGTAGGCGGTTGAGTCAAAGTGGTTGAGCAGTTCGGCGCCTGTGAATATGAAGATGCCTCGAAGAACGATCGCACCAAATACACCCCAAAACAAGACGCGATTTTGCATCGCATCGAGCACCTTGAAGTGCCGAAAGATTACTAAGAATACGAAGAGATTATCGACGGATAGCGATTCTTCAACCAAGTATGCGGTTACGTAAGTAATAGCGCTCGTGGTCCCGAATCGGTGCGCGACCCAGAGTGCCAGTGCGAGCGCAAGTCCAAGCCATAAGCAACTTCGAGCGAGGGCCTGGCGAAACCCATCACTCCCTCGTGTGCTCTTGCAGACGAGTCGATCGATGAACATCGTGCCCAAGACGCCACCGGCAAAGACATTCCAGTCAATTAGGCTGGCCGGCGTTGGCATGCCCACCGTCGTAACATGCGACTTTAGCCAACGCCACCGGGGTAGATTTCAATTCCCTGGTGTTAGTGCCATGAAGTGTGCGAGTTCGTGAAAATGGGGCGCGCCGGCTGAGGGTTTATTCGTTGCGTCGGCGACACCATCTTTCAACACGAATTGGCGTTCGGCGCCGTCGAAAAGTCATTGTTCAGAAAGGCTGCAGTCGCAAAAATGAGCCCGCTAGTGGCGGCACCAGGGCCTAGGTAGAAAACGACAGCCTGCATCGCGGAATTGCGAACACGAAAACCGGCGGCCGGAATGAAAATGGGCGACAACAACGCATTTAACCGGGGCTTAGCTGCCACCGGGCGGCCGCGAGACCAAGAATCGGGTCAAGCGCTCCCGATTGTAGTTTTCGAGCCACGAATTCGCCGCGTGAGTCGACTTGCGCGGCTATTTGGATTGGTGACAACATACCGCCCGTCTCGACTGGTTCGCGCCAATTTTGGATTCGGCAATTTGCCCCAGCCGCTAATTCCTAAACTAGTAGGTGGCACGGAGCATGGCGTGGCAAGCGAGTGTCGGTTCGAGACTGCTGGGATAGGGTTTGAACCTTTCGACAAGTTGACTCAAGATGAATGAGCATTCCGCTTTCGGCAATTTAGTTCTTGGAATCGACCTCGGAACGCAAAGTACAAAAGCGTTAGTGTACAATCCTGAGACCAAGGAAATATTGGCGCTGGTTCAATCACCGCACGATATCATCCAGCGTAGCGACGGGACCAGCGAGCAGGAGGCAAAGTGGTGGATCGCTGCAATTACCGACTGCCTAAGTCGTCTCGATAGCGGTCTAAGACGGCGAATCTGCGCCGTTGGTGTGTCTGGACAGCAGCATGGATTCGTACCAGTCGACTCGCAAGGACGTGTAGTTTACCGGGTCAAGCTTTGGAACGATACGACGACGGAGGACGAATGCGATGCCATAACCACGGCATTCGGAGGGAGGGAGCGTTTGATTGCCGAAGTGGGCAACCCAATGCTACCCGGGTATACGGCGCCCAAGGTGCTCTGGCTTAAACGACACGCCCCCGAAGCCTATGCCGCCATGTCGCGGATCTTGCTGCCGCATGACTACATCAATTTCTTTCTCACGGGGCAATACTCAGCTGAGGCTGGTGACGCTTCCGGAACGGGCTTTCTCGATGTTCGCAGCCGGAAATGGTCGATCGCCGCGCTTACGGCAATCGACGGCCAGCGCAGGCTTTCAGATTGTCTTTCTTCACTGATTGAGCCGCATGCGGCAGTAGGAAATATTAGCAAAGCGACGGCCGAGTTGTTGGGCCTTCCTGAACATGCACTGGTAGCGGCGGGCGGGGGTGACAATATGATGGCCGCCATTGGTACCGGTTGCGCGGGTGCCGGGGTGTTCACAATAAGTCTTGGGACGTCCGGTACTCTATTCGGCTATTCGGAGAGTCCTGTCGTTGATCCATCCGGACTCGTAGCTGCCTTTTGTTCTTCAACGGGTGCCTGGTTGCCGCTCGTGTGCACGATGAACTGCACGGTTGCGACGGAGCTGAATCGGTCGCTGTTCGAAATGCCCTTGGCCGATATCGACAGGTTGTCAATGTCGGTCCGGGCCGGCGCAGATGGCCTTTTGACCCTACCGTTCTTCAATGGGGAAAGAACGCCGAATTTCCCGCGCGGTCGCGGTTGCATTTTCGGTCTGACACCGGCCAACTACACGCGCGCGCATCTGGTTCGTTCTGCAATGGAAGGCGCCGTATTTGCCCTCCGCTACGGTCAAGATGCATTTTCCGACCTTGGTCTCAAACCAAAGGCGATAAAGTTGACAGGCGGTGGCGCAAAAAGTCGGGTGTGGCGGCAAATGGTGGCCGACATTTCTGGTTGTTCGGTTACTTGCCCCAGCGTCGAGGAGACAGCGGCATTCGGAGCTGCGCTGCAAGCCCATTGGATGTATCAAGGGAGGCAGGGCAAACTGCAGCCAATCGAAGCACTAGTAGCCGAGCACGTACCCAGTGACGGGGCCGCAATACTACCAGACACTAGCGCTCGACCAATTTACGATATTGCTTATCGCGAGTACCTTGAAGTCGTGCAACTGCTTAGGCCAAAATTCGTCTAAACCAAATTAAGGAATCCGAACTATGTCACCGTTCATTGGAAATCGCGAGTACTTTGCCGGANNGGCAAGCGAATCATGGGCAAGACGCTCGAGGAGCACTTGCGATTTGCTGCGTGTTACTGGCACAGCTTCTGCGGTACCGGGCAGGATCCATTCGGCTCAGGCACCCGTGATTTTCCGTGGGATAGTCACACTGACCCGATGGACAAGGCCAAGGGACGGCTGGATGCGGCATTCGAATTCTTTAGCAAACTCGGAGTGCCCTTCTATTGCTTTCACGATCGAGACATGTCGCCCGAAGGCAATACGGTTGGAGAATCCGAAAAGAATCTAAGAACGCTGGTGGCGCTCGCCAAAGAGCGGCAGCAAGCTACGGGCGTCAAATTGCTCTGGGGAACGGCCAATCTGTTTTCCAGCCCCCGCTACATGAATGGGGGCGCGACCAATCCGGATTTTCGGGTCGTCACGCACGCGGCCGCGCAGGTGAAATGTGCAATCGAAGCCACCGTGGAACTAGGGGGCCAAAATTATGTGTTTTGGGGCGGTCGAGAGGGCTACACAACGCTACTCAATACCGACATGAAGCGAGAGCTCGATAATTTGGGACAATTCTTGAGGCTCGCACGCGACTATGGCCGACAAAATGGCTTCAAGGGTACTTACCTTATCGAGCCTAAGCCGATGGAGCCTTCAAAACACCAGTATGATTTCGACGCGGCAACCGTCGTCGGCTTTTTGCGTGCCCAGGGCCTCGACCAGGATTTCAAGCTAAATATCGAGGCAAATCACGCAACGCTGGCAGGCCACACTTTTTCGCATGAGCTTCAAGTAGCGGCGGATGCCGGACTCCTCGGTAGTGTCGATGCGAATCGTGGCGACTCACAGAACGGCTGGGACACGGATCAGTTCCCAACCGACATTTATCAAACGACTGAAGCGATGATGATCATCTTGGGAGCCGGGGGTCTTGGTTCTGGTGGACTCAATTTCGATGCAAAAGTTCGAAGAAACTCGAGCGATCCCGAGGATTTGTTCCTGGCGCACATTGGCGGCATGGATGCATTTGCGCGCGGCCTCGAGGTTGCGGCAAAATTGCTCGAGCAATCCCCGTTACGTTCCATGCGCACCGCTCGCTACCGCTCGTTCGAAGAAGGTGATGGCCTAAGATTCTCGAAGGGCGAACTCAAACTTCAAGATCTTGCAAAACTTGCCGAGAAGCACGAGAATTTGCCACTAATCAGTGGCAAACAGGAGCTGATCGAAAATATCATCAATCAGTACTTGTAGCTGTGGGTGGCCAGTCTCTTAGTTGATGGCGCCGACCCGCCGTTTCGTAGAAATACGGGCGAGCCACTGGCTCGAAGCCCCGATGGATACTTTTCGACGTGAAACGATGATTGCTGAAAGACAGCATCCAATCATTGTACTCGCCTCGTTCGTATCCCAGCGTCGAGCCGTCGTCTTGCCAGTATCGACCTTTGGCTTGGATCCCAAAACACCTAAATGTGATGGCAGCGGTTGCAAGTTGACCGGTGTGAACCACCGGGCTTGCCATCGGCAGTATGGCGCCTTCTTTCACGAATGCTGGCGTACTGTCCAATCGATATTCGACATCGTAAAACCGCCCCCCTCGCAATGCGGGGCCGCCATCGAATCTGAACCAACGCCCTTTTGGTAAATACACGGGTCGGCGACTCTTCCCGCGCTGCAGGATTGGCGCTACCAAAATGTCCGAGCCAAACATGAATTGGTCGTCTATTTGCCGCGCTGTTGAATCAGACGGGTAGTGCCAGGCCATCGGCCGCATGAGTGGGGCGCCGCACTGCCTATGCTCGGCGAAGAGTTGCTCGAAATAGGGCAGAAGTCGATAACGAACGCTGAGCAAACGGCGAATTGCCTTCTCGACCTCGGGCCCAAAAGACCACGGCTCTTGAGCTCGGCCGTTGAGGGCACAGTGATTGCGACAAAATGGATAAAATATTCCTAGCTGATACCAACGGACGAGGAGTTCGGCGTCTGTATTTCCCCCGAATCCACCGATATCGACGCCACAAAATGCAACGCCCGATAGGCTAACATTTAGCAGCATTGGTATACTGGCTCGCAGGTGCTCGAACCAAGACGCATTGTCTCCGAGCCAGACCGCACTAGTTCGTTGAATCCCAGCGTAACCTGAACGCGTGAGCGCGAACAACCGCTCATTGGGGCGCGCTCGACGCATGGCGTCATGAGTGGCCAAGGCCATTTGCTGGCCGTACACATTTCGAACTTCGAAGTGCCCCACCGTGCCCTTCGAATCGTGCTGGACGAACAACTGTTCCTGATCACTCGGGAGTTCTCGTGCGTCCGCACTGAGTGGGCGCTGATTTCCAAATAGTGCAGGTTCATTCATGTCATTCCAGATGCCAGCTACACCTTTTGACAGTAAGAAATCGAGTTTGTCGCCCCACCAGTTGCGCACTTCAACATTGATGAAATCCGGCAAACATGCAGCCCCGGGCCAAACTTTGCCCACGAACAATGAGCCGTCAGCTTTGGTGCAGAACGCGTTGAGCCTCCTTCCTTCGCGAAATGTTGCATCGCTCGGTGACTTGGCGACCCCTGGGTCAACGATTGTTACAACGCGAAATCCCATTTTGGAAACGTCAGCAACCAGTCTTTCGAATCGCGGAAATCGCTCGCGGCTGATGGTAAATACCCGGTAATCGTCCATGTAATCGATATCAAGGACGATGGCGTCGCAGGGGATTTTTCGAGTTCGAAACTCCTTTGCGATGTTTCGCACCACTTGTTCCGTTGGATAACTCCACCGGCTTTGCTGATGACCGAGACTCCAGCGTGGAGGCAAGTCGCAGCGGCCGGTCAAGTGTGTATAGGCAGCTACGATGTCCGGCAGCGATGAAGATTCGAACCAATACAGAGTGAAGGCACGTCTAGACAGGAGAGTCACGCTCACGGCGCCATTGCGCGTTGAGTCTAGGTCCCAACGCTGAAGTGCCGGACTGTCTAGAAATACGGCATACGCAGTCTCTCCCTCAACGAGAGTAAGCATGGGTATGCTTTTGTAGAGTGAATCCGTGGACTCAATGTGTTGGTCGTTATCCGTCGCGAAGAGGGTGTGTACCCGACCACGTAAGTTCATTCCGCCGTACCGCTCGCCAAGTCCCCAACATTGGACTTCGGGCGTGATTGACCACTGCACTAGCCAGCGGCTCTCGGATTCCTGACGCCAGCTCAGCCTTAGTCCCGAGGGCGGTTTTTTCAGCGTCTTCCAGGGCTGTCGCGAGGCCGCATCTATCGCATAGCTCTTTGGCCACGCCGAACCAGGAGGGACGACGGTCATCCGGCATACTGGCACGCCGGCAATCAGCGCCCGATCGTAATGGACGGTACCGCAAAAGACGTTCTTTGAGGTCGAAACCCGCTTCTCCGAAGCGTCAGCAATCTTTCTTGCCTCAATCCAGAAGTGCTCGGGTGATTTGGCCATTTTCGGTCTATGACAGGCGGCCCTTGTAGTCGGCGTACCCAAATTGGCGAACAACTTCGAATTGCCCGGTATCTGGTTCATAGAGCACGATTGAAGGCAGCCGTACTCCGTTGAAAGTCGTTGTCTTGACCATTGTATAGTGGGCCATATCTTCAAAAACGAGCTTATCCCCAACCTCCAATGGAGCGTCGAAAGAATAGTCGCCAATCACGTCCCCTGCCAGACAAGTAAGCCCGCCCAGGCGTACAGTGTAGGGTTTAACTCCTGGTTCCGCGCCGCCTATTATCCGCGGTCGGTAGGGCATCTCGAGCACGTCGGGCATGTG
>PMCK01000394.1 GCA_003154095.1 Myxococcales bacterium | reverse complement strand
ATAAGGCGCGGCAACGAGCAGGTCATGTTTCGAGGTCGTCCTTATCGCCGTCATTCTCCTTCGACAAGAGCGTTTGAAATCGGGTGTCGCCCCTTAGTGCGGATATGAGGCGACGGATGTCTTTGTAGAAGTTAAACGTAGGTCTAGGTCGCTTCGTCGACGGGCCGTTTTCCAATGGTTGAACGTCTTGCTGCGGTTCGGGTATGGGAACGTACTTAGTGAAGTATTCCCTCACGTATTTCTCAACAATCTGACAGCCTTCCGTCATTGGAGGCGTTGGCACATATGGCCGAAGAGCAGCTTTGATCCCGTTCGGCTGCACTGAAGTGAAGTCGAACCCCTTCGCCTTCGCAAGCGCAACCTTCTCATCTTCGAACCAAGTAATTCCGGCATTCTTGAGAACGTCGTGAATGGCATCGCTTTGTCCGTTCTTGCCGTCCTCGGAGTCTGCCCAATCTCGTGATGCTGGTCGAGCGTACAGATTTCCAACGAGCCACCCGAGTTTCGCCTGAAAATCTGGCTTAAGGCGCCCGCGGCGGGCGTTCATTAGGATTTCATAGTGATCGGCGCGTAGGGCAATACTGACACGCAGGAAGGCAACAGACGCACTGGCGAACTCTAGGTCAGAGTCGGGATGCAAATAGAACAGACCAAGGGTATTCTCATTCTGATTTGTGATCCTCTCAAGAAGCTCCCAGGCTTCCCTCCAGCCGCTTTTGAGGAACGCACCACAAACAGACTCGCATCTTGTTGCGAGCAGCTGATACAGTATCAGCTGCAGAGGACGAACAGTTGCGATATTCACGTAGCGGGCTTTTGCTAGGTCGCCATCGCGCCTAACCAAGTCACAGCTCTGAGTGATTACAAGATAGCCCGTATATTTGTTGTCACAGAAATGTGGGTGAACAAGATTAAGGACTGATCGCAACTCTTCAGTTGGTATGAGGAAATCGCCTTGCTCAAGATCGTCAGTTGCCTCGAACTTCGCGTACCCCCAGTGCGTTGGCATGGTATCAAGTCGTTTTAAGACATTTCGGAGTGTAGGACCGAGGAACGACACGAACATTTATCGTCCCTTCAGTTCTGCTGGTCGGAACCGTTTGGGCCCTAACAGCCACCATTGTGGTTACGTGACGCCGAGTTTCTCGCGAAAAAGTATCGACTGTCTCATACTTAGTGTTAGGTGATGATCCGCTGGTACTGGTTCTAGTTTTCATTGTTTAGCTCGGATTCTGGAATGGCCAGCGCAGCCACGGCGATTGCTTGCGCATGTTTCCGAAGTTCTTCGATCGGAAGTTCAAGCCACTTTATCGCTTCGGCCTGCTCTTGTGTGGTTCTCGTAAAATTCACTACGAGGGTTCCTTTGCCAGTCTTATCGGAAGACACAATCGCGTTGATGACTCCGTCGTTAAATTCTACGCTTTTGGTTACGCCATTTTCCACCCTGACGTATTCAAGTTCAGCCAACTGTGAGTCAAACTCACACCGCAAGCGATCGGCAGTCTCAGAGGGCAACGAATCGAACTTATATCTAATGTTTATTCCGATTGCCGAAAGTGGCGTTTCTGGGAGCCAAATAAGCGCGGCCTGAGCGATTTTCATCGCACCGAGTAGATTCTCATACGTACATTTCAGGGCGCTAACCTCGAGCGATTGAGAATCGACGATCACTCCAATCGGACCGACTTTTGCTCGGTATGGTCCCAATCCATCGATAGGGACCTGCACTTCAAGCATGCCTTCTTCTTTGAATAGCCTCTTCTTAATTCCAGCTGGAGTTAGAATCGCCTTGTTCCATCCCCCAAGGACGACAACATTCCAGTCGAATCGCTGTCCCATGCGGAACCCATCTTTACAAAAATGCGATCAGCAGGCTACGGCTGGTTTGGGTTGAGCCACACAAAGGCCAAATGGCCGAGGTATCAACGTTCGTCAACCCATGAATATTCCAACAAGCGCCGCCCAATCCATCCAGCCGATTTATGCGGCGAGAACTGATCCCGCCTAGCTCCAATTGTCCACAGCGAACCGTCGACCTGTCCGACCGGGTGTGTCCATGTAGGTCCATCGCGGGTTGATTTTCCCCAACCGAGTCCGGCTGCCGCCCGATATCTCGGCATGCATTGGAATCAATTTACAACTGAGCAGCAAACTACAGTGGGCGTTTTGGACCTTACCGATGCATCGGGTCCGTTTGACATCGTGCTTGAGCTGCAGCTGACAGCGTTCGAAGGTCAGACCTATTGGCAATGGGTTCTCGCCAGTGGATGGCATTGGCCAGCGCGGGTGATGGCTAGCCGAAATCAGTCCTCACCTTCCACAGTGGTGATAACCTGACAAGAATGCAGGCGGTTTGGCTACAAGTCGTGATTCCAAGCGTTACCGCGCTCGTCTCTTCGGTAGTGGGGGCGCTTGTTGGCGGCCACATCGTCAGAGGCGTTGCACGGGAGCAGATGCGAAGAGAATCCGATGAGCGAAGAGCGGAACGATTGCAAGACAAGGCATACGAGTTCCTTCAGCAACATGAAACCCTGGCGTCAGAAATTGCCACATGGTCGAACGATGTTCGTGGGTGGGGTGAGGACGGAAATCGGGNNGCGGCTCGTCATTCACGCGGAATGGCGAATGGATCTCGAATTTGCGCTAGCTGACTATTTCAAGGGCTGCAAAAATCCCGAGCCGCAATACCGACCGTCTCCTACTTCAAAAGTACTGAACCCAATATTCCAAAACCTTATCAACGCGTGCCAAGATCGCCGAAAAGTGCTGGAGAAAATGCTGTGGGGCGATATTCCTTGAATGCGACTCGACGCGAAGATTTAGCAAAGCCAATGGCAGACGGAGCGCAACCAACATCAGTCGCACCAAGGTTGGAACTGGATTTCGCGTCAGACCTTTTGTCCCTCACGAAATCCTGGCTAATCCGTTTCGGATACGCAATTGGACCCGAACAAGAAGGCCTTCAAATCTTGTACCGGTATTTGGACATTATGCATCGCCTGGTTCCGGCGTTCCCAAGGCAAATTCATCGTCCGCGAGGTTTCAAGGTCCCGGACCGGCATAAGTCCGGATTCGATTGTCTCATCCATAAGGTAACCAAGGGCAAAGACCTCACGCCTCACCTCAGCAAAAGAACCAAAATATCTGCAAAGTACGACGGTCTTCTTGATGACTGGGACATCATGCATTTCCATGTCGGTGCTCGCCGCGACCCCGATGGTTCAGTAGCTCGCACCAACGATGTCCTGTTCGCTCGCGTCACGAACACTGAGTTCTTCATTTGCGGCTTCTGGCCGCACAAACAATGGGGCCTTCGTGACATATTGGAAGTCATTCATCAAAACTGGCCAGCTAGCATCGCGCAGTGGAAATCGCCGATGCCAATGAGAGGCGACGTGCCGTCCAACGATGCAATTATTGAGTCACGCGCGACAGGCATGCAGCCATTGGTCCCTTTATCCGACGGAACGGTATATTTTTCGATAGGCGGTGGAATTACGACTGCAGGAGTGGGAACAGGCATAGTTGAACGTGCTGATAGGTGGATCAGCTGGGTGCGCCAGCTTGAGGAATCAGTGCGCAATGAATACTCCAAAAGATGGAAAGAATGGACAAGCCAATGCGCGACCGTGCCGGAACGAGTGCGTTTCGTATTCGATTTTGAGGAGCCATATGTCGTCGCTCGAGAACATTCAATGAGAATACAAATCCGGATCGGACAGATTCCGCCCTGGGCAACGTAGACCAGCCATCAGGGGTGGCCTCAATACCCACGCTTTGTGGGATGACCCTATCAAGTTCTTGACAATACACACGGAAATCTGTTTTGTACCCGAAGTCGGTTTGACCTCCAAAATTGATGGCTAGGGGTTAGCGGAGAATCGGTTGATAATGCGTCGGAAGAAACAATCGGGCGTTGCGCATAGCGATGGCGCTCAAGAGTCCAACACTAAGGCTGCGCAAGCTCAACCGGTGCCGGTCAATTCGATGATCAGAAATGTTGATCAACCACTAACCGACGTTTTGCTTCGCTATTGGCCACTGTTATTGGCTGCCCTGGGCGCAGTCGCATATTTCTTTAATGCCGTCGCCAATGTTCGAGCGGAAATCACCAAGAGCAAGGACGAACTCAACGGTCGCATATCAAAGCTAGATATCGATCTTGCGTCGCTAAGGACAAGAATGGATCAACATTCGGCCTACCACAATGGTCAAGTCCCGGGTGTTTCGGAAGCGGAGAAGAAGAAAGTTCAGGACGAGCAATTGTTCAAAAAAGATGACGCCAAAATACTCCCGTCGCCAAATGGAGGGGAGCCCAAGCCAGTGGTAGATATTGAGAAGGATCCTGCATTTAGGAACGCGACAAAACGTGTGATTAGACAAGTGCAAACCTGCAATTCGGGTGTTCCGTCCGCACAATCCTCGAGTCACATAAGAGTCATGTTTCGTCTGAATATTGACGGCAAGGGAATCATCACTCAACTAACGACTGACCCTCCCAACCCATTGCATGCTCAGGCGATGGCGTGCCTCAATGCAAGATTGAAGGATATTCCATTTCCGCATCCACAATCCGCAGATTATGTCGTCGAAATACCGCTAAACGTCTATATTTTCGAATAGCGTTAGACTTGCCGACCCGGATGATGTCAACCCCCTCTCGGGATTTCTCATGCGAGCCTCTTGCGAATTTCGTCCGCCCAATACCACAGGGCCGTCGCATCCGCGGCAACCTTGAGTGATTCCTTTTGAAGGGTCCTGATTATGTCTAGCGACATCATGCCGGCGATTTCTTCGCGGTCGATTTGCGCCTCGACGTGTTTCTGAAACTCGGCAAAGCGATCGGTGCGTCCAAGCAGTAGCGGTCGACGCTTGGATTTCCAGGGCCACACTAGGACACCCCTTTGCAGGTAACCGGCGGTTTCAAAATATAGAAGCCCCCGCGGTTGGCGAACGTGCTCTCATTTTCGAGCGCGATTTCAACTTGCAGGGCTTCGCCATATGTAACGCCGCCCTTGGCAAATCGCGCCCTGGCTCGCGCCTCGACAGCCGCGATCGTGTCCAGTGTCATCCGGTGCATTTCGTCGGGCGTCATGGCGTATAATCCACCATCATCACGCACCATTGTTGCGAAGGTCGAAGCTTCAAAATCAGCCGTTCGAGTTCTTCCTGTCGAGCTCGTGGGACACTTGCGCGATCAGGGAAATTCTCGCCTCCGAAATACAAGAAGTAAGACCACGCGTCGGGATTGTTCGGTATCGGCGGAGGTGCTTCTTTGTTCAAACCCTTGTTTACGATGTAGCCTGGTTCATTCATCAAAAAGCGGTTGCACATTGGTTGGACCACGCCCGCCGTCTCGGGCCCTGTGCACTGGGGCATCGTGTATTGATCGCCATCGCCGCATTGAATGGACCCGATCGCTGGCTGGTGTGTATAGTCGAGCGGATTTCGCTTGAATCGCGATATCAATCCAGCCGAGCATTGCGCCCGGTCTTCGCCGCACTGGACGTCGGCATTTCCGCATTGAGCCTGCGTGAAAGGCGGATCGTCCGTCCACCACTCGTGAATGTAGACGGGAAAGCCTGCTGCTTGAACGCAGGTTTGCAGATAGAGAGGGGATTGGCCGCCTTGCTGTCGCCAGGCTGAGCTAAGCGCGTTCCGCCGATTGACGACATTTTCGGGCGTGTCTGCGCTGGGTCCGACGATAGGCTTCCCAATCATCAAACCAAATTGACCTTCCCAGCCCTGAACCTCTCGCGTTTTCTGTGGGTCCAAGTCATCGTAAACGGAATCTGCATAGTCGCGGACGTCCGATGGCCACCCAGAGAGGCCTTCAAATAGTTGGCGGAGTCGCTTTTGCGTTGTGATGCGCCATGCCACGGCGCGGGGGAGCAAATGTTGTAACTGGCGAAAGTACATTTTGGATTACCTCGTGAAAGTGCGACCCCGCGACACGCAACGGCAGAAAGGAACAAGAACATTGCATGTCGTGGGGCCTGGTGAGATTTTGCGCTCGCCAACCTGCATGGACTGCAAACAAAAAACTTGTCCATGCACCGCTGCATCGCGACTTCGATGCACATCCGGTGTTGTGGCTTTTGAGATCATTAGGATGCCTTCGAATTTCGGAGGTCAATTGCTCCGTCTTCGCGAGCTCCGTACGCTTGCGAAAACGGATGTGTATCTGTCCATTCGCGATCTTCCCGTTCGGTCGTTTGCAGAATTGCCGGGACGTTCGTCGGGTAGTACTTGGCGTCTATTTCGAACGGATGAGCGCGCAGAAATTTGAGCGCTGCGGGATGCGTTACCTTGATCGTGCCATCGAACGTGATTGCGGGAACAAGACTTCCGCGGCCTTGGGTTTCTTGCCTCACTTCGTCGATGGGGCAGCCCGCACATTCGGCAAAAGCGTCAACGTAGAGAGCGAATTGCTCCGCGCGTTGGTGCTTCGCCAAAAATCGGATCACCGCGTCGTTGTTCGCGTCGTAAGTCGCGCCACGGTCGCCCGAATGGATGCCTTCATGGATCCGACTGGCTGCCAAGCGACCTCGGCAAGCCTGGGAAACGGCCGAAGAACCCAATCCAGTTAGCCTGCAAATGTCACTTTGGGAAATCGGGCGCTGACGACGTCGGGTCGGGAGCGGCCTATCAGGTAGCTTTGAAGTCATTGTGTGTTACTCCGTCTGGTCACACAGTCGGACAATCCGCAGTAATGAACTGCGCGTCGGATTTGAGGCCGTATTTGCGCGAGGGGCGGGGGCTCAATGCTAACCCGCGGTCCGGGTGGGGGCTTTCTACAGTACCTTTTGAATTTCTCGGGCTTAGTCTGGCCACCTGACCGCCACACTGGGACCCGTGCCCAGCCCCAACACCACAAGGCATCGAGGCTGNNGTGGCAGCCGTTCTCACGCTGCCTCTGGTCCCGGCTCAATAGGTGCCGACCCCTCGAGAAGAAGACCTTTGTTCAAGGCCTGGTTGAGCAATGTGAGCGCCGGCACATTACCACCTTGGAAGTCTTGCGCAGTAACGGCAGCGCCTTCTGGTAGCCAACGTCCATCGGGCAGATGGACAGAGCATGAAGGCGTGACCGTGTATTGAATGCCCTGCTTGGACATACCCGCAAGTTGCTCACTACATTTGCGATCCCATTGCTCGCGAGAATAGTCGTCTCCGAAATTAATCGGGCAACGACGAGGACCTGAACCGAGATTACAGATCTGATGAATTCCAGCCATTACAGAGCCTCGTAGATTCTGAATTGCTCGCGCAGCATCTGTGCACAAACTTGGTCGCCTACGTCGCTCTTGTTTGCTTCGAACTTCCTGATCGCTTCGACGGCTTGTTCCCGCGTTTCGATTTTGGATTGCGGCTTGTGGAGGAACGCCTTCTCGGCGTCTAGCAACGCGACCACTTGATCGCCGAGGTCGCCAGTCGCGGGGGTTGCGGGGGTTGCGCCTTTGGCTGTGGTAGTCGTTCCGCCGGCACAACTTGAGCAGATCGGGCGACCGTATTCGTTCCTACCTAGTGATTTGCCAACGTTGTTCATGCAGTTGGCGCATTGGTCTTGTGAATGTGACATTGTGTTTTCCTTTGATTCCTGTCTGCGATTGTATTCGCGTAATCCCTCGACCATTCGCTGGACGTGGGCATTCTGTTTGGCCCCGACCACTGATTCGACGCGTGAAATGTATTGCTCGGTCGTGAGCCCCGATGTTTGAAAGTCGCTAATGAACTGGGCGAGCTCGTCGCTGATGATTGTGTTTGGCATCGTGATTCCTCAGCGCCATTGCTGCAGAAGACCTGCCAATTCGAACGTGAGACGATTCCGGTCTTTGCTCGCCTCGTCATTCCGTATGCTCGCCTTCAGTTTTTCGACGACTTGATATTGGGACGGGACTGCATCTATGGCGTGCCATTGATAGTTAGACGGTTGGCCCAATTTCAATCGAAGTCCGTGCAGGTGGCCGCGGAGATTCGCGACGGCGCCAGCGTGCGCCCATCGTGCAGCCTGTGCCTGGACAAGTTTTTCGCAGGCCTTGACAACGTCGTCGACCAACTCGTTGTCGCGAGTGTTGTCCTGAATCCGCGCCTCGACGTCGACTGCCTCTTGTTCGAGCCGGGCGCGTTCCTCGGCTGCAAGTTTTGCCTTGGCCGCTTCCAAATCCGCAACAACAAGCGCGCGGAGTTTCCGAAGGCGGACTAGGTCAGTTTCGGCTGACTCTTGGTCTTCGAGATTTTCTGGAGTTCGCTTCTCAGCAAATTTCGCGAGCAGCTCTTGGCTTCGAGCCTCTGCGGATGTGACCTCCGCATCAGCCTCCGTGAGGCGCGTCTCCAATTGAACGACGAGCTCCGTGGTAGTGGGCTCGGGAGCGCCTGGCGTTGGGGTTGGTGCCTGTTGGAACCATTTGGGTAATCGTAATTTCATCCTAGTTTCCTTTCAAATCAGCATTGCCCCGGTTGTTCCGGCGGCGAATATCTTCGCAACGCTTGGCGCAGTTGCATTTTTCCGATCAGCTCGTTAGCGATGGCCATCTGGGTGTCGCCGTCGTCAAGCGTCGACGTTGATGCCGACACCGGCGGATAAGGCGCGAGCTTGGCGGCGAGTCTGTATTGCCAGTTGGCGAGTCTTCGAAGCCAAGCTGCAAGTTTTGTTTTCATCGGCTGACCTCCGGCCGCGTGGTTGTTCCCATGTTCCTGGTTGTTCCCCCCTGATCTGAATTAGACTGAAAAAAGCTCTTATACATGTGCGTGATTTCTACTGGGAACACTGGGAACACTGGGAACAAGAGCCAAATTAGGCTGTGAATGCGGTTCCCAGTCCCTGAAGCTGTTCCTTGTCTAGTTGGGAACATTATTCGTCGCTCTCCGGCGGGAAGTACCGCCACTCGAGTGCTTTTGGGCTGCGCTTCAATCGAATCCGGCGCCTATCCCACTTCAGTGAATGCATGATGATGCCGATCCGTTGCTCGTGTTTCGGCTCGATTCGTTCCGGGTGCATCTTGATTGNNGCGCTAGTAAGGCCGTCCGCGACTAAGACACGGTCAAATTTATCCAAAGGATCTTCATTGTCGTTTGGAATGTTGACGTGTTCCGCGCTAGTCCAGGTCTGTACAATCTGTACCCAAGGATCGACCGATTCGCGCTTTTCTTGCTCGGCTTTGCATTGCTCAGCCAAGCCTACAGAGTCAACGTGCCAGGCTTCACACGATTGGTATCGACTCAGTGCTTCGGCCCAAAGCAGGTCGACGTCCTTGGCAAGCGAGACCAGATCAACACGACCGCACTTGATAGGCCAGAATCTTCGGTTTCCTGTGCGGTCTGTCAAATAGATCTGCTCATTCACAGTACCAATGCAGACACATTGCCGCGCAAGCTTGACATTGCGGCGCCCATAACTGGGCCTGTAATTGTCGCTCGGACTGCTAAAAAATGCCTTGTATCTCTCGACATCGCGTGAAGATTTGACGCTCGATAGTTCGGCGAGTTCATATAGCCAAATCCCCCGCAGACACTGATAAGAATCCTTATCCCCGAGGGTTATTCCGGTGTCAGCAAACCACGCGGATTGCTTCGCCAGAATTCGGGCGGCTGTGCTCTTGCCGATCCCCTGCGGGCCTTCGAATACAACAACGTTATCGACCTTGCATCCTGGTTCCATTACCCGGGCGACTGCCGAAATCATGAAGCGGACACCGATCGCGCTGGTGTACTCGGTTTGCTCAGAACCAAAATACTTGCTGAACATTGTGGGCAGCCGTTGCGTCCCGTCCCACGTCAACGAATCTAACCAACTACGGACCGGATGAATAACGGATCGTCCTGCGATTCCGGCAACTGCTAAGTCAACAGTCTGAACGGCTACACTGCATCTGTAGGCCCCCGATATCCACGCGGCCGTGCGAATGCTGTCATTATCAGTCCATTCACCGGCGGCATGGTTGGCGGGTCTGTCGCTATCGCGGACCGGCGGGGGCTTCAATGAAATGACAGCCTGCGTGAATTCATTGAAGGCGATCAAGTCTCGCCACGCCGGGTGCTGCGTCATTATCGTCATGACGTTCGACAGAGTCGGCTTCGCTTTTCCGTATTGATCAAGCAGCAGATCATCTTCCCAACCCGAGACGGCGGCAGCCGCGGCCTGAGCCTTACGCGGTAACATCTTGACCACGTTCTTGCGCGGCTCCTTTTGCGCCGTACTCATTTGAAACTCCTGCAATGCTCATGGCTGCAGTGGAAGGTTCCGCGTACTTGCCCCGGGCGCGGCGCGAATATTACTGTGCTCGTGTCGTAGTCCTTGCCGCCGCTGTGCTTGTCTCGATTCGGACAGAGAACAGCAAACGTGCCCGGTCGAATCTGCTCGCCCAACATGCCAGCGGTTGAGAACGCGGCTCCTAAAGCGAAGCTCTGCGGGTCAACTGCATTGGTATGAACGTACGCTTTTCCTTTGTGTGGGCTTCCGACTAGATCAATTACCCATTGCGGTGCGGGTGCTATCGTTAATTCATCCGGTCGGCTCGAGGCTTCCCAGCAATACTCGCGACCGCTTGGATGAATACTCGGAGCTGCGGCTATGTAGCCACCGGTACCCTTGAAATCTATTCCTTCAGCAAGCTTGCAACACGGCAGATCACAGGCAACCAGCGTATGCCAGCCCATACCGCCTGTAATTGCTTCAACCGTTTCAGGAAAAGCGCCATGCTCTTCAATAAGCGCTTCCCAGCTCTCGATTCCACCGTTTCGTGGATCACGGTCGACGACGCAAAAGCCCGAAGCAGCACCGGTTGCGATTCCAATATTTGCGGATGGGCACTCAAGCCACCAATGTTCGATTTGATCGGGGTCGGTCGTCGCATCCAAAAACCCACGGCCCCCCCGATCGCGGGGTATCAACGGCAATTTGTCGTGCGGAGCCAATGGAAACACGGACCAGCCAAAGGCCTGCGCGTAAACCAGCGCCGAACGGCCCAAGCGTGAGAGTCTCATCTCGAGACCCCGTAGGCAGGTATCGAAATCCCGCGGTCTTCTAAGTTGTCGAGCTCTTGTTCTGCGAGGGGCCCCAACTCCGCAATGATGCGCTGGACCTGTGCGTCGTCGCCCTGTCGCACGAAGCGCGCTAATTCGAGCCGTAACTTTGCGCGGTGTTCGTCAACCACGCTGGTATAGGTCTCGCTGATGTACCGGTGCAGCGGATTCGCGAGAGGTCGCCGGTTCACAGTGCACCGCCCCTTGACCGCTCGGATAGCCAAGCTTCGACCGCCGAAATTTCGAAACGACGAACCTCTCCGTATTGCATGAATGGGCAGCCAGCCGCGATCCATTTTCTGACGGTCGGCGCGCTAACTCCGAATGTGCTGCATAGGGTTCCCATATCAGCCTTCGGCCTTGGCGCATCGTTCACCGGTTGCTGCTCGGCCAGAACCGCACGAAGCAGTTTCACCAGCGGCGGGCCCAGTGGACCAAGTTCCGCGGATGCCAGCTCGACATCATTGACAAAGGTCAATCGCTGCGGCAGATTGGGCGTCGTAGAGCTTGTGTGTGATTGGGGCATCCCTCCGTTGGCAGCGGAGGCGGCCCTATTGCTAATTGCCTTGGGCGCCATTGGGCACCTCCAGATATGGGTGTGATGTAGCCGCTTGCGGTGGCACTAAATCTTGTCCATCGAGTTGGTCGGCAATGCAGGAGCGTTCCCCGTAGCGGTTGATACTATCGGACGTATCCAACCTACCAATGACGCGCGGTCGCCCCATTGTGAACGCGGCAGACTCCGCAACTGGCCATCGTTCTGTGGCTTTTGCCGGCGTGAATACCGGGCCCGACCTTTTAAATGTAACAATATTTGCGCGGGTATTTTTAGGATCGTCTTTCGTCTCGATTAGCTTGCATTGAACGTGCGATGGCCGGACAAACTGTGAACTCTTGACAAAGATTCCGTGAATAGCGCGACCATCGTCAATCGTCCCAAAAGTCGGACCGCTCTGGGCACGGGGCTTACGCGGTGGCAAACAACCCGCGCGCTTTGCCGACTGATAGTGCAACACTCTCTGTAGTTTCCGCGAAGAGGCCATAATTAGGCAGCTTTCTCCATTGCGGGACTCGGAGGAATTTCTATCCCAAGTTCACGGGCAGCTTTTTCGATGCGTGCGCGGACACTTGGCTTCATGTGAGCTCGCAACTCAGGGTGCAGCCATTTCGTGGCCGTTTGATGGTGCGTTTGTGAACGAGTGCACAGCTCGTAGACCTGCTGCGGAGTAATCGACATAGGTTTACCTTTTCCCCGCGGGGAGGGCGCCCGTGGTGATCTTTCGATTTTCACACTAAGATCGGGCGCACATAATGTCACGCAAAACGCCGAATGTTCTAACGCCCCCAGGGGTGTTAGCGTTTTCGGTTTCGGTGTGCGAACACGTTCTTGTTCTTGGTCTCGTCTTGACCTAAGGCGCGCAGCGCTGCTTTCACGACCGATTCGGTATCTACGCGAGCCTTCCGCTTCGCGAATGTGATGCGCACGGCTTCGATGTCGCGTGTGTTCTGTTCCGCGTCGTACGGAGCGTCCCGGTGCGGGACCCTTGTTTCGGAGCAAATGGAAGGCGTTGCACGAAGTATTTGAAAGAATCTCCGCGTCCGTTCCTTGTCGTCTAAACCCTCCTCGATGTCGCGTCGCGTGCAGTCTTCGAGGAAATCCGCGTCGCGTGCCCTGCCGCGCCTGCCGTAACCGCGCTCCTGTAAGTAATGCCGCGCGCTGGCCACCATGCTGTTGAGGAAACTGGCGTTGCGTGCTCTGCCTTTGGCGTTCTGCTCAGGAGTGAGGTCTCCATAATCGGCGTCAATGTAAGCCGTCTGAATTGCTTCAAACACATGGGCGAGTTCAAGCGCGCGCTTGTCTCCCGGGGCCAAGGGCGACGCTTCCCTCCATCGGTACGCGAATCCTTGCAGTTCGTCTACCAACTGAGGATGGGTCTTGCTAGGGGCCTTGGCCTTGCTATCCTTCTTGGGCATCGTTTCTGCTCGACTCGCTGCAATCGCGCCCCGACAGTTCATACCTGCCGGGGCGTCTTCGTTGCATGGTACCACGACAGCCAGCCGGGGTCGCATCATGTTGATGTGGACGGCGGCATTCATGATGAATGCACCGACCTTTGGGTGATAGGTGCCGGCGAATCCGAAGCATCTTTGACAATGCTGACCATGCGAATTTCTTCGCGCGCATCAATGGCCGCTCGCAGTTCCGCCGCCGGCTGCCAGGCGCCGCAAGCCAACTGGCGCAACAATTCCTTGGCTCGGATTACAACCAGATCATCGGCGAGCATCAGTAGTGCGCTCGGCTGGTTCATGGCGCCACCGCAGCTGTCTCGGGTCGAATCAGGTGGCAGGGAGACGGGCTCAAATCGAGCCCGGCGGCGCGCGCGTAGTCCAATAATGCCCGTAGCAGTCGATGTTTTGCCTCGTGGTCTTCGATGTATTTCAGGGCGCTTTCTGCGGCAAATGCGAGGCCGTCGGATATCTCGATAGGTGGGCGGTTCATGACAAGGCCGCCGGTGGTGGAAGGGTGGCGGGCTTCTGCGCGGGGGACTGTTCGGGAGCCTTGCGGCGCGCGATGTTTTGAGGCGCGTTCTTATCCTCACTCGCGATCAGTGAGTGCATCGCATCCATTGCTCTGTCGCGATCGATGAATCCGACGGCGCGGTGGTCCTCTACCGTTGCGCGGCGCGCGTGGTCGAATTGCGGCACGCCGTTCGCGGTCGGAACCCTGAACATTTCCCAGTCGTCCGCTAAGTGTTGTTCCTGTTCATCCTCGGCTGCCGCCATGCGCTGCGCTAGCTCCTCGCACAAATTGAGCCAAATTCGCGCGCGCTCGACGATCCGGCGCGTCTCTTGGGGTTCGTCATCGGCAATCGCCGCTATCACGGCTAGGTCGTCGGATGCGTGTTGGCGAATCGATTCGGCGATCGTCTCGTTGCGGGTTCCACCGTGTTCGAAGCAGTAAGCAAGCAGGTCCCCGAAGCTTGCCTTGGGGTTTATCTTGCCTTGATCGTAGACCGTCTCGTCGGAACGAGCGATGGAGTGGCGTGGATCAATTGTCATGTGTCGGTCGCTTTCTGGACGCTAGCTGCGCCCCGTCAGCCCGACCGAAACCGAGCTGAAAGGGCCAGCTAACTAATCAGCTTTGCTCTCAGCCCTGCCGTCGTCCTTACCCTCCACATACGCGAGTTGCATTGCTTCTCGGGCATCGGCAAGAGTCGCGAAATCCACGTCTGGCGGCGCGTATTCGACCGGAACGTCGAGCGGGATCGTAGTGGCGACTAAGACCTCGAAGTTTATGGCTTCGCTTGCCAGCATCGAAATTCCCCCCTCTAGCAGAAGCGAGCACAGAGCCGCGTGATAGAGCGGATCCGATTCCCGGGTAATTGGCAGTTTCTTGGCCGCGGCACTATCCTCCCCGGTTCCATACATGTATTCGTTACGCTGATTGGGTTCCTTGATATCAAATATTAGGTTCTTCCAGTGGAACATCTGCTGTCGCTTTCCGCGGCGCTTGTGCGTCGCCCTAGGCCTCCGACGAGAGGGTCAGGGGCTAAGGGCGAGCCACAAGCTACCGGTCAGCGTTCCGCTCGTCGTCGAGGGCTCGAGCAACGGCGCCCAAGGCATCGCGATATTGGTGTTGGGCCGCGACTAGGTGCTCGGCGTCGCTGTCAGAAAGATTCGTAGAATCGATTTGTAGACAGCCAGATGAAAAGCGCTGAAAACCCGTATCAGCGCCCACCCCTTCGACTTCGTCGTTTTGCTTATTCTTACGCTGCTTTTGCGTAGTATCCTGGGTTTCTAACCCACTGGTCGCAGGTTCGAGTCCTGCCGGGCGTGCTAGAAACATTCGGAATATCAATTAGTTATGGATGCTCGATTTGCGCTGTGGCGCGTTGGATTCCATTCGTTAGCAGATATTAGCCAGCGCTTTGTTACGCGAACTCGAGCACGAGCAGGTTTGCGCGGGGAATTGTGTTGTCGGCGATCCAATGGTTGCAGGTTAGCATTGGCTCCCGAAGAACCGAAAACTCGGGTTCCGAACGCTTGGCGAGGCTGCCCTGTGTAGCGCCCCGATTGGATGAGCAACCATTCAAGACACTCCGTTTCTCAGCAAGTGCCCAAGAGACTCAAGCACGGCCGCGAGGGTCAACGCCGTTTCTCGTGGTGCCTCGACGCGTAGGCCGCCGTCTTCCGTTCGATGAACGTGTAGCTGTTCGAACAGCCTTTGCATATCTTCGGGTCTCGGAAGTCCTGCGGGCGTAGGCGAGGCGGACTGTTCGGTTGCTGTCTTCGATTGTGATTCAGCGTCTCCAGTTTCGCCGACGGGCTGCAGAGTAACCGAAACCTCTTCGACTACTGATGCACTTGCGGCGGATTCGCGGACGGCTTCGCTTGTTAGGTCTGAGTCGGTAACATCAGGGAGGTCACTGGTCGTGTCTTCAGAAGGAGCATCCGACTCGAGCATCTGTGGCGGCTTCACCTCGGGTGCCTCGGGTATCGTTAGATCGAGCAATTTGCGCACCTCTGCGGCAAACGTGGCCTCACTATCGAAGCGCAGCTCGTTGGTCGTGCCGTCGAATACGCCCTTGAGTAGGGCGTGCTTGGACCCGACGATTCCCGCAATGCGCGATTCGATACTGCCTTCCGAAATGAGATTGTACACGTCGATCGGCTGCTTCTGACCCAGCCGATAGATACGCCCGATTCGCTGCTCGAGCACCGCCGGATTCCAGGGCTGTTCCAGATTGATGCAGGCATTCGCGGCGCGCTGCAGATTGAGGCCGACGCCGCCAGCATCCGTCAGAAAGAGCAGGGCTGCGCTCGGATCATCGTGAAACTCTACGAGATTCTGCGCCCGCAGCTTTGACGATTCCGCACCGGTGAAGAATAGTGAGCGGCGGTCGTGTTCACGAAGCAAATCGGATACCGCCCAGTTTGCCAGCTTGAGCATGCGCCGCCATTGGCTAAAAACGACGACCTTGCGACCCTGGTCAACTACCAGTGACTCTATCAAGGTCCGGAATTCGATCAACTTCGGTGCAAATAGCCCGTCGAGCAGTGCCGCAGTCGCCGAGTGACCGGCAAGGCTCGGCCAGAGTTGTTCGAATTGCAGTTGCGCCAGCCCATTGGCAATGATGCGCTGCGTGTTCATCAGCTGCATGAGGCGCAAGAACTCTGTCTGCTTCAGCGGACGGCGTTGGGCAATCGCCGCGAGTTGCGCGATTGGCTGATTGAGTGACGCGTGCTCGCTCTCTTGCTCGCGAGTCATGGGCACGGAGACGCGCGTGTCTGTGCGCTTGGGCAATTGATCGAGCACGTCTTGGCGTAGCCGCCGCACGACGCAGTGATCGATGCGCTGGCGCAACGTTTCGAGATTCCGCGCTCCCATGCGGGCTTTCATGCCGTCGCCTTCGTAGCTAATATGCCACGCAGGTAGCCGCCACTTGGGAGCCAGCGCCGTGTCGTCAACCCAGTCGAGAATCGAGGCCAGATCGTCCAATCGATTTTCCATGGGGGTACCCGTGAGCACCAGCCGGCGCTGCGCAGGCAACGCCTTCACGTAGACCGCTGACTTCGTGGCGTAATTCTTGATTCGCTGGGCTTCGTCGAGAACGACGAACTCGTGTGCGAAATCCGCAAGTCGATCGAACTCGCGCAGCAACAATTCGTAGTTTGCGATCACGAAGCCGCGATTGACCTTGTCGTAGATCTGTTTTCGTTCTTGCGTATTGCCGTCCACCATGAAGACAGGTACGTCGGTCGTCGCTTGCCATTCACGCAACCATTGAGGCTTGAGTGCAGCCGGAGTAATTATGAGCCCGCGTTTGATTTTTCCGCCGTGAAATAGGGCATGGCAACAGGCGATGGCCTGTGTCGTTTTGCCTAGCCCCATGTCGTCCGCGAGCAGCAGTCGGCCTTTTCCCAGGAAGCGTTTCACGCCTTCGAGTTGATACGGGTAAAGGTGGCGTTTGAGTCCTCTCAGGTGTGCCAGCGCCACTTTCGCCTCGGCTTCGGCCGCGCATCGGCGTTCAGTCGCCTCGAGCTCAGCTGCGAGTAATGCCTTGACGTCAGGTCCGGCTGAAAACGGGGCGCGCTTTCTGCCTTGCCCCTGCACTTGACCGAGCAGGTTGCGTAAGAAGGCGGCGCGCACTCTGCCATCGCCTAATTGCGGAAGGTCGACGGCTCCGTTGTTCTTGAATCCATTCAACGGACGATCAGATAAGAGGCGAAGACCCAATAACCGATCTCCTGAACCTGCGAGGGGAATCACTGGATCCCAGGTGATGTCATCGTGTCGGTCGTTGCCTCTAGAGGCGCTTTCACGCTTGGCCGCGTCAACACGTCTGGGTTTTTCGAACACGTGAGCAAACGCCGTCAGTAGATGTTTGCAGAGCCCGAGACCACCTTTGAGAAAGTCGGGACAATTGCATTGCCCGCGAAGAGGCGCCACCCCGAGGAGCACTGTTTCATAAGGTCGTGGCTCGTGTCGCTTTCGAACGGCGCCGTTACCATTCGTGGGCTTGGCAACCGTGTACTGACCGAGTATCCGCTTTTCTGGGCTTTGCTTCACGAACAGCCCGTCTGAATCGATATTTTGCATGCGCCTGTGCAGCGCCTCGATGGCCGCGCGCCGCACCGGGAAGTCGGCACCGACGGTGATGGCAATGATGTGCTCTGCAATTAGCGCCGCCGTTATGGGAGCAAAACGGCGCTGCGCGTAGTCCGCGAGCCAGAGTCTGGTTTCTTCGAGGGGCAAATCGTTAGCCGATTCCATTGGGGTGCACGACCATACTGCATCGCTGCGACCAGGCTAAACGGTTCCTTCCGGAACGCTTAGAATTCCGGTGTTTTCCTGTACGTCACGGGCGCTGGTGCGTCCTGCGCGTTGGCTCCGTAAGGCAACGGCCCGGGCCATAGAGTGCTAGATTACGCCGGCATGCCTCAAGGGCCTTCGGAAAGTGGAATGACCAAACTTCGCCGGGTACGTGACCTTCGGCATCGGACCATACGGGAACGATGTCGTTTGCTGCAGTCATGATGCGCTCGCGCAAAGGCGCAGCTGGGTATGATGTAGGCATTTCTCGCGCGAGGCCGCCTCTCTGCTCCAGGTCAATCTGCAACTTCGACTTAACTCCGATTCATCCGACCTGCTTCTCCCCTTGACTTCGAAGTCGATTCGACGCCTTTCGCTTTTGGGGTGATGTCGGCAGGTCCTTCAACGCTCCAGGATCCACAATCTCGAGCACCGCGCGCGGCTCGACCTTTCGTCGATATCGAACCACGCGAGCATCTATCTCCAGAAGGTCTTCGGCACAGCGGCGCTCCTCGTCGATGCATAAGATCAAACGTTCGATACGTGCCGCCCTCACGAGCGATAGCTTTTTCCGCACGTAATCAGCCGTCCAATAGCCGACGATCTCGAGCAACCAGCGCTCTCCCGTCATGCGGTGGCGGAGCTCAAAATCCGGGAAGATGAGCACATCACCGGCCTCGATGGCTTGGGGCTCACGGACAACGTCCCAGTCGCGAGCCAGCTTGCCAAATTCGCGCGCAAAGCGCTCCTCTACCTTGCTGTCAAACGGCGCGAGTTCTCGCGCGGGAGCAACGGGATCGCCCGAACCGAGGACGAGGCGCCCGACGCTCGTGCCGGCGGTGCCAAGTACGCAATCCGCCTCGAGACGATAGGAATTGCACCAGCAGAGGCGCGGAACCAAGGACGACAAAGCGCGACCATAGATACGCGTATGGCGAAAGAGCGAGAAGGGGCCTGAGATTTCTAGCATGATCTCCTCTTTGGTCACGCCAGGCGCTGCGTGACACAACAGACCCATGAGCCTCGCGTGGCGTACGACAGCACGGATCTGTCCTCGAGCCACGATGCGTACGCGCAAAGCCCTTGCCAGAAGTGAAGCGACGATGGCGGAGTTACAGGCGTGCGCGAGCTCAACGGGTGACGCCGGTGTGGAGAGGGGCATCAGCGTTCGCTCGTCCGGCAAGTCCGCAAATAGCCCGTCCATCGCCGCCTGTGGCGACACATCCAGTATAACGGCTGCTTCCGCCAAGGCCTTCGCTCGATCGGGTTCGACTGCGGCACGGTGAAAGACCACGGAGCGGATCTTCCGTGGAGAGACCGAACGGAGCGCTTCATCGCGCGACAAGCGCTCAAGCACGCCCAAAGCCACGTTGAGCTTCCTTTGCGGCGCAACGACCGACAGCGGCTCGCTGATGCGAACCTTCCAATCCCTTCGCTTCTGCCCGACGAATCGTTCCCGTTCATCGAGCAGGGCGCGCAGCCAAGGGTGGTCGGCGTCGGTAAGATACCCGGGTGAGATGACGCGGATCGAGGTGAGCTTGGACAAGTGCGCAAGGCTCATCGGAGCTTCGCGCAATTTCTCACCGCGATCATGTTGCCTTGTGAATTGCGGGGACAAGCGCCCGCCTCCTTTCCGTTCCTTTTCTAACCTCGTGCGTTCCTGCGGCCACGAGTTCGTATACGACTACCCGCTTGTCGGGTGCCGGGCGAAGCAGACGACCCACGCGCTGAACGTGCTCGCGCTCGCCCATGCGACCGGCCACCACGATACCGACGTCGGCGCTGGGCACATCGATGCCTTCGTTCAGGACCTGCGCGGAGACCAGGGCGTTCAGCGCTCCTGCGGCGAACCGCGCCAGGACGTCCGCTCGTTCGAGCCGCCCGATGTCACAGGTGAGCGGCATGATCAGATGCTC
>PMCK01000418.1 GCA_003154095.1 Myxococcales bacterium | reverse complement strand
GCATCTCTGAGTTGCCAAAGTCCCACTGGGCCAAGCATTGCGATGGCTTGACGGGCAGCTAGGCGCAATTGACTGCGCTCGCTATTCGCAAACGACACGATGATCCGGGCGGCATCTGGATCGCGAATTCTTCCGTATGCGCGCAAGATGTCTGCAAGCGCGTCGTAGTCTTCGGTGCGCACGGCTTCACCCGGAATTGCCTTGCCCAATTGGTCTAGGCGGAGCCCCGCCCACCTTGATATTTTTTCAGCAGGATGTCTGCGTGCTTCTATTATAGCTGCAATTGCGCGGTCTTTCATTTCAGATAGACGTTGCTGCACCTCGGGACGAATGAACTCCCCAAAGCGGGCATAAGCAAAAATCAACTCGCGGGCTCCCTCAACGGTCCCGGTTGCTGAAGACATTCGAAGTAGAGCAACGAGACTTACGCTCTCGCGCCAGCTTTGATCCCGAGACCTATCCGATCCCAACAGCGTCGCCAATAGATCCGATCCGTTCGATCGCGCCGCAGTGGGCGAATCGTGCACAGAGCCGCTGGGCCCCGTCTTTGCCTGCCTTCGGGCGTCATTGATGAACCGTTTTAGCTTCTCCTTGTCGCTGCGATCGGCCAGTTGTGCCAGTCGAAGATGAATCGCGGCCACGATTTTTGGGCGAACTTCGATCAATTCACCAATTGCCGCATCTCTTGCATCTCTTTCATCGGAAAATAGCGCTGTTAGCCTAGCCTCCAAATCTTGGACATCCTCCGCGGTGGGTTGCACCGCATCGATTCGCGTGATTTCCGGCAGGGGTGGCAGTGAAGCTTCTGGAACTGCCTCTGAAACGCCCCGGATAGTGTCGCTCGAGTTTGCTGCTATCGAGGACGCAGTTGGCGACTGCATACCCACTTCTGCAGTTCTTGTCGTCTGTGCGCTGATTGAGCGCGGGCCGTCATTTTCGGTTGGACTAGATTTTGCCAATCCGTCATTGACCCAACCAACGAGCGCCATTGAAACGCCGCAAAGGATTGCTGACCGGGTGCACGCGCTACCGCTTCTAGCCAAGCAGCCTCTCAATCCATGATTCTAAAGTCGGAGTATTCCCCGACATAGCTTCGCCAGCGTGTGTCAACCTTGTCGACGCGCGCCGCGCTGGGCCCCTTTTGTGCCCACCCGTGGAGATCGCGGACTGCCGCCTCTTCTCCTTCGGCAACAATCTCAATCGCACCGTCTGCGCGATTGCGCGCCCAACCGCAAACACCGAGTCTGCGAGCCTCGCGTTGCGCTGACGCACGAAAGTATACTCCCTGAACTCGACCCCGAACTACCATATGTAGTTGTTTAAGAGCCATTCGCTTCAGCCCGTACTCGACATGCCGTGGTCTCGCAAGCACCCACGTGCTCGCCAACGCCTTCCCGATTACGCTGAGCGGCTCGCAACAAATTCCGACAATTCAGTCGGTCCGATGGGCCGAACGGGAGGTCAACATGCCTATGGATTCCTCTCGGGGAACGTGATTGCATCGCATCGTGACGACTCGCAATTCGACGCGCCCACCACCGCGTGCACGCCGCACCAAAGGCGCGGACCCTGCGTTGCAGCGTGAGGCGCACGTGGCGCGTGCACTGCGCGAAATTGGTGCCGCATTGGCGCCTTCCGAGGAGCTTGATGACGTTCTTGAGTTACTGCTCGGAAAGACTCAGGAGTTGCTGGAGAGTGAACGGGCGACACTCTACATATTAGATGAGAGCACAGGAGAACTCGTCAGCCGCATAGTCGTCGGTGGCGAAACGCGGTCGATTCGAATGCGAGTTGGCTTTGGAATAGCAGGAATCGTGGCTCAATCCGGTAAGCCCCTACGGGTTAAGGACGCCTATCGCGATCCGCGGTTCGAGCCTCAGTGGGACATGCTGACCGGATTCAGAACGACAAGCATTCTGGCAACGCCTCTCAAGAATCACCTGGGAAGTACAATTGGCGTGCTGCAGGTGCTGAACAAGCGCGACGCGGATGAGTTTAGTGATGACGATGAGGCCTTGCTCGTTGCTTTGGGTACTCAAGCGGCGGTGGTCATCGACAACTCCCGATTGGTGTTGCGTCTCAAGGACAAAAATAGGCAGTTACTCGAAACTCACCAGCGGCTCGAACAGCGAGTACGCGAACTCCAACTCCTGTTCGAACTAGAAAGATCTACGGCTCGAGCAACTTCCTTATATGAACTTGCCACGGCGGCCCTCAATCAAATTGTCGCCGCTTGCGACGTCTTGGGTGCCGCATTCCTCATTAGCGACGAGGAAAGCGGAGATCTAATTCTTTTTGAACTGGATTCGACTGCAAGCGCAGGCCCCGTCCACAAGGCAGTGAAGTGCGGTGAGGGGTGGCTTGGAAAAACGATGCTCGAAGGGAATTCCCGACTTCTCGAGGCCAAAGACTTCGCTGACACGCCCGTTGAAACCCATTTCGATTTTCCCGTGACTGCGGGCATCGTGGCCCCCCTCGAGGGTGATGATGCCAATCTGGGGGCAGCCGGACTGTTTGGCCACCGGAAACTGCGAGTATTTGGTCATGACGACCTCGAGTTGGTTCGCCTGTTAGCCTCCAACATATCGACTGCCGTTCGTTTGCATAGAGCCGCCACCGCCCGTGAGAGAACAGAACGCCTTACGGCAATTGGCCGATTGCTTTCGCAAGTCGTGCATGACTTCAAGACCCCAATGACCGTAATAAGCGGATACGCGCAGCTCATGGTAGATTCCGAGGANNTGGAATTTGCCAGAGGCGAACGCAGCATTTTCGTGAGGCGCGTCTATTTGGCCCGCTTCTTTCATGATCTCGTGCGCCAGATCGAACGGGAAATTTCGAATTTGCCAATTCAGTTGGTCACTCAGGTGGACGCCAAGGCCAGTGCACGCTTCGATGAAGCGCGATTGACTCGCGCCGTTCACAATTTGGTGCGCAACGCGATTGAGGCGATGGGGGAAACGGGCGGACGCCTGACGCTCCATGCAACTACTACGAAAGACTCGATGNNCAGTCATTCGTAACTGCAAACAAGCCCGGCGGCACGGGCCTCGGGCTTGCCATAGTCAAGAAAATCGTCGACGAGCACGGGGGAACGGTAGATGTCGTCTCGTCACCAACGGGTGCCACATTTCGAATAATCTTGCCACAAAGCTAACGGGATTCCTCCAAGACCAACGAGTTTCGCGCCACAATAAACTAAATGTCTTCCCGTTGGACCAAACCGCGCCCAAGCAGTTCTGTTCTTCAGAATTCAGGCGAGTCGCGCATACCTCGCAGACGCACGGTTGCCGTTCGAGTCTTGTTGACGTACGTCGTGGTTACGGTCGCATTTGCAATTGAAGCTAGCTGGGGCGTATTTGCACTTAGGAATGCTGGTCGCGAAGCAGACCTGATTCGACGCGGTTATCTACCACTTACGCGCGCCCTGCGAGATCTGGTCACCCTGCAAGACACCTGGAATACCCAACTGAACCACGTCACGTCAGCCCGAAACCCAGCGGATACGCGACTGTGGTTCGATACCGCAATCCGAATCGGGCGACCGAAGAAATTCAGCGAGGTTCGGGCTGCGCTGACCCGGGCGTTTCTTGCCACGCACGATCGTGCAAATGTAACCTTTGGTAATGAACTTAATGCAGAAATCCGCTTTGTGGAGCGGGTCATCGAGCATGACAGTGAACAGTTACACCAACTTTTCAACGCCCTCGAAACGGGGCAACTGCCGCAGGCCGAGCGCTTGCGCGATTCACTCGTGCGTCGTGGGTTGACAGTGCACACTCGACTGGCACGCATCGACCAACGAGTATTGGCCGGCGTGGACGCAATTGGTGAATCCGAAACCATACGCGAGCGATTCGCCATTGGCCTTCTGATTGCGCTATCGATACTCACAGTAATTGTCGGCATTTTGATGGCGTTGTTGACGCGTCAATTGTTGGCGCCGTTGGTCAACGTAACCCAAAGAGCTCGGGCAGTTGCCAAGGGCGATTTTACCCCGCAAGTAGCTGTCGATTCCCGCGACGAAATTGGCGAGCTTGCCTCGACGTTCGAATCCATGGTGGCGGCAATTTCAGCGGCCAGAGAGAGACTCTTAACCAGTGAGCGACTTGCCACAATTGGGAAAATGGCGGCTCACGTGACTCACGAAATTCGTAATCCGCTGTCCTCGATAAGTCTAAATCTGGAATTGCTCGAAGACGAGATACCGCGCGAGGCGCCCGAGGCCCGTACACTGATGAGGGCAATACAATCCGAGATCGATCGCCTCACTCAGCTCACGGAATACTACCTTTCTTTCGCGCGAAGTCGGTCTGCCAAATTGGAAGTAGTCGATATTCAGTCCCTGGTCACCGATGCAATTGGCTTCATGCGGCGCGATTTTGAACGCCGCAAGATAAATGTTGAAGTCAATGCACTGGAGAAACCACTTTACGTATCGATAGACGAGGCGCAGTTTAGGCAGGCCCTATTCAATCTCGTAAGAAACGGCGCTGAAGCCATGCCCGAAGGCGGCAAACTCCAGATAGCAATCCTTCAATCTACGCCCCAATTTGCTACTATCGAAATCGACGATGAAGGTACCGGAATCGATCCAGAATTAGCCACGCGGCTTTTCCAACCCTTCGTTACGAACAAACCTAATGGTACTGGGCTAGGTCTGGTCGTGACTCAACAGATTGTTCAAAGTAACGGTGGCACAATTGATTGGATGCCATTGGTGCCGTGCGGTACCCGCTTCGTACTGCGGTTTCCGATTGCAAATCTCGTGAACCTACCGGTCGACGACGCAGCTAGGGTATAAATTGAAATGTCCATGTCAAAACTTGCGCCATCGTCCTATCCCCTAATTAGTGTCGTTGTTGCCACGAACAATGCCGGAAAGGTCTCTGAATTTCGTGAGTTGCTTGCTGACTTACCCATCGAGTGGCTCAGGACGTCGGATGTAATGGATGCCCCACTTCATGTGATTGAGAACGGAGATACATTCGAACAGAATGCAATACTGAAAGCCCGAGCGGCTTGTGCCGCAACGGGCTATGCCGCAGTTGCCGACGACAGTGGCCTCGAGGTCGATGCTCTGTCCGGGCGTCCTGGCGTCAGGTCAGCGCGTTATGCTCATGAGCATGCCAATGACAATGAGAACAACTTGGCTTTGCTAGCGGCGCTTGCCGAGGTCAAGGATGCTGATCGTGCCGCACGCTTTCGTTGTGCCCTCGCTCTAGTAACGCCATTTGAGCACGATCCGCTTCTGGCATTCGGCAGTTGTGAAGGGCGCATTTCGCGGCAGCCTCGTGGTCGAGGTGGTTTCGGCTATGATCCACTATTTCTCGTCAAGAGCTGTGACGAACGATCAATGGCCCAGCTTGAGGCGTTCGAGAAAAATCGTATCAGTCACCGCGGGCAAGCGGTAAACAACCTTCGGCCGCGCCTGATAGAGCTGATTGCCAGCATGGTGCGTCAGCTCGGCCCGCCCATTGCTGGGTAATACACGCCAGCATTGAGCGCTCAAAAGCTACCTGGTGCCAAATGCGTCCACGTGGGCCGCCATCTGAATACCTACCCAGCCATGTGTTAGCGCAACATCGCCGGGCAGTGTTGCTGCCTGGACCGTGCCATCTGGGTTGACCCACTGAACCTTACCGAAACTTCCGAGGCCCAAATATAACATAGGCGACAAAGACCAACTTTCGCCGAGTCGAACGTCTGCGCCAAGTCCCAAGCGAGTTTCGAATGGCGCGTCGGTCATCTGCAACTCGGTGCCGTCCGCCCACACGGCGCGCATTCGGCGAGTACCTACAGCAATATCCAGGACGAATCCCAATTGCTCTGGGTCCGTCGAGACTCGAATTGCCAGCGCAAGAAAGTCGGATTCAGCACGGTCTGGTTGGCCGCGATTCGCGCTTGTCGCACTACCGGCACCCAGCCAACTGTGCTCCCACAGAGCGTAAATATTGTAATTGCGAGCTACGCGCGCACCAAGATCCAATTCCAATGCAGGACCTTGAGCGACGTAATCGTGCGTTGGCACGCCGGTTACGGATGCGCACCTTCCAAACGAATCAAAACCCGCGCATGATCCCCAAAGATCGCCAAATGGCAATGTCCAACCGGCTCCGGCTCCTAGCCAAAAGGAATAGTCCGGAACGATGGATTGTGTATGCCTGCCACGGCGCTCATCAAATTGAGGTGGGGCCGGATGCGATGGACTGTCGTAGTCGTCCCAATAGTCCCTGGACCAACGTTCTGGGCGGCCCGAAGATTCCGCCGCAGACTTTGCTGGCACGTCGAGCCGATCCGGCGGGCTCTCACTCCAGGGATCCGTGAACTCTCCAGGTCTGGACTCCGCTTCTGCGGGCGAAGGTCGGGCCTCGGCCCGACCTTCAGGGATCTTGTCGGGCGACTTCGTCGTCCAGTCATTCTCTTCGTGCGGCGGCCTATTTTGGGCTAAGGTTATTTGGGGTGCAGTCAGCAGCAAGAGAGTCACACTTTGGCGAAGAAAGTGGATTGGCTCACGCCCCAGAATCATGGTCGGAGCATAGCATCATCCCGGTTATGCTGAACCAGCGTTGACCACCCTGCGGGGGCCATGATAATCGAGCGAAGCCTCCGGCCGGCTTACGGGGATAGGGAGGTTGGTCATTTGCAACCCAAACTGAAAGGTCTCGGGACGTATGGAACTGTGGGTCTGGAGTTTGGACTAAGTGTTCTCGTTGGACTATTTGCTGGGCAATGGCTCGATCGAAAACTCCAGACTGACCCCTGGCTTACATTCATCGGAATGGGGTTTGGAACGGCGGCGGGCATTCGGTCCCTCTTTAGAGCCGCCGAGAGGGCACGCAAGGAACTAGAGGACGAGGAGCAGCGAGAAGTCGAACTTCGACGTGACTATCATGAGCGAAATCGAAAGAAGTGACGAACAAGTAGGCATTCGCCAATCGTTTATTGCCGTGTCGATTCTTGGCATCATCGGCACGATTGCTGCTGTTTGGCTCAGCGGTGTGGTTGCCGCCCGGTCCGTCGCAATTGGCGCTGCTTTGGCCGTCGCAAATTTGTGGCTTCTCGCGCAAATGGTGCGCGGTTTTCTGTCCCGCAAAGGTGCTTCTGCCCCGTGGAGTATCGTTGCTGTCTTGAAATTTGTCCTATTGTTTGGTGCTATGTACGTCCTGGTGAGGACTCGAATCGTGGAAATATTGCCCTGCGTATTCGGGTTCGGTGCCCTTCCAGTTGGAATCGTATTGGCGGAAGTGTTTGGCGGTCGTAGCAATTCGGGGCAAGGGTAGACGATGCCTGGTCATTCCACTTGGTTTACGTTCTTGCTTGCGGGGCTAAAGGACAACTTGTCCCGCAACGCTTCATTGATTGGTGACAGCATCATCAATGGTCGCCCGCCGACTTGGATGTCGTTCGAGCCAATCGTTGCAGCGCTCTTCGTGGCTGTCGTCGTCTTGATACTCGCAACGATGGCGGGCGTGCGGCTCAAGCGTCTCGACGAAATGGTGGTCCCTGACGATCGTTTGACCCTGCGCACATTCATGGAGATTTTTCTCGGGTACTTCTATGATCTGGCCAAGAGCATGATGGGCTCTGAGCGTGCCAAGAAGTACTTTCCCGTAATTGGCGCATCAGCGATATTCGTATTTTTTTCGAACGTCATGGCACTCTTGCCAGGCATGCCAGTTGCCACGAGCAACCTCAACATCACGCTTGGCTGTGCGCTCGTGGTTTTCGTTCTTTTCAATGCCTACGGGCTAAAAGTGAATGGGTGGAACTACATCAAGCATTTAGCCGGACCGGCCTGGTACCTGGCCTGGTTGGTGCTGCCGATTGAACTTATATCCCTTTGCGTGCGCCCGATTACACTATCGGTTCGTCTCATGCTCAATATGTCAGTCGACCACCTGATATTGGGCATTTTCGTGAGCCTGCTGGCCCTGGTGATTCCAGTTCCACTTATGGTGCTCGGCTGCCTCATAGTGCTAATTCAGACTTTGGTTTTTACTCTGCTAACGACCATCTATATCTCTCTTGCAACTGAACACGAACACCATTGAGTAGCGCTGATAAACCGCCATGGTAAACGCAAACAAAATCCGCAACTACTCGGGGGCACAAGGAGACTACTAATGATAAAGAACAAGCTCGTACTCGCCGTCGCACCATTCGTAGCGCTATTGTCGTCCACGGCGTTTGCGCAAGAAACGGTCGCAGCTGGCGGCGCGAATAAGTTCGACGCGCAGGCCATGGCTGCTCTGGGTGCAGGAATTGCAATTGGTTTGGCTGTACTCGGAGGTGGGACCGGTCAAGGCAAGGCGGCCGCAGCTGCCCTCGAAGGTATCAGTCGAAATCCGGGAGCCGCGGGGCGCATTCAGACGCCAATGATCCTTGGTCTCGCCCTAATCGAATCGCTGGTTCTGTTCGCCTTCGCCATTGCATTCTTGCTGCAGCGAAATATCGGCGGTTGAAAACGTTCGTTCTGACGTTTTGATTGTGTTGTGTGTCTGGGGACCGGCCCAGACACAACCGCATTTGCGGCAACTTGATGCCGGGCAAGACTTGAAACCTAGCGGTTCTTGTTACTTTTCAAGTTTCGAACTGCGTCAAGCGTGACGTGGCCTACCAACCAAAGCCCTGCAAGTGAAATCAGCAGAGTTGCCAATTTTGCTTCCCCGTTGGTGTAGAGCAGGGTCGAGCCGAGGGATGCGGAACTCACCAATAGACCCGTGAGAATACGGCGCCCTAATCGATCCGAGGCTCGTCCAGCGTCCGGGTTTTCAGTTCGAACTTGGAGCCGCCCCATTCGAATGTCTTCGAGTACGTCCTGCAACTGTTGGGGCAAGTTTGACGTCAGTAGGCCAATTCGTTCAACACGGCGGAGCAGCTGCATGCCCAGTCGTTCCGGGGAGTAGCGCCGTCGCAGCAAGTTGAGAAAAAGCGGGCGACTTTCGGCAAATAAATCCAAAGTCGGATCTATCTGTTTGCCGATTCCTTCGACTGTCATCATTGCTTTTGCGACTAGTACGAAGTCAGTCGGTATCTCGAGGCCGTACTTGGCGGACAGCTGCAGTAGGTCGCGAATGAACACCGAGGCTTCAATATCCTTCAGTGCGCGTCCCAAGTACCGCTCGGACAGGTGAGCGACGTCCGTATGAAACGCAGTCAGCTCCACTCTTCGTGATGGAGTCCCAATTGCGTACAGTGCGTCTGCTATTGCCTCATAGTCCGAGCGGCTGGCAGCCACCATCAGGTCAATAGTCAAATCACGAAGGCGCGGACTGAGTCGCCCCACCATTCCAAGATCGATAAGACCGAGGACGCAATTATTGCCCTCGCCGAGCACTATGACGTTGCCAGGGTGTGGATCGGCGTGAAAAAAACCATCTTCGAATATCTGCTTGACCATCGCATTCAGGGCAATCTTCGCAATCCGCTGCGGCGAAGCCCCGGCCTGGATGGCCTGATCCAGTTTCTTACCATCGAAAAACTCGAGCGTAATTATCCGCTTACTGGACGCGACGCGATAAACCTTGGGGAACCTCACATCGGTATCACCCTCGAAATTGCGCGCAAATCGACTGGCATTCTCGGCTTCCTGCGAAAAGTCGAGCTCTTCTTGAATGGCTCGGTCGAATTGGCGAACTAGCCCCGTGGGCGAGTACAAATACGTTTCGGGAATTGCGCGCTCGATCAAGGACGCTAGCATGTGCAGCAAATCGAGGTCGCTTGCGATTGTCTCCGCGACTCCGGGCCGCTGAACCTTGACGACGACGAGTTGAGGACCATCCTCCGTTCTCAGTACGGCCCTATGCACCTGAGCGATGCTAGCGGCGGCAAGCGGCACCTCGTCGAGCGAGTCAAATAAGTCGCTCACTCTTACGCTCAGCGATCGCTCAATTTCAGCTTGAATGACTGCAAAGGGGATCTGAGGGGCACAATCTTGGAGCTTACGCAACTCAGTGACAAGCTCCATGGGGAGAAGGTCAGCGCGCGTCGAGGCTATTTGACCCAACTTGATGAATGATGGCCCCAAATCCTCGAGCACTCGTCTAAGCCTTACGGACCAGCCCAATTCACGTTGTTCAGTGGCTCCCTTTTCCGCATCCAACGGGTCGAGCGCATCAGCACTCGATGCGGATGCGTCACGCGCTGCAGGCGAGCGCAGCAATCCCAAGCGCTGCACGAATTCACCGAAACCGTGGCGCACCAGCACACTCGCGATTTCGCGAAGCCTGGAAATGTCCCTGGCGGCGTGGACTATTGAGACCATCGATTACCCACTAATGGACGCGCACCAGCGTACCGCTTTCTCGAGCCGTCGGAAAGACTGCCGTCCAGCCGATGGGCAGGTGGGGGCCGGTAAAAGCAAAGAGCCAATCAGCGTCGCTCAAGCTCACGTTGACGCATCCGTGGCTTTTCGGAACCCCAAAGCCGTCATGCCAGTAGGTGCCGTGAATCCCATAACCACGGTCGAAAAACATCACGTGAGGTACTGCTTCTACTGCATACGGCGAGTGGGAATCGGCGTCGTCGAGGTTGTCCATGTCGGAGCGCCGCAGTTTGATCCAAATCCGGTGTAGTCCGACGGGAGTTGCCAACTCGGTTCCGGGCTTGCCGCGTCCCGTTGATACGAGGGTAGCGAAAACAGGGCGCATCCCAACATAGGCCACAAGCGTTTGGGACTTAATATCGACATCTAACCATCGCTCTTCGGTTCCAATTCCTTGCGGAGGTGGTTGCAGTTCCGGCACACGTAGGTCCGTCGACTTGAGCCAACCCTGCTCTGTCCTGAACCACAACCCCGAGGGCTTTTGCTGCTGACCTGTGATGGTTACCTGCGCCAGCCGTTCGAGGAATGCTGGTGGCCGTTGCCTAACGTCAGGGGCCGAATGCAGCGGCGAACGCTTGTCGAAGACCCAGGCAATTTCCAATTCTCCCGTTATCTCGGTGCCCTTGAATGAACTAGGCTTTATCGCCTGAACATCGCGTGCAGGGATCCAGAGGTCATGCGTGGTAAGGAGCGCTGTTGAGTCTCCCGCTTGGGATGCTTGGGTAATTCCAAGCATGAATCCCGCTTGCAATTCGCCATTCGGTGATCCAACGTCCACGTCTTCGAGACGTCGATATCCAAGCGCACCCTGTTTGCCCACGGCTACATATCCAATTGGCCCATTCGAAGATCTTGTCGCCCCCGGTGCGGATTCGGAACCCAAAGCTTGCGTCAAGGTGGCCGCATCCGGGCACAGCCACGCATCAGCTCCGACCTGCCACCATGGGTTTCTACAGTCTGGACCCTCCGCAGTTGCAAAGAGTCGTATGCGCTCGCTCTGAGCGAGGGCTCCGCGATGTGCCGACTTCATTGATGGCAGTTGCCAGAGTGGCCAGTCAGGTTGAGCAATCGAGTAGATTGGTATATCGGCATTGGGCGCAGTCTGCGCGGCAGTGGGTCGCGCTAGAATCAGGGTCATAACGAAGACGCGTGCAAACCACGAACTGTGTGTTGCCCGAGCCGACACTCGAGCGCGCCGTGTCTCGTTTTCGAGTGTTCTGCGGAGAGTAGGGAAGCCGTCGTCTTTCAAATACGCCTTGCGCATCCAGGGGCAGCCGAATTAGCGGTAGCTGAACGATAGTTCGTGGTCACAAATACGCACGACATCACCGTCGGCAATTGCGCGCCGCTGCACACGCTGCCCCTGATATTCGATTCCATTCGTCGAACCCATATCCGAGATGAAATACTGCCCGTTGATGAATTCGATCAGGGCATGCTGACGGGACACATTCGGGTCTTTAATAGTCAAATCGCTTGATTGCTTCCCACGCCCAATAACGTAGCGATCCTTATTTACGGTAAAGGGTTGCCCTTGGTAGCGGATCAGCAACGTTCGCGCACCAACTGCGGCAGGCTGTGGCCCCGGTACTGGTCTCGCGGTGCCAATTGGCGGGGGTGGTACCAACCGTCCTGGCAATGGCGGGGGCGTCGGAGGCGACATGGATGCGCCACCCGGCAAAGGAGGTGGTGCCGCAAGCCCAGGCGCGTGACCGACTCGTTTTGCACCTGGGGCTGGGGGTGCGGGAGGTGGAGCCACTGGTAAAGGAGGTGGCGCATGAACGGCTTTGCCGCGTGCAGCTTGCGAAGTGGCCGCGGTAACGTGACCCGGAGGAGCAGCTACAGCGCGAGCTGGATTCGAGTGAGCACCTGAGCCACCTGTCAGTTGGTGTGGCCCCGATCCACCGGGAACTGGGTGTGCACCAGAGCCATGACCGCCTTCTCCCGACATGGCGGGGGAGCGCCCCGACATCGCACTCGACGCTAACGAAGGAGGTGGGCTCGCGTCCGATGGTCGCGCTGTGCCCGAGTAGCCGCGCTGGCGCGCGTACTGCTTCATTGCGTCATTGATGAGATAATCCACGGAACATTCGAGCTCGCGCGCCATTTGCTCGAACTTCTGCCAGAGCGATTCTCGACACTGAAATGACCGTGGTGTCTTCTTGTTGGGATCGGGACTCATGTCGCCGTACCTATTGCTCATTTCGGGCTAGCTCAACATGAACTCGGTCATGTGACCGCCCGTCAAGAACTTACTTCTTTTGTGGAGCGTTGCGTCGATCGATCTCAGGAATTACGCAGTAAAGCACAAATTCACCCACCGTAGCGATCTCCCGAACATCCGTTTTGCCATCGGCGGTGGGAGCTTCGCACTTCCATTCGCAATCCTTAGCATCCGGAGGACATTTGGGGGCTGCGGCCTTATCACCGGCCCATCGCTTCAAGCCATCAATGTCTTTTGAAGTACCAGTGTGAAAATACCATGATAGCGCCGTCAGCCGGGCCGGAACCTTGTTCTTGGGTTCGGCGTAGGGGGGAACGAAGACCGCCGGCTTTTGTGGGCCCTTTAGATCTTCGAGCAGCTCGCCATAGCGAAGTGGCTCGGCCAAAGCCATGTGTTTTACCTCACCGAGCCGAGTCATGAACTCTGCCAGCTGAGTGCTGTCGCTCATTTTGAGCACCAGCTCAGCGGCAACCCAGCGCACCTTCCAGTTTGGATGGTCAAATAGACTGAAGAGTTTGGCGATTACGTTTTTCCGAGGCATCTCCCCGATGCGCCGCAGTGACAAGTCACGAATCGGATCGGGGCTATCACTGGCGCTCGCCAATGCGAACATCGCGTCGGCGTGCTTGGGGTCGTTCTTGTCGAGATTGTTCTCGAGTGCAGCGAGGGCTGCCACGCGTTGCTTTTCAGGCACACTTTTCTGTGACGCAAAGCCAATCAAATAGTCGACGACCGGCTTGCCCCCTGTCCGCTTCATGGAGGAAAATAAGCGCGTGAGTTCCTCCTCCTGATACTGGGCTAGTTGCTCCTCGAATTGTTTGGGTGTCGGGTTTAGCTTTGAATCTTGATTCGCTTTGCGAACCGACGGCGCGCGGTCTTCTCGCCACTTGGGCGACGCCGTATATGCCGCAACGTCTACTAGTTTCTTGCTGGCGCGCAGCTTCGTCTCATCATCCCCCAAGTCAGCAATGAATTGCACCAAACGGTCGAGTTTGGGGGCATTCGGGACCAAAAGGTCGGGCAAATGTTTGACACCCTGTGCACGCAACGCGCCCAGCACTTGATCCACGCTGAATATTTGCGACGGCTCGTCAATTCGTCCGGCAAAATCGTCAGCGACCCAGTTGGACAAAATCTCCCGCAATTGGCGACGTTCTTCCTCATTGCTTATCAGCGACCCATTGTCGTGCGTGAGCAATGCGAATATCGTGTCTTTATACGGGTAGGAGTCGTCTTGATGAGTGGCTGCCTTGCGCGTGTTCGACTCTTTGATGTTCGCGTCCAGTTGCGGAATTAGGTGCGCGACCATCTTGGCTCGAACATCCTTCGGCAGGGACGCCAGCACCGCAATGATTCCCGTTTGCTCAGGATCATCGCCGCCCTCTATCCCAATCCGTCGACCATTTCTTGGTTTCATCCGAATCAGGGTCAGACCCGCTTCAGTTCTCAGCTCGAAGGCGTACTTGTCACTCCGCATGACCGCCTCGAGCTTCTTCGGACCATTGAGTGTCTCACCCCATCGGTGAATGTCAGATTCCGACGTGCGGCAACCGAAAGCCATCGCACAAGCAGCTGCAATTAGCCACACGGACAGACCCCGGCTCGTTCGTAGCCCCGTTCCCATCGATTATCCTTCCGTCACGTTCTGCATTCGGGCTCGGACCACCCGAGACCAGGCATAGTAACGTCCGTCCGCCAATTGGCTCAAGCTCGCCCAGAGAGTAACGACATGAACCACAGCAGGTCTTTCAGCCGACCTGCGTATAGGTAGTATTATGTAGTCTTATTCAGCATATTGGGTAATAATGTAGTTACGGACGCCCGATGCCCGCACGAGTTGCCCCTTCCAATACCCGATTCGCTCAGCAGATTCCCTCTGATGTTGGCTCGTCATTGTTGCTGCAAGACTCGAGAAAAGGGGCCCATCGCCGAAGTCGAGAGTTGTTGGGACTAGCGATTCTCGCGCTCGGCCTATTTATAGCGCTGGGACTATTCACGTTCCGCCGCGATCCCCTGGACCCCACGGTAGCAGGACCGAACTGGGTCGGCCCGGTGGGTGACTGCGCGAGCGGATGGATTGTCCAGGGATTTGGCGTCGTCGCATTTCTTCTGCCGGTCGAACTCTTCTTGATTGGTCTGTCGCTGCTGCGCTCGCGAGAGATCGCGGCCGTTGGCTTTCGATTGGCCTCCGATCTCATCCTGGGAATCCTGCTGTCGTCGATAGTGCAAGTGCTGCTTCCCGACGCGACAGCGTTTGCTGCGATGCACGCATCGGGCAACGTGGGTTTGCTGTTTGGGGAACTCAGTCGCGGTCTATTTTCGGGGCTAGGCACTTTGCTTGTCGCCACTACCATTGCGGGCCTGCTGTTAATAGGCCGCAGCCCGTATCCATTCGTGGAGGCTTGCGAGCGAACAGCCACGTCTGTGAGCAGACTATTGACTGCTTCTTTTTGGTTGTTGCGTCGCGCGTACGATGCTTGGAGTAAGGCACGCGTCTTGCGCCGCGCCGAATTGACGGCGCCTGGTGCGGGAAGTCTGCCGCACATTGACTCAAAACCGAGCGACGAAGCGATTATCGCTGAACTCAGCGATCAAGAATCCGATGAGGAGCCGTCCGACCTGGAAGGTACGCCAAAGCTCGCCCTCAGTCAGAATCTTCGTAATTCCTTGGCGTCGACCACCGAATCACTCCTCGACACGGTGACGCCCGCGGCCGTCGCGGTAAAGTCAGCGAACGAATTACTCGCGAATTCAAAACAGCCGCTTTCCGAAGAGACTTGTGAGGATGAACCGGAGCTGGAACTCGAAGTAATGCCGCTTCGGTCCGTGCCCAAAGTGTCGCGAGCTCCGCGCGCAGCACAAGAGCCGCGTATCGTCGATACTCGGCCTGGCCAACGCGTTACGCGCGCGGACGTGGCCGTGCCGCGAAAGGCCGGCAGCTTTCGCTTGCCTTCGACCGACCTCCTGGCGGCGTCGCAGGAGACGGCTCAAAAGGTCGACGAAAAGCGAATTTTGGAGCATGCACGCCGCCTCGAAAAGACACTTGCAGACTACGGAGTTTCAGCGAAGGTCGAAGAAATTCACCCAGGTCCCACTGTAACCACATACGAAGTGTCCGCGCAGGCGGGGACCAAAGTCAGCAAGGTGGCGGGTCTAGCCGATGATCTCGCGCTTGGGCTTTCGCGCAAAGTCCGTATCATCGCTCCTATTCCTGGTAAGAGCCGAATTGGCTTCGAGTTGCCGAACGACGAACGCATTCCGGTGAACTTGAGGGAATTGGTCGAAGATCAACGTTTCGTTGCGCTGTCCGAAAGAGCGCCGCTTCCCGTTGTCCTCGGGCGCGACATCGTCGGTGCGCCATTTTACGCCGATCTAGCGTCTTTCCCGCACATTATCGTTGCGGGTGCTACTGGCGCCGGAAAAAGCGTCGGTTTGAACGTCATGCTCGCCAGCCTGCTGTTTCGTCGCTCGCCGGACGAACTGCGACTATTGATGATCGACCCCAAAGTCGTAGAGCTTGCCCCGTACGACGGAATTCCACACCTGCTATTGCCGGTTGTCACCGATATGAAGCAGGCCGCGGTCGCACTGCGCTGGGCCGTCGATGAAATGGAACGGCGATATCAGCTTTTTGCCACGGCCGGCACCAAGAACATCACCACGTACAACCGATGGGTTGAACGTGTGGTTGCCGGATCATTGCCCGCGCCAGTCAAGGAGCAAGTCGAGGCGCTGGCTGCGGATGGAGCGGTCGTAAGTGTCCCGAGTGCCAAAGAGGGACAAGACGGTCTGAACCTTCCCGGGAAATTGCCCTACATTGTCGTGGTAATCGACGAATTCGCGGACCTAATGATGCAACAGGGCAAGGACGTCGAATGCTCTGTAGCCCGGCTGGCGCAAAAGGCTCGTGCTGCGGGCCTACACGTCGTTCTCGCTACTCAACGTCCGAGCGTTGACGTCATAACCGGCATGATCAAGGCTAATTTTCCGTCTCGAGTGGCGTACTTAGTCGCCCAAAGAGTGGACAGCCGAACCATTTTGGATGAACAAGGGGCCGAGATGCTCCTCGGCAGAGGCGACATGCTGGTACGCCTTAACGGAAGCAACGAGACACGTAGAGTACAGTGCCCATTCATTAGCGAGGACGAAGTGTCCGCATTAACGGACTACTTACGGACCCAGGGCGCGCCCAAGTATCATGAAGCCATACTACAGGCCTGCGAAGACGACGATTCGGGCGAACCTGAGGCAGAAAAGTTGGACGCGCGTTTTGACGAAGCCGTTCGGATAGTTGCCGACACTCAGCGCTGCTCGACTTCTTGGCTGCAGCGCAAAATGACCATAGGCTACAACCGAGCGGCTAAAATTGTAGAAACCATGGAAAATAGGGGTATCGTTGGCCCCCCCAATGGCGCAAAAGACCGGCAGGTCCTCATTTCACCTCTCTGAGAGGCGTCGTGGCAGGTTCAGACCTGCCCCAACCGGTTTCGCAAAGACGTTTTTTTGGACGAATCGCTCGGCCCGGATGGCCGTCCCGTGATAGAGAAATGAATCCAATGAGTGGACCGCCCACCTCGGCGCTGACCATCCCTGAGCCTCTGGATGAAGACGACGACGATATTCGTTGGGCACTTCAGACCGCAGCCGTTCAATGGCGAAGAGGTGCTCGCGAGGACGCCATTGCGTGGCTTCGTCGCGGTGCTGATTCAGCCGTTGACGGTGGTCTATGGGAACGGGCATCTCAGCTTAATGTGATAGCTTCTCAGCTGGAACGCTCGCTAAGCGGAGTTGACGAGTCCGATGTGCCGGCTCCTCCGAGCGCGCCCAAGTTTCCGCCTCGAGCGCCTTCGCCTGCGAGTCACTCAGTCGCTCCGCACTCTACGCGTTCGGGTCTCCCTACTGCGCCCATTTCCGTAAGAGCGCCCACCTCGACCCTTCCCGCTCCTAATTCAAAATGGCCAACGGGTTTCCCAACCTCGGCCCCGGCCACGTTGTTAACTCCTTCGGGGCGCGCAATTGCACCGCCCCCTCCTCTGCCTGCGAGTGTTCGCGTCCCCAAAGCCCCGATTCCGCCCAGGCCTAAACCCGTCGCAGTTCGGGAATCGAACAGACTCTCCGTCGAGATTCATGGCGTTGAAGAACTCGACATGTCCGAAGCCGAATTGATCGAGCTTCAGGAAGACGTGACTGTTCGAGCACAAATCGCGCCGAATGCGCCCGAGAGCGTAAGGCCAGAGCCGAGGTCCGCTGCGCCCCCATTCAAGGTGTTTCCCCGGTTCGAGCCGGATGAAGATCCGATGGATGGCACAACGACGCTCCCGTTGCCGTCAGTTTATCCGGAATCTTTTCTGCCGGATTCACTGGATGGCCAGTCATTGCCCGCTTTTCCACTCGAAGACTCGGTGCCCGCAGGACCGCCTTCTGCGGCGCATCCGGCTCAAATAGCGCCACGAAGCAGTCCACTCCCGCAGATATCGGTGGCCCGCATTTCCAGTGGCTTGCCGGGCCCAATGCCGTCACTCATCTCGTCGCAAACCTCCTCGGGCCCGCAGAAGTTTTCGCGTCCGAGCACTCGAGTTGAACACAAGGGTTCTGTTCCTCCCCCTGTTCCCGTCAGCCGCACGGTGCCGCCTGGGTTCGACCCGGTCGCGAGCGAACGTCCGTCGCCTTCGTCAAGAAAGCCGCAATCGCTGCCCCCGGTTGCGCCCAGTGAATCTACCTTCCTCAGCAACCCTCCTTTTCCTTACCTAGATAGTGACATTCCGCCGCCGTTTCCTGACGCAGAGGAAGCCAGCCTCCCGACCATATCGATGGACGATTTGGAGGAAGTATCGGAGGGTTCTGCATTTGCACGCGAAGAGCCTGAAACGTCGGTAATTCCGCCAACGCCGTCTGTCCGGAGTGCGCAGACTACCGACGGTGTCAACACGAGTCACCCGCCGTCCGCGAGGGACCTATTGCGTCCAACTGGGGCACCGCTTTCGAGCGACTTTCCACTGCGTCCCAGTGAGTTTCCAGCCGCAGAACGTGGGCCAGCGCGTTCCGAACCTGCGTCGGCGGTGTCGTCGCTTCCCGATCGTGAAACACCGATTCCTAGCTCGGGGGGATCGCAAGGAATCTCGATTCGGGGAATTAACCTGTCAGATGTCCGCGGCCTCTGTGACTTGCCGGAGGACGCGCACCGACTACTGCGGCAGCGCGCTCGCATCGAGCGCATGGGCACGGGCGAGGATCTCAGCTTTTTTTCTGTAGTTCTCGTGCTCGAGGGCTGGGTCAAGCTAATGCCCGCCATCGCGGATGTCACCTGTGCAACGGCCGCTGCCGGTGAAGTAGTGTTTACGCAGGGCTCGCTTAAAGACGGTGTAGCGCTGCGTGTAGTAGCCGGACAAAACGGGACCGCGCTTGCAACCTGGGATCACGAGACATTCGATTCGATTACCGCATCCTGCCCCTGGGTCGCTGACGAACTGCGTCTAATTGCCGACAGCTTCCAGGCCCTGGCGGGTACCGCCCTGGGAATGTTGGGTGAACGTCTAGACGATGCCCTGCGGGAGGTCGTGACATCCCGTTGCCAGGTGCTGACACTGCTTCCTCACGAGGTATTGGTGGCTGCGGGCAAAACCGTTCCTGGAATGCACATCGTCGGGGCCGGACTCATCGAATTGGTAGATTCGGCAGGTTCCGTCATATCAACGGTTGCTCCCGGCGATTTCCTGCTTACCGATCAAGTCCTTGCGGGCGGTGTGGCGCCGCATACAGTTCGTGCGGCTAGTTCTGGTGCGCTTGTGTTATTTGCACCTCGAATGATTGCGCATGAATTACTGGTCAGCGTGCCGCCATTGCTCGAGATTCTTGCGGGATAGGTGAAGTCGATCGGGCCATTGAATCGCCTGTCCCTTCGCCCA
>PMCK01000075.1 GCA_003154095.1 Myxococcales bacterium | reverse complement strand
GGGGGATTTGTCGTGTTGCGTCATGCTAGACCTCTGGCACCGCCACCAACGCATGTCGCGTCGGCACCGCTGACGCCACGACAGCCCAACACGACGATGACTGAAACCGCAACTGAATCGAGTACGAAGACTACGGCGGAATCAGTAGCGATTACGGTCCATACTCAACCCGCCCGCGCGGATATCTATTGGAATGATCGCCTGCTCGGGTCCGCACCGGGACCCGTGACCTTAACGCGCAGCGATAGCGAGACGTCGCTAGTCATCAAGGCTAACGGCTATGTGCCGCTTACGATCCCTCTAAAGCCGATCCAAAATCTCTCGCTGAATGCGACATTGGTGTCCCGCGCCAACCGAGCGACGAAAAGCGACGTTCCGCACGATTTGGAGAACCCGTATTGAGGATCGTCCCGCGTCTCCAACTCTTGTTTGCGGGGCTGGCTTTGTCGCTGGGGTCGCTTGCATGTGCGGATCTGCCAGCGGTTAGTGCTAATGTATGCGGCAACGGAATCAAAGAAGATCCCGAGGAATGCGATACTTATGCAGATCCGGGTCAGGTGTGTCGAGCGCCGGGCACCGTGGGCGCTTGCCGGTATGACTGCACACCTGCAAGCGGTGGTGAGAAAGCTTGCCCCAATGACCCCAATGACCCAAGCAATAGCTCCCGCTGTGGCCTTGATGGCATCTGCAGGTTCACAAATGGCAATTACGCGGCCTGGGGCGAGCCACTGGCGATACCCGCACAATCACTACAGCTTGGAGATTTCGACGGTGATGGCCGGCAGGATTTACTCGCGCTCGGTGCCTCGAATAACCTCTGGCAGTCCTTTCCGAGAATTTTATTTTTTGACGGCACGGGACAGCCACAAGACGTATTCGACCCCCGAATACCCGTCAGCTCGCCGTCAATTTTGACGCTCGATCAGTCCGTCACACCACCTGATCCACGCAAACAATTGGTCTGTGGCACGTCCTACGGGATTAGCGCCCTGGATGTGACCAGCGATAGAGCCGTGCTCCCGATTGCCTACCCGATCCAGCAATTGCCACAGGGCTGGCTGTACCGGATGGTGCGCGTTCAGGGGACGAGTCAAACATCCGTAAACGAGGCCGTGATCATTTTCATGAGTCAATCGGTCAATGGCACCGAGAACGGGCAGATCGTCGTTGCCGACACGGGTGTCCAGCTAGGCCCAATGCCTAATCCGGTTAGTCAGATCATTGGAGAACCGATTGCTGCAGACGTCATAGACGGTACAGACGGCACAGACTCGCCATGCGAGGAAGCCTTACTCGCGTTCAGCGGTGATAGCCATGTGTACATGCTCGCACCCTGTGACTCGAAGGGCCAATGGGTGGATTCAGCTGAGCCTCCCATGGCAGTAGTTTCACTGACTTCACCGACGGACAATCCCACAATCGCTCAGACGCCCATTGCCGCGCGCGTTGACCAAGACGCGCACCTCGATCTTCTGCTTGCCGATGAATTGGGCCGTCCATACGTCGCCTTTGGCAGAGGTGACGGCACCTTCGTCGCCGACCCGAACAATCCAGATTCGACATTGGGGCAGGCCTGGCAAGTCTCGGTCACGCGGGGCAATTGCCTGGACTCGACGCCCCTCGATACCGTGTTTCCTCTTGCAGTCGGCGACCTCAACGGTGATGGGCGTTCCGATTGGGTCTCTCCGCACGGCGTATATCTGATCCAAAGCGTGACAGTCGATTCGACTCAACAACAGGTCATCGTCGCGGCATGCCTCTCCACTGGACCTTTCGTTGGAACCTGGTCTAGTGCCAGAATCGCGGATCTGAATCGGGACGGGCTACTTGACGTCATCGCGGGTTCATCGGACCAGCCCGATCTCAGTTTTCTCGAGGGCACGGGTCTGGACGTCTTGAATCCCTACGGAATCCTCAGCGAAGGTCGGCTGAGCCACCTGGTCGTCGGTGATTTTGATGGGGACTTGATTTCCGATATCGCGTTCAGCGTGACCACTGACTCCACCGCGGCGGCAACGACCGAAAAGCTGTCGATAGCCTTCGGCAATCGCTCGGGGCCGCCGGGGGCGCCCGTCGAAATTGGGCAATTTGCAACTATCGAGCAGATGCAGACCGCCAAATACTCAGGCAATGACGCGATTGACGAGATTGGCGTGTTTGCGCAATCAGGTAACGGTGCTGGCCAACAGTTGTCGGTGTTCATTGGCAGCGCAGGGAGGCATCCGATAGCGCCGCTCGGCCTCGCCTACGCGGATCAAGATAACAATTTGGTAACCGGATTTCCGCTTGCCACAGCAATAGGCAACATTGGGACCAACATCAATCCAGGAGGAATCTCGATTGCCGGCGATTGTGAATCGAACGTTTGCGAATACCGTCTCTGGCTAGTCCCCGGCGCTGCGCAAGGGAAGTTCGACGCTCCAATTCCGAGCGTGGTATTACCTGCCGAGTTCGTACCCTATCGGCCTGATACCGGCGAGGTATCAGCCTACGTACTATTACGCGACGTGGATGGCGATAGGCTAGGCGATGCCTTAGCGCTCACTACGACCACCGGCACGACCGCGGCTGATGCCAGAGTCAATCTTTGGCGAATAAACCTGCCCACGTCGGAGGGCACTTGGACGGATCCGCAACCGGTGCAATTGCTTGGGAGCACTTCGGGAAAGCTCACGGTAACGTCAAATCCAACGCTCGTCGATTTGGATAGGGATGGCGCGCTCGACCTGGTGATGATTGTCGAGGTCGATGGCAAACCGAAGCAGAAACTTGGGGTTGTCTGGAATAGTGAAAAATCGCTAGATTTGTCGCAGATCTCCTATGCGATCGACCTCAATGGAGAAGATGCGCGAGGTTTTTCGTTGGCCAACGACCGGGGCGAATTGCGGTTCGTTGCGATCACCGATATTGCTACTTACAAGATCTCGACTGGCGTCGGACGAAACCTTGCTGCAACACCCATGGCGGAGCAAGACGGTGGCCCACAGTTACCGGGTGGGAACTCGATTGCCATCGGGGATATGACAGGAGATGGCTTATTGGATCTGGCCGTTGGTATTTCTGTTCCTGGCCGAGTCCAATTGTTCCAGGAGGTCCCCAAACGACCATGAACCTTCTGCATTTGCCGAGCACGACACGAATACTGCTGGTGAGCCTCGCACTCACGCTGGTGGTTCGCATTGCGCGCGCCCAGGACAATGCGCTCGATAAGGCGCGAGAGTATTTCCAAGCGGGCGCCCAGGCCTACGCAGTTGGCGAGTTCGCGGCGGCAACGCAAGCTTTCGAACAAGCGTACCAGCTAGTGCCTCGTCCGGCGGTCTTATTCTCGATTGCCCAGGCAGAACGAAAGCAGTACTTTCTAGATCACCAACCCGAACATCTGCATAAGGCGATTAGTCTTTACAAACGGTACCTTGACGAGGAGCCGCAATCTGCGCGAAAGGCCGACGCCGCGCAGGCACTGTCGGAGCTCGAGCCTCTAGCGGCGCAAACGGCCGCGCCGGCGGTGGAAGCTAAGCCAAGCACGCCCGCGAGCAACCTCGCCTCGACGCCCACTCGGTTGATGATTACCTCGCAGGCCCAGAACGCTCGAATTTGGCTGGATAGTCAGCCTGCCGTCGAGTCGCCGCTCATTCGGCAGGTGGACCCAGGCGAGCATCAGGTTCGAGTGACAGCGCCTGGATACATCGATAGCAACCGAAAGGTCGTGGCCGTCAATGGGGCGATCATCACTGTTGACGTAACGCTAGCCGAGCGTCCAGCAAAACTCGTCGTCATCGCGCGCGATGGCGCTCTCCTGAGCATTGACGGCCGTGTTCAAGGCGAGTGTCCATTTCCGAAGCCTCTCGAACTTCAGGCTGGCAGCCATCTCATTACGCTTACCCTCAGCGGCTTCGTCGGCGTCTCGAAGGAACAAACTTTGGTCAGGGGTGAAACCACCGTCGTAACCGCACCGATGCCGCGGACGCTCCAAAGAACTGTTTCGTATATTATGCTCGGGACAGCAGCCTCGGCCGTGACGGCGGGTGGAGTATTTACCTACTTTGCATTCCAACAGCAGAGTTCCGCTCAAGCATTCCTCGACGCCAAGGGGCATGCCCAGCTCTCGTCAGGGGAGTTATCCCAGTACGACTCGACTCGTACAGCCCGCGATCGTTTGCGCACGGCCGCTCTTGCTTCCGTTGGCATCGGCGCGGGTTTGGCGATTGGCGGCGTGCTACTAATCGCGCTCGATGGACGCAGCGTCGAAAGCCAAACCGAGCAGGGATTCCCGAAACGCGAAGGCCCCACGATTTCGGCCGAGCCCATTGCCGGACCTGGAGTTGTCGGTTTAGGTGCGCAAGGCACCTTTTAACAACCCGGAAGCTCTGACAAAAATCCCGTAGTTACAACACGTTATGCGTAGTTGCGCCGGCGCCCCGTCTCGCAAGAACTTGGCCGCGCACGACTCAATCAGTTACTCAATCAAGTATCGAATTGCACTCGCTACCTGACGCGCCCCTTCGATGCGTTCAAACAATTAGCAGCTGCTCACGATAATCAGTCGTCCGGATAAGTACGAATTGAGTGAACCGAACTGCAACCGCAACGCGGAGCACTTGGCCCTATGGCAACCGAAAAACACAAAAAAGTCCTGCTGGTAAACTACGCAGGCTACTTTTTGTGCGCCAACACCTTCATTCCGGACAATTCCCTGGGTGCGCTTGCTGCGATGCTCAAGCGACAGGGAGTACCCGTCGAGATAGTCGATTTGCAGTCACCCCGCGCAGTTGGCAGCGTCATGGACCATACGGACCGAAGCGCGGCACAGGCTTTGGTCGAACAATTGAATCTGGGCCATGCGGCGCCGGAATCGCTGATTCGCCGCTATCAGGACGACCGGCGGCAAGGCGAACAATGGCTCATAGATAGTGCCATCGAGCAACTCCTGACCAAGATCTCGAGCGAAGACATTGGGCTCGTGGGTTTCAAACTATGGGCTGGTGAAGGCATATTGGGCGCCGTGCAAATGGCTGAAGCCATCCGCTCGGCGTATCCCAAGGTGACGCTCGTCGCGGGTGGACCTGCAGTGGAATTCTGCGGCAATTACTTGCTTGAGCTGACTCGAGCTTTCGATCAATTGGTCCCGGGTGAGGGCGAATACGCGATTGCCGCGCTGGCGTGCCAAGAGCCCGGCCGATCGAGTTCGAACAACGCTGGGCTCATCACTCGTGAAGCATTGACTCGGCAGGGCATCTCGATACAAAGGCAAACGGCTTCGCTCGAGATGCCGCGTGTTTCGCAATTGGATGACTTGCCGTTTGCTACTTACGATCGGGAGATCTACCCCAACATCGACGAATTCTACAAATTCAGAATCTTAGACGAGACCCGCGGCTGCTTCAACCAATGCGCATTTTGCAGCCACACGCAATTGAACGGGCACGGGACACGCCGGCGTCGAGCCGTCTTGGTTGTCGATGAAATCGAGCGTTTGCAGAAGACCGAAGCAGTAAACTACTTCAGATTCTCGGGCTCCAACCCACCTTGGCGACTGATTGCGCAAATTGCCGAGGAGATCCTCAAGCGCAAACTCGATGTTTGCTACTCGATATTTGCGTCGATGAATAACGTGAACCCCGACATCTTCGGCCTATTGCACGAGTCGGGCCTGCGCAGCATGTTCTTCGGCATAGAGTCAGGTGACTTCGAGCAGCTCGAACGTGCACACAAAAAGGACAATGTCAGCCGTGAACACGTGGTCAGGGTGAGCCAAGCGGCCATGCAGCACGGAATCTTCATTACCCTTTCATTCATAGTACCTGCACCGTTCGAGACGGCAGAGACCAAACGCAATTCACTCAATCTAATTGGGGATATCTTTGCCCGACAATCCCACGGCTCTATTCTGACTTTGCCGCCATTTCTCATGCCTGGCACCCAGTGGTGGAATGATATGGCCGAGTACGGCTTCGAATTCACTCCAGGCATGGATCGTCGCTCCTACATTCTCCACGGGATGAAACTCTCGAACGACTATTTACTGCCCCGCGACAGCTGGTCCGACTACGGCTACTTGCTTCACGGCAAGACAATGCCCGAATTGCTCGCCGAATGCGGGGAGTTCGTGCGTCAGGTCGAACAAGTCGGAGCGCTCACACACATCGACGATGCTGCGTATATGTTGGCGTTAATGGGCAATCTCGACCCGCGGGAATATAAGAACAGAGTGCTTTCCAACCTGATACTGGGGGGCGCTGAGAACCTGGATGCTCAAGTGCGAGAAATGAATAAATCTGCAGTTCAAACAAGGGAGCGAGTATGGATGCCCGGGCAACCGCGATCGAATGCAGCGTAAGTCAAACTACCCCGGCGCCACCGCCTTCTGGGCGTATTGAATCTGCCCCCCGCATGCAATTGTCGGAAACTCTGTGGGGGATCCGGTGGGGGGACGTTCTCCCTTACCGGCTTTCTCCGGAGGTCATGGCCGTCGCGAGCTCCTATGAGCAGGCTTTGCCGTTTATCGAGGCGAACTACCCTGCAATCTTCGAGGATGATGGCTCGCGTCGCTTTCTGCCTCAGCAATCAAGTGGGGCAAAGGCGCGCTACTACCGAAATGTCGGGGACTTCTTCGAATTTAAACTGGAGACGAAGACGGTCGGATTGATAATAGGTACGGCAATTGATTGGAGCACATACTATCTCCGCAGTGTCGCGGCGTTACCTGAGGTTCACGGCAAGCGGGTCATGCAGCTCTTCATGCCGGTACTATTCTCCGTTCTGCAAGCTGCGGGCATTGAGCGTGTCGAGACAGATACGTCGCCGTCGAATATTGCAATGGTCCACTTGCTTTCGCGACTTCGCTTCAACCCATCAGGCACTGTGCTCACGGACCGCTGGGGCGCGCTCATGAAGTTCACACTCTTTCTCAATGACGAAGCCGAGCGGACATTCATCGCTCAGTTTTGCACCGGAATACATTACCAACTACGAAATCGTCTGGACATACCCAAGGCCAATGCAAAAGGAGACACACGATGAAGAAGTTTGCGCTCAGCAGTTTCTAGTCAAGCGAGTTGCGCACTAAAGTTGCGCGACGACGAATTACGATAAATCCGAACCTTGCACGCGTTGATGTTGGCCTACTACCGTATTGACGCGTGCTGTGTCGGATTTACTTTGACCTTTGCATGGCTACAGCATGATTGACATCGACCTCAACAGACTCCAAAGAGAATTACCGCTATCGCCGCAATGGGAGCGACCTTCGGTCATTCAGCATGTCCCCCAAATTGGTGACACCCAAATTCACCTGGCGGGCTTATCAACCGTCGATCGGGCAGGCCAATGTGTTTGCGGAAGTGCCGGACAGTTGGCAGGTTCGCCACTTTCCCGTGCCTATTACGAACTCGTCGAACGAACCGCAATCATCGAAGCGATGGGGCAAGCGCACAAAGAATTCGAAATCCAAGATGCCCAAAGTGAAATCGTCGGTGCTCTTCGCAATCAGGAGATCTTCCTGCAAAGTTCAGATGAAAAGCACTGGCGTTACGCGCGATCGAATGGCGTGGCAGTAGGCCTAGATTGGCAAGACGCGACTCGCCGCGCGGGCCTAGAGCTGACCGAGCGCGATCGAATCCTACGCTCCTGGTATGGCGAATTCATACCGCAAAAGGTTGAACTGTATTCGGGTCTAATGCCTCGGTCCTTGAACCAGTTTTACGAGTTCGAAATCTACTTATTTGCCCCTACGAGTTCACTCCGTGAATCGCCAACGGTGGCAGGTATTTTTGGATTTCCGCGTCAAGACACGGCGCCGCTCGTGTTCGGATTTGGCGCTCGCCACGGTTTGCCTGAGGCCTTTGCCGCAGCAGCATGCGAATGCATACAACGTTTGGGGTTTTTGTGGGGTGAGGCCATTCCGCAAGATCGGCCGCCGTTCGCTCCTACGCCAGATTTCCACCAGGAATACTACTTGCACCCGCCCCACCAAATTCAGCTACGGGCCTGGCTTCGTGGTGACCACGCGAAGTTTGCGGGAGTCCTGATCGAAAATTCACCCAAGCGAGTGGCACCTTACTTCGTCGATCTTACTCCGAATACGCTGCGCGGTAGGCTCGTCGTAGTAAAAGCGCTTCCTGCTAACGAGCTGCAACTAACGTTTGGCCGAGGCCACCCGCGCCTTCGGCGTGCGCCTCCAGAACCGCTGGCCATCCACCCAATAGCCTGACAGATTGCCGCGATCCGGCGATCCTTCAAACGGGGCATTGGCGGGAGCTGGTACCGGGTCGTACTGTCCCGGTCATTGGCCTCGTATCCTCTCTCCATACCTGACTTGGAGCTTTTGGATGAGCTTGGACGCGGCGCGCATAGCATCGTGTACCGCGCTCGCCGCAGGGGACGGATTTACGCAGTGAAGGTGCCTCAGCAAATAGAGGACATCGCCAAGCGCAAGTACTTGGCGGAGCGATTCCGGCGTGAGGCCGCAGCGCTAGCTCGCGTCAGGCACGTTGCAATGCCCGAGGTCATGCAGGTTGGGGAAATCAACGGTACTCCGTATCTAGTCATGGAGTTTGTCAACGGCGAGCCCTTGAATCAAAGGCTCGCGCAGGGTCCAATTACGGAGGCGCAAACGTTGGAGCTTGCGAGGCAGCTCGCCAGTGCGCTGGGTGCCATTCATGCCTGCGGTTTGGTTCATCAGGACATAAAACCGCGCAACATCTTATTCGAATCTGACAGTTCCCGAGTTCGGCTGGTCGACTTTGGCCTTGCCGCCGAAGCGAACCTAGACATCGGGACGGCGGGGGCACGTCGGTCGAAAGCTTACGCTGCTCCTGAGCAGCTCACTGGCAAAGAGCAAATTGATGGTCGGAGTGATTTGTTCGCGCTCGGCAGCGTGCTGTATGAATGTCTCACGGGACGCACGCCTTTTGTTGACGTGGACTCACGTGGACACTCTAGGCAGTATTCGCGCGCCGCTTCGCCGGCACTGTCGGAAATAGCTCCCCAGGTTAATCCTTGTTTGTCGGAGCTCATTGCGCGTTTGATCGCCCGCAATCCGGATGATCGCTATTTGACTTCCGAGGCACTGCTTTTTGATATCGAGCGGCTGCAACGTGGGGAATCGATCGAACTTTCGAGTAAAACTTCCCCTTCGTGGAGCGCGCCAGCTGCGACCGCAAAACTCACCGCGACCGGTCTATTCGGCCGCACCCGTGATCTCGAGTTGCTCCGCGATGTGTGGCTAGACGCGATGGACGAACGTGCCCGCGTAGTCGTCTTGCGCGGTCCTGCGGGTGTCGGCAAGACGCGCTTGATTTCCCAGCTCTTCAGTGAGATCCAGACCAAAAGCGTAACGATTCTATCGTTATCCTGCGATCCGGCCGACCCGAGACCATTTAGTGTAATTCGACAACTCTTAGAAGGGTACGTACGCGCCTACCGCAAAGGTTCATCACACAGGCTAGCTGAAGCCGAGAGCCATTTGCGGGCACTGGCGGGCGACTTTGCTCCGCTCATCCGCGTGTTATCGCCATTGCTTTCTGAGGTATTCAGAGACACAAGGCCGATGCCTAGCGCGGAAGAAGCGCACAAAGTGTTTGCCGAAGGTCTTGCAGATTTTTTGGCACGGTTGATGCGCGATCTGGGACCAATTGCCGTGTTCATCGACAATGTTCAATGGCTGGACAGCGGCAGCCGTCCGGTGCTCGCACGCGTCGCGGATCTGCTATCAGCAAGTCGAACACTCCTCATCTTCGCGACCCGCACGGGTACGGACGGCCAGGAATCGACTCTGGCTCTTACGCGAGGTCTAGAGTCCCAGCAGGTTTTGCGAGTCGATCTTAAGCCCCTCGAACAGACTGAAGTTGCCGCACTGGCACGCTCGTACCTGGGCACGGCCGAGCTCGATGACCACGTGGTGCGGTACGTCGAGGGCTTTACCGATAACACCCCGTTGAGCGTACTCGAATTGTTGCGCACGATGCTCGACAGCGGCGCCCTCGTTTTTTCCTGGGGGCGCTGGGTCCTCGATCACGAGGCCATTGCGCGCCTTCGCCTACCGTCCCAAACCGCGGAGCTCGTCGCCCGCCGTATCGAGGCTCTTGGACCCCAAACGCAACAGACGTTAGTCACCGCAGCGGCATTGGGTTTCTCATTCGCTGACAAGCTAATAATTGGCATCACCCAGCTTAGTGAGGGGGAAACTCATGCGGCGTTGGCCGATGCGCGCCGGGCGACGCTCATCGAGAGCCATACACAAGGCAGCCACTGCTTCGTGCACGACCTTGTGCGCGAAGCCTTGCTCGAGCATCTTAGCTCTGACGAACGGCGTGCAATTCACCAGCGAGTAGCGGAAACCCTAGACGATTCACGGACGACAGAGTTTGACGCAGAGGCGCAAAGTTCGCGAATCAGCATCAGTGAAATAGATCAGTGTTACCTGCTGGCTACTCACTATTCCCAGGGCAACGTAGAGCAGAACCCACAGCGCGTACTCGAGACAAACATAGCCGCTGGACAATCCGCATTTCAAAGCTTCGACAACGAACGCGCGCTCGGTTTCTTCGATGTTGCCGCGAACGCTGCGAACTTACTTGGGACCGAGCTCAGCAGTGAACTCGATTTCACCATAGCGGAGGCGCAGTTCCGAACCGGAGCCCTGGCACGAAGCCGAAAGCAGTTTCAGAAAGTACTCACCAGAACCAGTGACTCGATTCTCGTCGCCAAAGCCCATTCTCAAATCGCCAAGATTTATGAAGCGAACTTCGACACAGCGGAGGCCTGGGCTTCACTCAACCTCGCCTTTCGCGCGATAGGCAAGCGGCCACCCACGGGTTCACTTAAGTCTGTATTGTTTGCAATAGTCGCGTGGTTCCGCTGGGCAATTCACCCTCGCCATTGGCGGACAACTGCATCTGCAGAAGGGCGTAGAGCGCTGGAAGTAATCTGCTCGCTAAACCATCAGGCAGCGCGGCTCGCGTTCCAGTGCACTCAGCCGCTCAGATTCCTCGTCGCGACGCTGACCTCGCTGGAACTTGCTGAGCAACTGGGACCTACTCCGGCACTCGTGCTCAGTTTCCAGCGATATGCATTCCTACTAATTCTCCTGGGGATGAAGTCAATTGGACTGAAGTATCTGCGTCGCGCTGAGAGCCTGTGCGAGACCCTGAGTGATCCTGTGTTGTACGCGTATTTACAACAGCTTCGGTCCGTGCTCTTGGCATGGGCAGGCGACATTCCAGGGGCGATCCGAGCCGGTGAACAATTCTTGGATGAATACGGGCATTGGCGCGAGCTCAGCGAATACTGCATAATGGTTCACAACCAGCAACTCCTAGAATCCGGCCGAGGGCGCAATGATACCGCTTGGCAATGGGTTCGTCAGGCAGTTCAGCGCCTGATGCACTATCAGGGCGACGCCATCGTGCCAGAGTACGTGGTGTTGATCGCACGCGCGGCACTAGTGTCAATGGGCCGAAATGCGGAGTCGGAGGATGTAGTCAAGCGACTGCGCGATGTTACGGTTCCGACGCCACCTGGCAGTGCTTTAGTTTCATTCAGNNCCGAATGCGGCAGGCTCGGTGCTGAATTCGAAAGTATCGTTCAAGAGGTACGTGATGCCGATTTCAACCCTGCCCGAGTGCACCTGGTACTAATAGAATATTATATTCGCGTAGCGCACGCGCGAGTCCATCAGTGCCTACGCGCGCCCGCAGACGAGCAACCGCGTTTATTGCCCAGGCTCAGAGAAGCTGTGTCCGATCTAGGCAACGCAGCGAGAATACCCTTAATCCAGGCTCACCATCTCGCCGTGCGCGCCTACCTCAATTGGTTCAGTGGCAAGAATCGTTCGGCGGAATTGGATTTTCGGAAAGCTGAACAACTAGGCCGCGAACAGGGCGCGCCCTGGATACTATATGCCGTACACCGGGGCAGAGCCCACATGCTACACGCGCAAGGGCAGAACGACGCAGCGCTGGACGAGGCTCGCCTAGCTGCGACTTTGGCTCGATCGCATGGTGCTGCGTACCGCCTGCGCTGGATACGTGAAGAATTCGATCTCAAGCGAGCAGAGCAATCGGGGTATCCGGAAGCGTCTTCGTATTCGCCCGATTCCGAGAGTCCGCCGGCGCCGGGCCCCTCGCCGCGTGCACCCGGTCAGCTGCAAAGCGTCCTGCACGTGATGCACGCGCATCACTCGGACCTCGATCCCGAGCGCCAGGCGCGCACGATCATCGACGAGTTGGTGCGCGCGCTGCGCGCCGAGCGAGGATTTCTCTATCTTGGGTTCTCCGGCGGTTCCGGTGATCGGACATCGCCGAACGCTCTTCCAGAACTCCGCCTCGTTGCTGGCCGCGACGATCGACAGTGCGATATCCAGCAAAAGGATCTCGATTCTGCGCTATTGCAGCAGGCTGTTCGTCGCGGAACGGCATACATCGTCGAACCGGAACCCGAATCGCCGCGCACGAATGGCAACGGCGCCGGCACGCGCTACTCGACAGTTGTCGCGCCGCTAGTGCTCGAGGGCGCGGTCGTGGGCATCGTGCGACTGGACCGCAGAGTGGGCCTCGGCGAGTTTACGGAGGATGACGCAGAGCTGTTCAACGCGCTGGCCTGTCAGGTGCCGCTGGCACTCGAGCTGATGCGGTGGCTGAACGCGCGGGGACGACTCGAGGAACATGAGCGGACCGCGCAGAAAATGGAAGCCGTAGCGCGCATGGCCGGCGGCGTTGCGCATGATTTCAACAACATGCTGTCAGCGATCCGAATGTCGGCAGACGACATTCTCGATCAGCCGATACTCGGTGACCGCGTCGCTCAGAATGTAAGAACGATTCAAAGCGCTTCGGAGCGCGCCGAGGAGTTAACGCGCCAGTTGCTAATCTTCTCGCGCAGCCAACATCTAGAACCCGAGGTAGTGTTGCTGGACGGCCTGATTGAACGAGCCATGCCCGTGCTCAGATCGTTGGTTGGACCCGACATCGAGCTCCAATTCGAGATTGAGCCCGACGTTTACCCGGTAAAGGTAGACCCCTCTCAATTGGATCGCGTACTGACCAATTTGGTGACAAACGCACGCGATGCAATCGGTGAGAAAGGGCGAATCCGAGTACAGGCAAGAAATGTAATGCTCTCGCTGGTCGATACCCAAGGGCTTTCCGGAGTCTCACCGGGTCCGTTTGCAGTGCTGTCTGTCAGCGATACGGGCCAAGGCATCGACCCCTCGATTCGCGATAAGATCTTTGACCCATTTTTCACTACCAAATCCGAGAAGGGCGGTTCAGGACTCGGTCTGGCGACGACTCATGGAATTGTCAGACAAAGTGGCGGAGCCATCGACGTCGAGAGTCGTGTTGGACACGGTGCGACATTCAGGATTTACCTACCGAAAACCTCTGAATCCATGAAACCCGAAGCGGCAATCGAGCACACACCGCACGAATTTCGTAGCGGTAAGACGCTATTGCTCGTTGAGGACGAGCCATTGGTAAACCACGCCACCTGTCGGCTGCTCCGGCGCAAAGGCTACCATGTACTCTCGGCGCGAGACGGCAGCGAGGCTTTGCGAATAGCCTTCGAGCAAGAGCATATCGATCTGTTGATCACCGATGTTGTCATGCCCGGCATGAATGGTGTCGAATTGGCGCGTGAGCTAAGAAAGCTTCGGCCAGGTCTGAAAGTCCTGTACACCTCCGGTTACAGTGCTGGTCTAGTCGGAGAGAGTGACGCGTGGGGAACGCCCGTCGAATTCTTACAGAAACCGGTTCGCCCCGAGGTGTTGGTCGCTCGCGTGCGCAAGCTCGTACACACGCCTCTGAGCTAAGGTCTTGCTGCTCAATGGCCTTGAAAACCTGAGAAAATCGATCACCCACATGTTGTGGTGATGTGCATTTTATTCATTCGCCACCATCCGCTCAAGTCGACCTAGGCCGTGCCGCTTGGCGACGGTTCGAGCGCTGTCGAGCAGGGCGCGCCGGCCGTCTGCATCCTTGTGCCCCACGAGAGTCTGAGCCATCCGAAACTCGCTCCACGCTCGATACGGTTTGGAACCCACTGACTCCGCTTCTTGGATCGCTCGTTCGAACAACGTGCGTGCTTGGTCCACCAACGAGCTGGCTAGTGCAAGCATTCCCAGGACGTAACTGACGGGTCCGCCGTAGCTAGTACCGGTACCGAAGGAAATGTGCAGGCCGTAAAAGGCTGAAGTTTTTCTGAGAGTTCTTGGACAACACTTACGTCATTCATTTCGCACGCGCACTCCGCGAAGTCTGCAAGTACCGCTACTCGAACCCGGGCTGGGAGCCCCAGCGGAAGGGTCTGTTGCTCCAAAAACACGCTGAGCAAGTCTCGGTAGTCACTAGGTGCACCACGCTCGAGCCTGGCGCGCGCTAGCATGACACGAGCAGGGAAGTACCCTTGCGCCAACGGGGCTATCTCCTCCAGAATAGAAAGCGTTTCTTCTAGCAGGGGAATTCTGCCTGCCTCGTCCCTCTGTAGAGCAATCCTTTGAAGTTGTAGGACCAGTGTGGCGCAAGCGAATGCTCCATAGGTGGGCAAACCCGTTGTGAAAGCCGAACGCGCGAGGCTCTCGGCTTCGCTCAAATCCCCGTTTATGAATGCTCGACCACTTTCGAGAGCTCGGACGCGGTAGCTGAAGCTCGGATGCAGTCGTTTGGCGCGCTCCGCGCAACGAGTGATCTCAGCGGAGTACTCTGACCCGCGCCCAAGCTCAAGCAACAATGAGGCTCGCCAGGTTCCGGCATCCACAAGTCGGTCCAATGCTTTCACCTTGTTCGCGAGGTGAAGCATCTCGTCAGCGAGCGTGAGTGTATGTAAAACATTCGCCGGTTGCGCGACGTTCTGCATTACCGCGTTCAAAACCGAAAGACGCACGGCTGAATTGTCAATGGTCTCCGTGATCCGAAGTGCCTCGCCGAGCTGTGCAGTTCTAGCCTCTTCAGTCTCTGAAAAAAGGGTGACCAATACTCTTGCGGTTAGTAACTGAGCGTAGAGCTCTGGGCGGTTCCTCGCACGATTCAGAGCAATGTTAAGGCGCGCCTGAAAGGGCGTGTCCACAACAGTCATTTCGCCCTTTACGAGCCACTCGCCCAGAACAGCTTCAGCATAGAGGTCGTCCATGCCTTGCTGATCACTAACCTCGAGCATCTCCGCGAAGGATCGAAGCGCTTGGTCGGCTCTGCCTGCGAAGAGTTGAACGCGTGCTAGATTGCCCAGTAGCTCTGCACGTCGCCGTGGCGTCCCTTCTCCTGGGTTGAAGAACTGCAGCGCCCGGGCGTACAAGTCCGCGGCCAACGCGTATGACTCGTGACGCCGTGCCCATTC
>PMCK01000500.1 GCA_003154095.1 Myxococcales bacterium | reverse complement strand
TGCCAAAGGCAACAGGGTAAAGTTTGCACGCCGGTATTACGACGGAGAAGCGTTCCAGGGGTTGGCGCTCGGGAAGGTAGCGCGGGGGGATTTGACGAGAAGTGAGAGTTGGATTGAGGGGGATCGATTTGCCCGAGACCTGGGGAACCAATATGACTCGGACGGTAATGTTGAGGCGACCGTCGACGCTAGGGGAAGCCGTGCAGAATTTGAATATGACGTCGATTCGCACACCTTCGTGACGCTAGAACGTCGCACAGTAGATTCGTCAAGCTCCCTCGAATGGCGGGCGGAGCACGACCCGAGATTCGGTGTGGTTACTAAGTTGGTCGCACCTTCCTGCTCAACAACATCAGTTACGTATGATGCCCTTGGGCGAGTGTTGTCCTTTGTACGACCTGGCGACAGTACGGAGAGGCCGACGACATCGTTTTCATATCGATTCGGATCGCCCACGTCAGTTGTGACGACGGAACAGCGCGAGGTAACCGGGCAAGACAATGTGACATCAAGGTATGCGCACGTGGACGGCTTTGGGCGCGAACGCGCGATATTCAATGAGGGCTCATCCAAAGGGCAATGGATTCTATCCAAGCTATCCCGATTCGATGCTCGGGGTCAGGTTGCGTTTGTTGCCTACCCGACTGTCGAGAATTTCGCTGATTACCCCTCAACACTTACAGGGCGCGATGGCACCGAAAGCCTTCGCGATGCCCAGGGACGCGAGATTGCTGTTCGTCATCCTGACGGCTCAGAAACTCAGCGGCAGTATTCGCCTTTGTCAGTAGCCTCGTTCGACGAAAATGAGACCGATTCGGCGTCGCCCCACTTCAACACTCCTACGACGCAAAAACAAGATGGACTTGGACGGGTAGTCCAGGTCGTTGAGCGCGAGGCTGCGACGAGCATTACTTCCGGTATCTATGGTTTCGACGCCGCAGGGGATCTACTTGCATTTGCGGACGCACTGGGACACACCCGAACGTATTCGTACGATGGTCGCGGTCGCAGGGTAGCTACGAGCGACCCGAATGCCGGAAAGTGGTCGTTTGAATATTCGGATGGCAATGACTTGCTCCGTCGCATTGACCCCACCGGCAATGCCGTACGTTTCGTCGTAGATGGGCTCGGCCGTCCCATTGAGGAGTGGCATCAATTATCGGGCGGAGCCGAGAAGAAGGTTAACGAACTGCACTATGATGATTCGTCCGCCGAGCATCCTGAATTGGGAAATACGACAGGCCAACTTTCGTGGGTCAACGACGCAGCCGGCACGGAATACTATGGTTATGATGCCCGTGGTCGAATAACCGACACAATCCGTCGCTGGAGCGACGGCACCGAGCACCACAGTTGGACAAAGTACGATGCCCAAGACCGGGCAATTCAGCGGGGTTTCCCGAATTCGACGTATCTTTCGATGTCCTACGACCGCCGGGGAATGTTGTTCGCAATTGGTCCGCTTGCGACGAATCTGACTTGGACGCCCGATGGCGCATTGTCGAGCATCCACTTTGGGAACGGCGTTGATGATAATCGCACCTACGATCAGCGGCGGCGCCTCTACGCATTGTCCGCCGTGGACGCAACTGGCTCGCCTCTGCGGAGCCTCAAATACACCCTCGATTCAGCGTCACACGTGGTGAGCATCGCAGATCTTAGGGCAGGAGTATCCGCCGAAGAAGATCTCACGGCGGGATTTACATATGATGACCGGTACCGTCTGAAAACCGCCCAGTATCATTCCGGGCGCACGGATTGGCAACTCGACGACATCTCAAAGGTCTTGTCCGTCAAGAGTGACTTTGGTGATAAGAATCTAAACGTCACTAATGTATACGGCGAAAGCGGCGCACCAGCGGACCAATTGACTCATCACGGCGACGAAGCGCTGAAGTACGATGCTGCTGGCCGCCTAACTCAAGATGGGGAGCGCACGTTGACGTGGGACGCCAAGGGCCGCCTGTCAAAGGTCACTCGTGGTGACACTGAAGAAACATATTTCTACGGCCACGACGACGAGCGCTTACTGAAGATCACAAAGAGCCAAGGCCAATCTGAGGTCACGCGTTATATCGACAAGGACATAGAGGAACGCAGCGGGCAGCTAGTTCGATATGCAATAATTGGCGGGCAGCGCACGGTACGATTAGATGCCGTGGATGCAGGCCCTCGAACAGGACCCGTGACAACCACGGGTGCGATTGCTGCAATTGACCCATCAAGCGACGACCGATCTTGGAGCAGTCGATTGATGGGGAACCTCCCGCGAGCGATGGTCAAACATTCGACGTTGCTGTGGTCGGCATTGATGCTGGCTCTTGGTTTTGTCTTGACGGCACGGATACGCCGCAGTTCGCCGCGACCGTTACCGCGGAGCCTGGGTTTTGCCGGGTGGACCTTGCGTTTGGTTCCAGCACTAGCGCTAGCCGCCATTGCTTGCCTTTCCTCGGCGGCAATACCCGCTTGTTCGCATGATTCGCAGGTCCTCACGGTCCGCGATCGATCAGTCGAGATAACAACCGTCCCGGACTCAGCGGAATTCTATCTCAGTGACATCCAAGGGACTCCGGTCGTAGTGTTAGACGCCACAGGCAAAGTACTCAGCCGCAGCTCGTATCACCCGTACGGCCAAGTCCGATATCAAACCGCCGGTCACCGGGATCCGTTTGGATTCGTAGCGAACGAAGAGGATCGCGGCAGCGGACTCAGTGATTTTCACGCTCGTTCCTATCGACCAGAGCTGGGAATATTCCTATCAGTAGATCCCATTGCTCTCCTATCACCGGAGCAAATCATCGGACAACCGTCCAAGGCCTATGCCTATGCCTATGGCGAGGGCAACCCGGTAGATCACGTAGATCCCGAGGGCAAGCAAAGTAACCCTTACCAGATGCCTGGCGAACCCCAGTGCAGCGTCGCATACATATCGGCCAAGGCACACGCAGTAGGCGAGACGCTCAAAGGTGCATGGAACGACGTTGTATTCAAACTTGCGAGCCAACCAGCAGTAATTCCCTACGCGTTCCCGGAAGCCCAACGCCAAGCCGCCGAGCAAGCTGAGGCTCGAGGCAACGCCGCGGTAGCTGCATTCGGCTTTGCCCACGTATCGCGCGCGGGACAAATCGCGGGAGGCGCCTTAGTCACGATTGCGGAGGTGGTTATCGTTGGAAAGCTGACGGACTCCATGAGCCGGACGGCTAAGGCCGCTACAAGGATTACTAAGGCGGGAGGAGAAGCTACAAAGGGATTTGCCGAGATCGCAACTCCTTACGGGAATGCGTCGCAAAGTGTTTCCGGAAACGCGCTGAGGGCAAGGTCGTCGGTAGAAAAAGGCGCTACGCTGTACAAAGGGGGTAAGTTGGGTGTAAGTGCTGGACCTGAGTCTCAATTCTGGTCTCTTGAAAGTCCCCTCAATCCCGGCTACGCGCAGAAATATGGTATTCCACCGAAGAACGCCAATTTTGATTTCGTGGAAACGGCGACTCTGCGCCCCGGCGCATCATTCATCACTCGTCCCGCGCCAGGGGTAGGGCCAAACGGAGGAGGCGCGTTGGAGGTTGTAGTGAAACCCGGTGGAGTGCAACTAACAGGATTCTCGATGTCGAAGTGAGATAATGGATATGATCAACAACAACAGCGATTTGTACGCGGTCCTGGATGAATTGGTCTCAGTGCTAGCGGAGTTGGGCGCCAGTGAACTAGTCTCTGCTCTAGAGACTTCACTCGGTATTAGCAGCCTACCGGGAGAGGTCCTGGGAGAGATAAGGATTCGGCTGATCCGCGTTCGAGAATCGCCCTTCTTTGAGAACAGCACAGTTCAGTCGAAAGTTAGCCCTTGTATCAAGTATATTGACCAGGTTTTGGACTCTTAGCGTCAGAACGCGCCATACAATCCTGCTTGTCCGACTCCAACCCATGGACGAACGTAGCCGGCGGAGGTTGCTGCAGGCTTCTTTGGCTCGAGCAGCAGTAGCGTCACGCCCGTCGCTAGCCCCGCCCCTCCGACAATGAAGCTAACCTCAGATTCCGTGCGTTGATGAAGGGCACGAATATCCAGACTACTTATATGCTGCTGCTTTGCTGCTGGGCAATTGGGCAGGCACCCATCGTATTCCGCGTCAGAGTCAGACTGGGTACTGTGCGCACGAATCAGAAAGAACGTTCCAGCGCCGACCCCAAGGACGCCCACACCGAAAGCGATGTAGCTTCCCATGCGATAACCGCTAACGCGATTGTCGACCGCGACAGAATGATCCGCCTGTACTGATGGAGGTGCCGGGGTAAGCGTTGGGGCGGCGCCTGGTTTCTCCAGGGTCAATGTCACGTCGACTTGGTTGCCCTCGGCGGATAGCTCTTGAGTTTGATTGCTGTAGCCGGGCTTCGTTACTGAAATGACGTGCTTTCCGGGCTCGAGGAGCAGATCTTCCCTGAGCGGCGTTTGACCGACATCACGGCCGTCAACCAGAACGGTTGCATTGGTTACGTCTACCGCAACGCGCACGGCAGTGAGATGATTTCTACATTCCGTTAGCTGCTCTTCGGCTGCTTTGCGTTTGTCGGCTTGACCTTCGGGAACGTTGGCGAGAACGTACTTCAAGTAGCCAACTGCTTCAGCATAGTGATTCATCTTCATTTCTACATCGGCCAAGTTCGCCGCAATCGTGAAATGGTGTTTGATATCCCAAGCTTTTGTGTAGCAATCGCGCGCGGCCTCCCAGTGTTTTTGCACGTACTCCGCGTTGCCCTTGTTCATCCATTCCCGGCGTTCCTTGGTCGAGTCACCATCAGAAGCTGACTCTTTGGGCGCTGAATTATCGGACGCGGCCAATGCCAAGATCGGGTGGAAACCAAGTGCCAGGCATATCGATACCAGACGCGGATAGTGAGTGGGTGTCATCTTAGAGTGCATGGGAATGGCTAGTCCAGTCAAAGGTCGATGACCGCAACGGGCACCAAACTACCTGTCTTGTTGCCTGTGCCGAGTTGACCATACGTATTGTCACCCCAACATTGTACGGACCCATCATTGAGTATGGCGCACGTGTGTCCACTGCCCGCGGATATTGCGACGGCGGCTTGACTGAGTCCCAGAACTGCCACGCGCGAGCCGCCAGTAGTCGTGCCATTACCAAGCTGCCCGTAGGAGTTGTCGCCCCAGCATTGAACGGTACCCCCTGAAAGCAACGCACAACTATGCCGACTTCCTGCAGCAACTGACGTGACCTGTGAAAGGTTGCCAATGGCTACCGGCGTATTCGAGTCAATGGTCGAACCATCTCCGAGCTGGCCCGCACTGTTGCCGCCCCAACAATAGACGCCTCCGTTAACAGCGCACGAGTGTCCCAAGCCCATTGAAATTGCCTGAACGCCGGTGAGGTATGACACAGCATTGGGGGTTAGACTATCGGAATTGGTTCCATTTCCGAGCTGTCCAATGCTATTGGCACCCCAGCACTGGGCAGTATTGTTGCCAAGTCGGGCGCAACTGAAGGTGCCACCCGATGCAATCGCAGCTGCCTGTGTAATGTTAGAAACTGCAACGGGCGTGCTGCTATCCGTCATTGAGTTGTTGCCCAATTCACCAAACCCGTTGCTGCCCCAACATTGGATTGAGCCACCACTAAGCAACGCGCAAGTGTGCATCACTCTATAAACGCCGCGCGACTCCGCGCCGCTTGCCGCAATGGTGAGTGCTTGTGAAACTCCCATTACAGTTACGGGTAAACTGCTGCCAATGGGATAGGCTGGATTCCCGAGGTTACCGTATTCATTGCTTCCCCAGCATTGAGCCGAGGCATTAGAAAGAACCGCGCAGGAGTGCTGAAATCCCGCGGAAACGTTCACGACTTGGGTAATGCCGGTCACCAATGCCGGTGCGACGCTGTCCAACGTAGTGCCATTTCCGAGTTGACCCACGTCGTTGCGGCCCCAGCACTTTACCGTGCTATCCGTGAGAATGGCGCACGTGTGGTTGGTCCCGAGCGATATGTTCGTAGCCGTCGGCCTGACACACTCTCCCGCGTTGCAAAATCCCTTGCTTACTATGTGCTCGCAATCAGCATTCGATTGACATGCTGCGCAGTTGTGAGATTTGCAAACGGCAGCCTTCGGATCTGCGCAATCATTTGGACCGAGGCACTCTGCGCAGCTGCCTGTGGATTCGTCGCAGACGGGCTTGCTAGATAGACAATCTGAACTTTCGGCGCATTGAACGCAGGTGCCTGGCGCTGCGCCCGCATCGCTCGGGGTAGTCCCCGCATCAGCTGAGTCGGAAGTCTTGCATGCGCTTTTGCCCGTTATGTGGGTACAATCTGAGTCCTTAGCGCATGACGTGCAGTCGCCAGAAACGCACGCAGAAGCAGCTGGATCAGTACAGGTTTCATTTGTAACACACTGAACGCATTCCTTTTTCACCCGATCGCACAGCGAATTAGTTCCACTGCAAGCGGGCTTACAAGTGAAATCGCCGCTGCCGCCGCCAGTTTCTGCATCGAACGCCGGGTATTCTCGCTTGGTGGCGGAACAGCCCGTTACCAGTGCCACGACGATTGCAGCTAGGGCAACTGAAGCCGCCAGTCGTGACACTGAAGCGGAGTATTTCGCAATGTTAAATTCGGACATTGGGCGATCAATGGCAGTAGGGGGTGGTCGGGGGTGTACAGAGGTTGCCGGGCGCGCTAGCAAGGCATTGAGCCGCAGAATCGCAGGGGATGGTGCAACGATTGGCGTCAACTCCAACCGTCTTACAGATGCCTCCCGCGCCGCCGCCACAGGAGTTGTCGGCAGCGCATGCTTTGGAAGCAATAAGGTCTAGAACGGCTTCACAGGTCGTAGCCGCTTCATTGATTCCGCAATAGTCTTCAGCTGGCGCCCCGGACAAGCTTGCTGCCGAAATGGGAACCTTGTAGGGGTTGGTGCAACCACTCGACACTCGTTGCAAGCAATAATTGCCGTGAATTTGACTGGCGCTACCAAATGTCATCTGTACGCACCTTGCAGCCGCGGTACCACCGTCACTTGCATTTCCGCCAATGCATTCGCTATCAGCGATGCATGAGTGACAAATATCTACGGAATTGCGTGGTGTTGTTGTGCAGATGTTTGTGGTGGGATTGCACGAATTGCCGCTGCAGGCGGATTCATTAGCAACCACGCATTGGACGCAAGTACCTGTCTTACATGCGTTCTTGCCGGCTATTTGACTGCAATCGGCATCCTGGGCGCATGGGCTACACGTGCCGGCACGACACAAAGAAGACGAAGTGCTAGTGCAATCAGAGTTGGACTTGCATTGAACGCAGATATTCGAAGAAGTATCGCAAAGCGGCGTGCCTCCCGGGCAATTCCCGTCCTTCATGCATTGAACGCAAGTGTTGTTTCCCGTGTTGCAGGCCGGTTTGCTGCCGGAACAATTGCCGTCAGCGACACACTCCACGCAGGTCTGGGTGGTCTCATTGCACGCTGGCTTGGCACCGCTGCACGCAGGGCTGCACGCCGACGTGGCACTTGTACCGCCAATGCTATTGCCGCCGAGGCCGCCAGCCGCGTTGCCGCCCGCCCCGCTGGTGCCACCATTACCTGCATCTGGAGGTACGCAATTCGAGTTGAGCGCGCAATTGTTCGCCTCATTGGAGCAGGCGCCTGCCCCAACGGAAATGGCCGCCAGCGCAAGCACAGAAACGAAGTGCCTTGACAATTGCTTCATCAATCCATCCCGTATCATTAGAATTCACCCTTTATCCCGAAGTTGGCGCCCCTGGTATCGAAGCCACTATGTAGCTCAATCGATTTAGTTGCAATTGCTGCCGGCTTGGTCGAGCCACGGGGCCAAAACCAATAGATTGGTACCGCAACCAAAGCGACGCCCGCCGCGATCAACCCGGCAGTCGAGATGTTTCGATATCGATCAACCTTGATTGAGTCATCGTGCTGCGTTGCGCAAGTACTCGAAGTCACGCCGTAGCAGCCGTCCGGACCATTCTTATCGCGAAGCGCCTTCGCATCATCGTACTTCGAATCTGACGCGACCCTAAACCCAATACCCGCAGCCAATCCGACAGCGAAAACGGCGCCACCCACTATAACCGGAACGATACTTGGATGACTCGCCTCAGGGGATACCAGTAGTGCGGGCGGAATGTTGCTCGTGCTAGAAGGTGGGGGAGTGACGGCAGCATTCGTTGAGGCGGTCGAAGTGTTGGCTGGGTTGTTCTGAATTGTCTGCGTGCTTGTCGATTTTGGCTTCGGGACGCCCAATGTAATTTCCGCGGAAAACTCCTTACCCGCTTCGGCATTGACCGGATCGCTACCAGTTGCACCGTTGAGACTGGCCTCAACCACGTGCTCGCCTGGGTCAACGTATAGGGACTGCTTGAGGGGCGAGGTTCCTACCGCACGCCCGTCGAGGCGAATTTCTGCGCCTTCGCGGTCGACGCTAACGTGTAAAGTGCCCACCTGGGACTTGACCTTTTGGAATCCCTTCCGGACGTTTTCCAAGAATTGGTCGCTTTCGGCAGCAGCGACGTTGCGAAGACAGAAGTCCAAGTGCTCTGCCGCGTCCCGATTTTTCCTTAGATGAATTTCCGTTTGCCCCAACATGGCAGCCACGTCGGACGTAGGTCGAATTGCCCAGGCCTCCAAAAGCGTTGTCCGCGCTTCTTCATACTTCTTGGCCTTGAACGACGCGACTCCCTTTCGAAATAGATCCCTTATGCGGGCAGTTGCGTCCGCGCCTTGCTCGTCGCGCTGAGCCGTGGGTCCCTGGGCATTCGCCAGAAAGGGCCACGCCACGAACGAAAGGGCCACAATAAAGGCAATGCGATAACGCGGGGTTTTTCGTTGTGCAGTCATTTCGGTTCTACCCATGCGGGTTCTGAATCTTCGGCAGTATTAGGAGTTGCTTTGGGCAATGTCTTCTTTGATGGTTTGCCACTTCGCATAGTCGAGGACGCTTTCGAAGGATGGCTGGCAGTCACAAGAGGCTTGTTCGGCTCCGATGTTGGCCTCAAGGCTTCGCGCGATCCAGTTCCCCCTGATTTTTTCGAATTTGTCTCAACGGGGGTCGAAGTGGTTGGTGCGACAGAAGCAGAAAGAGCCGTCGACGGCACGGTTCTGCTCATTGATTCCGTTTGGTGCTTCTTACTGCGGGCGACGACAAAACCTATTGCGAGGCCCAATAAGGCGCTCGTTATTACCATCAGCTTGATTTTGGTTGATCTTCTGGCAACGCCGCGCGCCTGGGTTGCTGGTTCCGCGGCAGACGCAGACGCAAGGGCGCCCGCCACGGATTGATCTAAATCTTGAACTTCGGCCGACTTAATCTCTGAATGTGCCCCGGCAATTTCGAGGAGCTCCGATGCCGCCATTCCGGTAAATTCGTCTGGAATGTTCGACAGTGCAAGTTCGGGCGATGCGGCCTGTGGCAGAGACTCTGCGAAGAGTTCCGGGTCGGCCGGTGGTGGCTTGGCCGTCATAATTTGCAATCGAAACTCGGGTGACACCACGTACTCTTGAAACCGACAGGGATCCCAAGGCCCTTCTTTAGTGGGGCGAATGCCTTCTGAAGGCGAGGTGGCCTCTTTCCGTGCGCTCTTGACATCGACTAGCCGCACCACCTTGGCGACGTCGGTTAACTTTGATTGAGAATCAGATCGGTGGTTCGTCATGGTCTTACCAATCCGGGTTCTTCCCCTATTCCAAGTCTTCCCCGCTATACGGAGGTTTGGGACCTGACGCTCGCGATTTTGCGGGTCCATTGTCCGATGAAGATGCTGGGGTTTTCGAACGAGGTGGCTTAGCGTTCGAGCCTGGGATTCCTTTGCTGGGCAACAAGTTCATGCTTTTATTTGTGGTCGTGACGACACTTGGAATCGATGCGCTTCCATTACTCGCTGCAGCGAGTGCCCCCGGTCCCTCAGGTGACTGAGCCTGAGGACTCGATGACGCCGCGCCGCTTGCACTTGCAACGCTAGGAGCTGAGGTGGTGGTCTTCTCCATCCCGTGAGTGACAGTGGAGTTTGCAGAGGGTAAGACTTTGGCTTCAACTGTAGGTTGGGCGCTCGCGATCGGCCCGCTTCTTGTGTTGGTCGGAAGCTGTCGTGAAAATCCCAACACTATTCCAACGACAGTCCCAAGCGCCACCGCAATGGCCACTATTTGCCAACGCTTGATACTTGTCGACTTGGACTGTTCCGGCTCGGAACCTGTAGCCCCGAGCGACCTAGGTGAGTCGCTTCCCCAATGCACCGGAGCAGAGGCGGTGGGATCATCAACTATTGGAACGGTCGCGGTTGCGGCGCGCTGGACCAATTGCTTCACATCAACCGTGGGTCGCTTCGAAGTTGGAACTCGAGTTTCGTTGGGCGATTCGGCAGCAGCAGCTCGAACGCCGAAAGTTGCATCTTGCGGCTTGTCTTGACCTGCCTGCCAAAGTTCACGCAGAACAATTCTGGAACTGCCCACCCCCTCGGTCAGTTGTTTGCCGGCATTGCGCAGTAATTCGGCCACTTCTGCCATGCTGCCGTATCGCTTATCGGCCTCCTTTAATAGCATGCGCTGAATAAGCCGAGCGACGAGAGAGGGCACACCGGGCATCAGCACATCCAATTGGGGCGGCATGCGTGATATCTGGCTCCAAGCGACGGATTGCGTGGTTATCTCTTGAAGTCCCATGAGGCATGGGGGTGTCCCAGAGATGGCTTCGTAGAGTATGGAGCCCAACGCGTAAACGTCACTGCGCGCCGTTACGCCAACACCTTGCACGTGTTCGGGGCTGATGTACCACATCGTTCCCTGCAACGTGTCTCGTTGAGTCGTGATGCCCGTGAGCGTAAGGAATTTCGCAATACCAAAATCGAGTACTTTGACTGCGTTGTCATTGACGATGAATATGTTCTCCGG
>PMCK01000169.1 GCA_003154095.1 Myxococcales bacterium | reverse complement strand
CTTCTTGACTATATCGGCACCTGACGTTGGTCCACGAGAATCGTTGAGGAAAATGGAAAGGAGTTTGTCTCGTTTGATTTCAGGCCATTTGAAATTGCGAAACAACGGCCAGCATCCCTTGGTATTGATGCCCCCGTGAATATAGTTGCCAGCCATAATTGAATCCCCTGGGGCAATCGTCGTGGTGACGATTACAGGCTTCCCATCAGGCCCTACTTTGGGCTTCTTGGTTGCTAGATCAATCGGGCTCCCGGTAACACTGTACGACCGGTACGCGTTTGTCACGGCAATATATACATGACTCATTTTTGGTTGGGCGGAACAATTCACGCGTGATATCTTCAAGAATTTCAATGGTGATGAGTTCACGGTAAGCTCACGTCTCCATCCGAAGGATGGGGTCCACTTCAGGCTTCCCAATTCGACCAACAATAGGAGATGACATAAGTTGCCTGTTCTTGGCGGCGGCTGCCATTCGAGTTCCGGCATGGGACCGTACGGTGCCTCGGCTTGGAGATGCAATTGCTTCGAGCACAATGCGCACTCCGGGGTTGCCCCAACTCGCGCGTCCTCGCGGGTGAGTTGCAACGATGAATCTCGATTGAACTCAACGCCGCTGCGGCCGCGCGGTCTTGCTTTGCAGCTAATCACGCCGTCGTGCTATGATCGGATAACGACCAAAGATAGCAGCTCACCCGGAAAAGTATGATGATATTTGACATGTCGCAATTGCGACGGATTCGTGATGGGAGGTGATGAGACGCAGCAGGGCTTCAATCCTCTTCGTTGGCGATGGCCAGCCCCACCCGGCAGAGTGCGTTGCGAATGCGTGGCGCTGCAGTGGGAACTTGTCTCGCCTTCAGCGTACCTCGGAGACCGTTTGATTTCCCAGCACAACTTCGACGTCGAGACCTCCCATTGCTGGATTACACCGCGCAAGGCCACGGTCCCGTTATCTGAGTTCTTGCGACGGGACAGCTGAACTAATTGGCCTCGGAGCCTGGTGCGCGCGTGTTGGTCCAGGGTGGCGCCAGTCGCGACAATTGGCGTAAAGTCACGTTCGCACCAGCGTCCGCGGGCACAGTTGCTTTTGGCGCTGCGAGACATATGACCAAGTTCATGCGACAACATCGCACTCTTTGGAGGTAACGAGTGGACACCGAGATCACTGTGGTCGGGAGCAATGTTGTCATCAAGGTATTGTCGGCTGACGACTTGGCGGGACCAGCGGACTTTGATTTCAGCAGCTTTGAGCTTTCCGATGAGTCCGTCGATGACCCAACAGGGCTCACCCCGAAGGCACAATGGACCGAATCGCTGGTTCTCAAGAAACGTCCTGGCGGAACCGGCCAACAGGCGATTTGGGGAGCCGACTGGGTTGCCGGGGTTGAAAGTGCCAAGACTGACATCCCAGAAACTACTCACATCGTACAGGTTGTCGTACGCAAGGCCACACCAGCAAAGCCGATCCCTGCAACCAATCGGGCACGAATCCCTGGCATCGCCGTCACGGATAGGGATGACATGAAAGAGCTCATGGTCCATGAATTCTCTCGTCAAAGTAACTCGGGTCAGTCGCCACCAAAATGGGAATTCGATCCTGAACCGGCTCGCAAGTTCATCCGTTCGTTGAGCCCACAACAACGGCTATTGCTGTGTTCCTACGACAAGCAATACCTGGTTGTCTTCATTTCGCTGCGTGGCATCCGCGTCGACCACCCAATGTGTGCCGATCAAACTCCTAGAAGCGGGCCGCGAAAATCTGTGGTCTCCAACGCAGATTTCTCCGTGTTCTCTTGTCAGAAGAAGGGGCACAAGGTGTTTTTGGATCTACACACCGAATACTTTTGCTTTAATGTCAATAATACGGCTTCCGGGGCGAATACCCCCAAGTTCCTAAACGCTATTTACAATAGCTTGCCACCTACCAACAAACATCCTCGAAAACTTTGGCTCACCGCAGAAGCGCACGAGCACGTTATCTACATGACCGTGCGCAATGGACACTATGCCTTCGACGAAGAGGGAACGAAGATCGAGGTAGGAGACAGCGTTATGGGTGGTAACTATATACACGGCATCATCAATACGGCCGGGTGCTGGATGCTGCTGCGGAACTACAATTGGCCAGCATGTAAGAGGGACGATTTTCTTTCCATCTACATACACGACTGGCGTGACGGCGGTGCAACCGAAGACGAGATGGTCGCAAAGTTGTCCGTCCGCCAGTATAATCGAGCGTCGGATGACCTGCAGCGCTCGTCCAGTTTTCGGAAGTGGTTACGGTGGGACAAGAACTACGCTTATAACTTCTTCTTCAACCGGTTAGTTGGCGTGGACTTCTTCGCCAAGGTTGAGGTTGACATGAACTACAGCCCCAATCTTCACAATACTCACGGTCAGGTGCAGAATCCCAACTCTTTCGCGGATGACGAGAAGTCCTTCGAAAAAGCCTTTAGCAATCCACCGGAAGCCGAAGAAAAAAAGATTCACCACAAAAAGTCAGCCAATGTTGACAACAGCATGTGGCGCGACACAAATGTCAGGGGAGCGCCCACCGCACACGGCTGGGGCAAAGTGTTCGCGGATTGCTACATTTTCAATCCTGACAATCGGAGTTTGACCGAGCTGAAGGGAGATCCCTATGTGCCGCCACCCGCACCAGTGCCGTTGCCGCCTCGCTCCTGAAGGTTCCGCTGTCCACGACGCGACCCAAATTGAATTCCGCCAAGCCCTATTTCGTTGTTTGGTCTGTATTTCGTGTCTGTGCTTGTCATCAACTAGCTGCAGCAGGCCGTCGGCTCCGCTCGAGGGGCCAAGACCCAACATGCCGAGCGCTGCTGGGCGGGCAAACGAGTTACAAGTTGCTATTGGCCCGATCTCTACTCATGACGGCGGCGCACCGTTGGCCAGTACCTCTTTGGCACCGGCGCCTGATCTGTCGGCAGCCATGCAACGCGAGTTCCCTCCGGCCAACTATTTCGTTTGGGCGAATTCTGGACGACCGATACGGACGTTTCCCCAACCGAATGGGGCAATTGCAACAAGTCGGTTTCGTGACGACCCACACGCATATGGGTTCTACGGACGACCGTGGGTGTTGCGAATTCTGGGGCACACCTGTCGAGGAGATCCAAGTCCCCAAGAGCTCCCAGAGGTTGGTATTGTGAATCTCAATCGAGATGCTCGCAGGCGCTGGGGCATTCGAGAGGGGGGCAGTGAATCGGACCCCAACTTTGCGAACAAGGGTACCAGGTATGTTGTAGGTGCCGGTGTGTTCAGAGACGGGGACATGTGGCTTGCTTTTCAGACTGAAGCAACTCCTTCCGTCGTTGACGTGTACGTGCAGCACGAAGATCACTGGAAGCTGACATGGTCAACCTACCCAAAGTCGACGACTTGGATTGCCGCTGCCAGCCGCGTTGATATCGATGGCCTTGTGGCCATAGTGGCACCTCCCAACTATGGCTACAACAAAAAGCCGATGGGCTTTGGGCTCCTTACCTGGGATCGTTCGGGTCGCGTTGCTCGAAGATCGCTCGGTATCTCGCCGGCCGAGTATACTCCCATTGGGGAGCAAACTATGGTCTCCTGTTTCGATGACGGAACTTGTAACCTCGTTGCCTGTGACTCCTCGAAGGCCACAGTTTTCGAGCGGGTATCACTCAACGGGGGCAAATCGTTCACTGCGCGATTTCCGGACGTAGTGCCGTGCGCTGGTGCTCGCGGACAGGGTGAATGTCACGAGCACGCGAAACAGAGCTGGGGATCGTTCATGCGAACTGCAAATGAATTCCTGCTTTGGCATACTCCCGGTGAGGTCGTAAAATTCAATTGCGAGGCATCACAGCAGGAGTGCAACCACCAGGTTGACGCTCAAACCACGAAAGCTGTGCAACACGCTCGTACTCTGCTCGACCCAGGTGGCTGTGGGCTTGAGATATTGTCTTCGGAACAATTGCTCTTGAACGTGCGCCACGGACCAGATTGGTACCTGTTGAGCAACGTGCGTATTGAGAGCGAATGCCCCAAGCCACCTGGAGGCCCTGGCGTCTTCTAGCTTCGGCAAAAAGCCTTGGTTTGGTTGATGCATTATTGACTGCAGGTAGCAAAAGAGCGGCCATCATACTGCACGTATACATTTTCAATGGTCAAGTGGACGCACGGGCCAACGACGCAGTGCGACGGGCACTCCAGGGAGCGCAAGGCTGCCCGCTACTCGATGAATTCGAATATCCCTTCTTGCGGCACTTGGACGTAAATGCGCTCATTGCCGAGCACTACGGTGTTCATTCCCGCGAGAGTCTTTCCCAAGGTCTTTACCGTTTTGGTCACCATGTCTGCCACCTGTAACAGGTCGGGCTCAACCGTATAGTAGAGCTTCATTCCCCTTGCCTGCGTGCTGAAAACGTGGCCTGCCCCTGTCACAATGACTTCCGTATTCCGTCGTTGAAGGTCCAAGGAGCGAATCGTGGTGGGCCCATTGTCAACGTCGAGTGCGGTTCTGCCGGACGCCCACAATAGGTGGGTATCCGATAGAGCGATGGCCGTAGATAGCCCCCGATCCCACACCAAGCGAGCTCGCCAATCCTCCCCCAAGAGGTACACTCGGTATTGGCTGATCCAAGCAGCCCCCATATTGCTGCTGGCGATCGCGGGTATTGCCTCTCGGTATGGTGCCCTCTGCTCGAAAGGGTGGCGTTCGTCCGGATGAGTTAGCGGGCTCACCGTGCCCTTCACATCAACTGTCGCCAACTCAGGCTCACAGCTTCCGCCAACCAGGATTTTGTCGTGAAATACGGCAAGGTGCGCACCGCCGGTGCTCCAACACCGCATCTTGGCCAATTGGCGCGATTTTCCAGTCCCTACATCTGAAGTCGACAACACGCCGTTGGTGTCATCATCGAAGTGGATCCAGTACAAGGCACCGTGACTGAACGCCAGAGGTCCGCAGCGCTTCTGGGTGACAAGACGCTCCCCAGTTTCAGCACCTTCAGCCATGCGCACAATACCATTAGCGTCGACCCAATAAAGGTATCCGCCGCCATAAATCACGTTTGCAGTATCACCTGCGACAATGCGCCGGCCAGGTCGGAGTAGACTAGCTGACAACCTTGATGCATCCCTTTGCAGCTCAACAGCCGGTACGAGATGGTCATTCTTCGGCCTGCCGCGGCCGCAGCCGCAGCCGCAGACGGCAGAGAGCGCAAATCCAAGCAGGGAGACGCCCAGTTGTACTATCCAGGCTCGGCAAAGTAACATGGCGCAGTATACCGAAGCACGTCTCCGCGCATCAGGCAGTTACGGTCGTTCAGATTGTTGATCATCACGTAGCGATATTTCGAGTAGTCGTCCGTGGGGTTCGTGGGCCAGTCGCTTGGATTTCCTGCTGCATGGGTCATTTCGTGACACATGGTTGCTCCGTCGGGTGCCTGCTGTTCGGCATTGAGCGTAACGAATTGTAGCCACCCGCCCAGATTGCCGTTGGGCGTAATTCCCCTCCAAGCGATTGCAGCATCGCAAAGCGCAATGATCACCGGTATTCTGCCGTCGTGAACATGTGCTTGATGAGCCATCTGCCGAAGTGCTAGCCGATCCTCCTGCTCCTCATTGGCGGGCGCCCTGATCCGTCGGTCGAATGGCAGGATGTGTGGGGCGACCGGAGTTGATCCCGGGCAAATGTCCAACAGCAGGTTGTGTCGCGCCAATATTGTTGAGGCGCGCTGAATGGCCTGTGGCGCCGGATTGATTTGTGCCGCGCCAGTTGTCCAGAACAAACAGCACTTGATTCGATGTCGGACACTTGCCTTGTACTCGAATATGGGTGCAGCATTGGGTGTGATTGGTAATGATCTTCGCCTAGGAGCGTTCATTGTGGTGTTCCGCTAATCAAATTCCGGGCCAATACTCAAACTTGCCCGCGCTACCAGGCATTGTGTTGCGCATAGATATCTCGTAACCGACTCATGGTGCCAGCCGGAACCTTCCCTGAGCTATCGCGGCCTCGATCGCCAAGCGATTGGTCTTCCTGGAAATACTTGAGCCTTTCATCCAGCGGAAGGGATTTGGGATAGCCAAGGTTGTGGAGCTTGTTGGATACTTCATCATCCTCGCTCTGCGTGTCCCGGTCGCAATTCAGTGCCACGTTCAGCGAATACGTCAGTCCATTCGGGTCATTGGGGCGACCCCAACGTACTTGGCACTCCACACATTGGCCGCTTGGTGAGCTGAAGCGTATCCACCCGTCGCTAGCTGTGCCCAACGTCTCCCCGCTTCCAACGTTGAGACTGAATTTTGCGGGGGAAATTACTGCGCCGGCTTCATCAAGCGCGTGCAGGGCATATTGACCAGTTGTCGACTCGTTGTCCGACTGCTCTGAATTGTCGGGAATTGGCCCCGTGGGGGTGACATCTGAAGGGTCGGGGTTGTCTATCTCGATCGTATCCGCTTCGAGCCAGGCGTAGTCGGGGGCGAGCGAAAGCATCTCAAAGTCAATCGCTCGATACCTCCACTCCGGGTACTCTTTCTCCCCCCTACCACTCGCCTTCTCCCCGGGCACCGGCGGCAACACCCCGACTTCCTTGGGGAACAGGAACACTTCCACACGCCGGTCCTTTTGGATGTGCTTCCCGTCAGG